>NZ_MUNE01001258.1:238-501 GCF_002154605.1 Streptomyces milbemycinicus | reverse complement strand
GCTGCCGGCGTAGTAGAGGGCGAAGCCCCACATCGGCCTGCCTTGCCCGTTGCCACCGCCCGCCCGATAGCCCCGCGCGCCGCCGAGCGCGAGCGGCTGAAGAAGATGGCCTACGGTCACAAAACCGAGTACCGGTTACGCGCGCGCAGGTGGTGCTGCATGCCGCACGGGGACGCTCCAACGCGCGCATCGCCCGGGAAGCGGGCCTGCACCTGGACACGGTCCGCTGCTGGCGGGGCCGGTTCGCCGAGCACGGTCTCGGC
>NZ_MUNE01001258.1:0-170 GCF_002154605.1 Streptomyces milbemycinicus | reverse complement strand
GCCCGGAGCTGGCCCGCGAGGTCGTCGCCCGGGCGATCGCCGGCTCGGTCTCCGCCTCCACCGTGCGCCGCTGGCTGGCCGACGACGCGCTCAAACCCTGGCAGCAGCGCTCCTGGATCTTCATCACCGACCCCGACTTCCGGATCAAGGCCGAGCGGGTGCTCGGCTTG
>NZ_MUNE01001257.1:286-601 GCF_002154605.1 Streptomyces milbemycinicus | reverse complement strand
CTACGAGGACTCCCGGCTGCCCACGGGCACCCCCGCAGAAGCACTCGACTGCGCCTGCCAGCTCCACCTCGCCGCCCCCGGCATCTGACCAGACACCGACCGCAACTGTCCTGTCTCATTCAACCTTGCTGCCGGGGGATGCCCTGACCTGCGGAGACACAAAGCCGGGTGCGACAGGCGGAACCTTGCCGTCTCACTTGAAGTTGTCGGCAGAGCGGGAACGGAGGTCTCCCCTTCGCGCGAGGCTTGTGTTGGACTGTCCCGACATAATCCATACACGACAATGGGGTGAATGCGATGCCTCTTGAGGGCGAG
>NZ_MUNE01001257.1:0-218 GCF_002154605.1 Streptomyces milbemycinicus | reverse complement strand
CACCCGGTCTGGTACTTCAACCTCAAGGCCGACCCGCAGGTGGATCTCCAAGACGGCCCCAAACGCCAGGGCATGATGGCCCGTGAGCTCACCGGGGACGAGAAGGCCCAGTGGTGGGAGCGCGCGGTCGCCGCGTATCCGCCGTACGCCGAATACCAGGAGAAGACCAACCGCGTGATCCCAGTCTTCGTACTCGAACCCGAGCACCTGGCCGGGCC
>NZ_MUNE01001256.1 GCF_002154605.1 Streptomyces milbemycinicus | reverse complement strand
TCAGGGCGGGGCAACACAGCAAGCCAGCAACAACTGTTCAGGGCCCGACCCGAAAAAGAGGTGTCCGAAGCCACCTCCTATGGCTTCGGACACCTCTTCTTCGGGTCGGGCCCTGAACAGTTGTTGCTGGCTTGCTGTGTTGCCCCGCCCTGAAGGTCAGCGGACCTCGAACGAGTGGGTGTTGTAGTTGTTGGCGGTGCTACAGCCGATAACTCGGGCGTTGGCGTTGACGCCAGCGACGTCGGGGTTCACGCACAGGCCATAGGCCTGGTTCCTGAGCTGGTACCGGTTGGGCCTGCTGGAAGCTTCCATGCTGAAGATCTGCTCGTCCCAGCGGGGGTCGCACGGACGCTGCTGGAGGGGTTCGGAGCCGCCTCCGCCCACAGCGGTGACACACATGTCACTGTTGAGATTGCGCAGCAGGAAGGTCCCGCTGGTGACCGGGTCGATAGCCCACTTCTGAGCCAGTTCGTTGGTGTCGGTCTGGTACTGGATCGAGGTGCCGCCGACGGTTGAGTTGCCGGCGACGCCGAGGACGAAGCCGGTCTGCCAGTTGCGGATCTTGGTGCCGGACAGCGGCCCAGTCGCGTCGGCGGTGCTCACCCCGAGCACGGTCGCACTTAGCGCTACGGCGACCACGGCGCAGGCGGATCGAATGCGCATGAAGGATCCCTCTCCCCTGAGCTGATCACACTATGTGTTCAGCTGGACACGGAACGTACTGCACTGCACTCGGGATTCCCTCGACGATGCCACGACGGCGTGACTCGACTCGCCAACTGGACATGACAGGGCTTGACACGAGGCATTGAGATGCCCCCTCGCCCGGCCCGAAAGGCCAGACGA
>NZ_MUNE01001255.1 GCF_002154605.1 Streptomyces milbemycinicus | reverse complement strand
ACCCCTTCGCCTCCGGGTCCCCGAACCCGATGAACTGCCAGAAAATCGGCAGCCGCGCCGCCTCGCACAGCGCCTTCTCGGCGGCGGCCTTGCTGGTGGGCGCGCCATCCGTCTGGAAGATCACGAACGCGGGGTCGGTGGCACCGGAGGCCTGATAGTGGTCGATGACCGCCTTGATCGCGTGGTGGTAGTTGGTACGCCCCATATGGCCGAGCGAGGAGTGCAGCTCCTCGATGCGGCCGCTGTAGTTCGCCAGGTCGACATCCGCGGTGCCGTCGATGTCCGTCGAGAAGAACACGACCGGGACGGTGCCGTCGTCGTCCAGGTTCGCGGAGAGGGCGAGGGCCTGCTCGGCGAGATGCTGGACGGTGCCGTCCTTGTAGTAGCTCCGCATCGACCCCGACCGGTCCAACACGAGATAAACGGCGGCCCGCCGCCCCGCGAGGCCCTTCTGCGCCAGCGCGTCGGCAGCGCTCTTGTACAGACTGACGAGCCCGGGCGCGCGGGTCTCCACGTCGCTGAGGGGGATGGCGGCGTCTCCTTCGTCGGTGGCCTTGGCGTTCGCGTCGGCGGCCGGAGTGTTGGCCTCTGCCTCTGCCTCCGCCTCCGTCTCTGCCTTGGCCGCGGGGGCGGTCTCCTTCGCTTCGGCGGTGGCTGCCTGCTCCCGCTCCGTTTCGGCCGCGTCCGTCGTGTCGGCCCCGGCCGGAGTGTCGCTCTCGGCCTTCGGCGCGGGGTCGTCGGC
>NZ_MUNE01001254.1 GCF_002154605.1 Streptomyces milbemycinicus | reverse complement strand
GTTCCGTCTCCGCCCCGGTCTCCGCCGAAAGCTGCCAGGTGGCCGAAACGGTCAGGCTGGCCTGCCCGTTGGCGCCTACGATGCCCAGCTTGAGGTCCTGCCCCACCTGCACACCGAACTGCACATTGATCTCATGCGGCGGGTTCGCCGCGGCGCTGGCCACGGACGCGCTGCGTACGGTGCTGCGGCCGCTGGGCCCGCTGCTGCAGGAGGTGCACGACGCGGTGTGCGCCGCGCCGAACCCGCCGCATGAGATCAATGTGCAGTTCGGTGTGCAGGTGGGGCAGGACCTCAAGCTGGGCATCGTAGGCGCCAACGGGCAGGCCAGCCTGACCGTTTCGGCCACCTGGCAGCTTTCGGCGGAGACCGGGGCGGAGACGGAACCCGAGGCCGAGCCGGGGCCGGGCAGCCCGGACGGCGACTCCGGTTCCGGCCCCGGTTCCGGCCCCCGTTCCGGCCCCGCCGCCTGAGCCATGGGGTGGTTCCACACCCGCGGGCCCTCCTCCCGGCCCGCGGTCTCCGTCCTGGCCGGGGCCGACGGCGAGCCCGCCGGCTCCGCCGTACTGCTGCCCGGCCAGCACCTGCTGACCTGCGCGCACGTCGTCAACAGCGCCCTGGGCAGGTCCGATCCGCTGGCCCCTGACCACCCGGGTCCCGTCGCGGTGCGGGTGCGGATCATCGCCCGGGAGATCACCGTCGAGCGCGAGGCCGAGCTGACGGCCTGGATCCCGCCGCGGCTGGACGACGGCGGGCTCGGCGGCTACGAGTGGAACGGCGATCTCGCAGTGCTGCGCGTGACCGGCGCGCTGCCGCCCGCGTTCCAGCCGCCGCCCTGGCACCCCATGGCCAAGGAACAGCGGGTCCGCGCCTGGCACGGCAGCGGGGAGCCGGGGGTCTTCGCCGACGCCGAAGTGACCAACTGCGACGGCCGGTTCGGCTACTTCGACGGCGGCGACCGCTCCCTGGACATCGAGCAGTCCTACAGCGGCGGCCCCCTGTGGACGAACGACGAGAGCGTCGTCGTCGGGCTCGTCACCGCGAAGCTGGCTATTCATGGGGGTCCCGTACGCCGCGCCTGGGGCATCCCCTGGCAGCGCGTCCGGCGGGAGCTGGACGACAAGGGTCTTGCCCATCTCACCGCCGGTCCCGAGGACGGCGTACGCGACCACCCCGCCTACTGGGAGCTGGTCACCCTGCTGGACAGGCCGCTGCCGACGGTCGGTGGCTGGGCGCGCTGCGGGCAAGCCGTCGCCCGCCAGTGCGGCCTCGACCACCAGGCCGACGG
>NZ_MUNE01001253.1 GCF_002154605.1 Streptomyces milbemycinicus | reverse complement strand
CCGGGACGAGACCTGCTGGCCGCGCCCCCACGACATCGACTTCCACCGCCCGGACAACCCGCACACCAGCTTCGGCGTCGGCGTCCACCGCTGCCTCGGCACGCATCTGGCGCGTCTGGAGATGCAGCTCCTCTTCGAGGAGTGGCACCGCCGGATCCCTGAGTACGCCATCGCCGAGGGCACCTCGCCCCGGGCCAGGCTGGTACGCGCCAACATCGGGATGGAGTCGCTTCGGCTGACGATCCCGACGGCGTGACCGCAGCGTCGCAAAGGCCGCTCCCGAGTGCCGGGAGCGGCTTTTCGCCACTTCGTGGCGAGCCCGGCCGAGGTGACCTCCCGGAATGCGGTGGGACGTCAGTCGAGGATCGCGGTGGCTTCGATCTCGACGAGGTGGTCGGGTACGTCCAGTGCCGCAACGCCCAGCAGCGTGGCCGGCGGGGTCGGGGTGACCCCCAGCTTCGCGGCCGCCCGAGAGATCCCCTCCAGGAGCGCGGGCATCTTGTCGGGCGTCCAGTCGACGA
>NZ_MUNE01001252.1 GCF_002154605.1 Streptomyces milbemycinicus | reverse complement strand
GCCGAAGAACCGCTCGTGGTCGCCCGGTTCGAAGCGGGCCAGTCCGCGGTAGGGCGGTGTGGCGTCGTCGTCCTCGGCCGGGAGGCCGGTCGTCTCCTCCGCCGCCTCGCGCCAGCGCGCCTCCCAGGCGATCCGGTCGGCCGGGTCTCCGCCGCATGCCTCCACATACGCGAGCGTGACCGGGAGCGAGGGGAGTTGGTCCCCCGCGGCGGCCCGGGACAGCGTGGTGAGCGAGTACGGCACCCGTTGCGCCATCGCCCGGTAGGTCGGCCCGCCCGCCTCGCTCCGCAGCTTGCGCAGCTCGTACGCGAACCGCTGAACCGGGCCCGCGCTCGGATCCAGCGGGCTCTCCTTGCGGCCCATGTCCCATCTCCCCCACCTGACGGACTGGTACGGCCCCAGACGCTACTCCCTTTGTTTCGTACGGCGACTGGGCTGCCGAACAACCGCCGGACCGGTGAAGTGGACCGTACGTCCTCCGCGGGGGTGAGGGCGTCACGGAGAACGAAAGAACAGGAAGAGAGGTGGGGGCTCATGCCACTTTGGGGGCGGATCGCCACGGCGGTCATGGGGGTCGCCCTGTTGGTCGCTCCGTTCCTCCCCTTCGTCCCAGGAGTTCACGCGGAGTCGGCCACGGGGGTCGCGCACTTGCCCGCGGGGTTCTCGGGAGGGGGATGAACTGTCTCTCATACACATCG
>NZ_MUNE01001251.1 GCF_002154605.1 Streptomyces milbemycinicus | reverse complement strand
CCGCCCGGACCCGGTGCCGGATCCCGTCGACCTGCCGACGCAGGTTCCGCCCCGGACAACCGCACCCTGCGACCGGCAGCAACGCCTCGAGTACCGCCCACGCCTCGTCCGTCAGATCATGCCGCCCAACTGTGTCGCCCACAGGCTCGCAGCATGCCGATCCCGCAGGTCACAAGCCACTTCCGAACCAGACCCAGCCGCGGGGGGTCGTCTTCGATCAGACGGTCGGGTCGGCCATGATCTCCCGGACCTCTTGCGCGCAGCGGCACGCGGCAGCGATCTTGGCAGCCCACTCCAATGCGTCCTCACGTGAGGGCACATCGATGATCGCAAACCCGCCGAGCACCGCCTTGGTCTCCGGGTACGGGCCGTTGGTGACGGTCCCGTCGGTGGACACGACGCTCGCCTGCTGCCTTTCCAGTCCACCACCGAAGACCCACACAGCGGCGTCCCGAGCCTTACGTACCACCTCGAGCGAGGCCTCGGCCACCTCGGGCAACTCCTCCTCGGGGAAGGTCATCGCGCCGTCATCAAAAGAGATCAGGTACCGCGTCATACATGGCTCCCTTGGCCGTTGGCCGCCTTCGGCCGCCTCTCACCCTACGGCGAACGCCTCCCTTCAGAACCGACACTCCCCCCGGCTTCCGAAACATGCCCCAGCGTGGCTGCAGGTCGGTAGAGAACGGCGGGCGTGGC
>NZ_MUNE01001250.1 GCF_002154605.1 Streptomyces milbemycinicus | reverse complement strand
ACGGCCGCCCTGATCCCCGGCACCATCTACAAGGAGTACCCGGCCGCCGGGCACGGCCTGTACATCACCCACAAGGATCAGCTCAACGCCGACATCCTCGACTTCATCAAGTCTTGAGGTCCCGCGGGTCACCACCCCGTGGCGCCGTCGATCCGCTCACGCAGCAGATCCGCATGGCCGTTGTGGCGGGCGTACTCGGCGATCATGTCCACCATGATCCGCCGCAGCGCGATCGGCTCCCCGGTCCGCTTCCGGATCCCCGTCACATCCAGCGACTCCGCGGCGGCCACGATCTCCCGCGAGCGCTCGCACTCCGCCCGCCACACCGCGAACGCCTCCGCGGGGTCGCCGTCGAGCGCGTCGAAGTCCTGGTCGGGGTCCTCGTCCGAGTAATACAGCAGCGGAACGTCCTCACCGGCGAACTGAATACGGAACCACCAGCGCTCCACCCCCGCCAAGTGCCGCACCAGCCCATGCAACGACATCCCAGACGGCGCCACCCCCCGCTCCGAAAGC
>NZ_MUNE01001249.1 GCF_002154605.1 Streptomyces milbemycinicus | reverse complement strand
ACCCCGCCCGGCGGCTGGCCGGAGCCGTTCCGCACCAAGGCGCTGCAGGGCCGCCCGGACCCCAAGCCGACACCCGGGCTGTCCGCCGAGGACCGTGAACTGCTGGACAAGGACCGGCGGGCGACGCTGAACCGGCTGCTGTTCCCCGGGCCGACCAGGGACTTCGCCACCCACCGCCAGAACTACGGCGACACCAGCCTGCTGGCCAGCAAGGACTTCTTCTACGGGCTGCGCCCGGGCAAGGAGTACGCGGTGGACCTCGAGCCCGGTGTCCGGCTGCTCATCGAGCTCGAAGCGATCGGCGAGGCCGACGAACGCGGTATGCGCACCGTGATGTCCTCGCTCAACGGCCAACTGCGGCCGATCCAGGTGCGGGACACCTCCGCGGCGTCCGACATTCCGGCGACGCAGAAAGCCGACAAGGCCAACCCCGGCCATGTCGCGGCCCCCTTCGCCGGCGTCGTCACGCTCACGGTCGCCGAAGGGGACACGGTCGAGGCCGGTGCCACCGTGGCCACCATCGAGGCGATGAAGATGGAGGCCACCATCACCGCCCCCAAGGCGGGGAAGGTGTCCCGGCTCGCGATCAGCCCGG
>NZ_MUNE01000125.1 GCF_002154605.1 Streptomyces milbemycinicus | reverse complement strand
GCGCGAAGGGAGCGCGAAGGGAGCGCGAAGGGCCCCGGGGGCGCCCGAGCGGGGCGGGCATCCCCGGGGCCCTGGGCGGTCAGCACCGGCGTCAGGGCAGCGCCGGTGCTGAAGGGCGGCGCCGGGGGGAGCGCCGCTGGCTTTGGAGGCCGCCGGTCTTTCGGGGTGGTGTGTTTTTGAGCCGTACGCCTGCGAGTCGTGCGCCTGCGAGCGAGCGGTGCGCTTTCGGGTGGAGCGCGGTGGTGCAGCGGCGATACAAGGGGGGCGTACGCCCGCGTGGTCGGACCAATGACGGTAGGGAGGTCCGGGGCGTCTTCCCTCCGTGCATCGTGGTGGATGTGGCGCTTCCGGCGCAACCGTTTCGACCGGATACGGTCGGCCCCAGGCGTCCCCGGGACCGACCGTTCTTTGGGGTGGTGACCGGGCTGCTGTCCCCTGCTGACCGGTCACCTCGCCGAAGCGAGGTCCCACGACGCGCCGCCTGAATCACCGCAGGGGGCCGCGTCTCATCGCTTCGGCGGATCTGAGCCACGCGTGGATACTTCCGGGCCGCTCCTGGCTGGCGCGGACAACGGGCTCAACGAAGCGGCTCACGGCCTGGTCACGCGGCGTACGGGTGACGGCGCGTGACGGCGCGAGCTCGGAAAGTGCCGGGAATGCGGGCGGAATGCGCGCGGAAATGTGCCAGGAAAGTCGGGATGGCGAGCCCGTTAGAATCGATGGTCCAACCCCCAGAAACACCGCAACCTCCGCCGGAAGGCCGCCGAAGTGCCATCAGCGTCCCCTGCTGCCGCCCCCGACACCGTCCTGGTCGTCGACTTCGGCGCGCAGTACGCCCAGCTCATCGCCCGTCGGGTCCGCGAGGCCCGGGTCTACAGCGAGATCGTTCCGTCCACCATGCCGGTGGCCGAAATGCTCGCCAAGAAGCCGAGGGCGATCATCCTCTCCGGCGGCCCGTCGTCGGTGTACGCGGAGGGTGCGCCCACCGTCGACCGCGCGCTGTTCGAGGCCGGGGTGCCGATCTTCGGCATGTGCTACGGCTTCCAGCTGATGGCCACCACGCTCGGTGGCACGGTCGACAACACCGGGGCCCGCGAGTACGGCCGTACGCCGCTGACCGTCACCAAGCCCGGCTCCACGCTCTTCGAGGGCACCCCGGCCGAGCAGACCGTGTGGATGTCGCACGGCGACGCCTGCTCGGCCGCCCCCGAGGGCTTCACCGTCACCGCCTCCACCGATGTGGTGCCGGTCGCGGCCTTCGAGAACGACGAGAAGAAGCTGTACGGCGTGCAGCACCACCCCGAGGTGATGCACTCCACCCACGGCCAGCAGGTGCTGGAGCACTTCCTCTACCGGGGCGCCGGGATCGAGCCGAGCTGGACCACCAGCAATGTGGTGGAGGAGGCCGTCGCCGCCATCCGTGAGCAGGTCGGCACCAAGCGCGCGATCTGCGGCCTGTCCGGCGGCGTGGACTCCGCCGTCGCCGCCGCCCTCGTCCAGCGGGCCATCGGCGACCAGCTGACCTGCGTGTACGTGGACCACGGCCTGATGCGCAAGGGCGAGTCCGAGCAGGTCGAGAAGGACTTCGTCGCGGCCACCGGCGTGCAGCTGAAGGTCGTCGACGCCGAGGAGCGCTTCCTGACCGCGCTCGCCGGGGTGTCCGACCCCGAAGAGAAGCGGAAGATCATCGGCCGGGAGTTCATCCGGGTCTTCGAGCAGGCCCAGGCCGAGCTGGTCGCCGAGGCGGGCGCCGCGGGTGAGGCCGTGGAGTTCCTGGTGCAGGGCACCCTCTACCCGGACGTGGTGGAGTCCGGCGGCGGCACCGGCGCCGCCAACATCAAGTCCCACCACAACGTGGGCGGGCTCCCGGACGACCTCGAGTTCCAGCTGATCGAGCCGCTGCGCCGGCTGTTCAAGGACGAGGTGCGGATGGTCGGCCAGGAGCTCGGGCTCCCGGAGGAGATCGTCCAGCGCCAGCCCTTCCCGGGCCCGGGCCTGGGCATCCGTATCGTCGGCGAGGTCACCAAGGAGCGCCTGGACCTGCTGCGCGAGGCCGACGCCATCGCGCGCGAGGAGCTGACCGCCGCGGGCCTGGACCGGGACATCTGGCAGTGCCCGGTGGTGCTGCTCGCGGATGTGCGCTCGGTGGGCGTGCAGGGCGACGGCCGTACGTATGGCCACCCGATCGTGCTGCGCCCCGTCTCCTCCGAGGACGCGATGACCGCGGACTGGTCGCGGCTGCCGTACGACGTGCTGTCGCGGATCTCGACCCGGATCACCAACGAGGTCGACGAGGTGAACCGCGTGGTCCTGGACATCACCAGCAAGCCCCCAGGCACCATCGAGTGGGAGTGACCCCGACCCCTCGTATCCCGTATGCACGCCGACGCCGTCGCCCGATCTTTCCGGGCGGCGGCGTCGCCGCTGTTGCGTCATCGCTCTGGCGTCCTGTGATACCCCCAGGTAGCTTCCGCTCCGAGCCCTGAGAGCACGCAGTGCGCCAAGGAGTGAGCCGCAGATGCCGCCGATGCCGGAGCCGATCCCCACCGACCAGTTGCACTTCACCCTGCCGCCGCAGCACACCTCGCCGGAGGACGAGCGGCGCCACCGCAAGGAGCGGCTGGCCGCCGCCCTGCGCCTCTTCGGGCGGTACGGGTTCGAGGAGGGGGTCTCGGGCCATATCACCGTGCGGGACCCGGAGTTCACGGACTGCTTCTGGGTGAACCCCTTCGGGATGTCCTTCCGCCACATCACCGTCAGCGATCTGATCCTCGTCAACCAGGCGGGCCGGGTGGTCCAGGGGCGCCACCACGTCAACCAGGCGGCGTTTGTCGTTCACTCGTCCGTGCATCAGGCGCGGCCGGAGGTCGTGGCCGTCGCGCACTGCCACTCGGTGCACGGCCGCGCCCTGTCGGCGCTCGGTGAACTGCTCGAACCCATCACCCAGGACGTCTGCGCCTTCTTCGAGGACCACGCGCTCTACGACCGCTATACGGGTGTGGTCGTGGACGAGGCGGAGGGGCGGGCCATCGCGGCGGCGCTCGGCCCCCGCAAGGCCGTCATCCTGCGCAATCACGGTCTTCTGACGGTCGGCGACTCGGTCGACGCGGCCGCCTGGTGGTTTATCGCGATGGAGCGCTCCTGCCAGGTGCAGCTGGCCGCGAAGGCCGCGGGCAAACCGGTCCTGATCGACTACAAGAACGCGGTGCAGACCCGTGAGCAGCTGGGCACCGATCTCGTCGCCTGGATCAACTATCAACCTCTGTACCAGCAGATCACCCGCGGTGAGCCGGACCTGCTGAGCTGAGACCCCCCGACTTACGGCACAATCCCCTGTCAAGACATGTCAGTTGGGACCAGAGCGCCGACTGACCCGGGAGAACGACGAGCGGGAGCGCCTCGTGGCGGTGAAAGCGGCGGAAGACGCCACGACGGCAGAGCGCCATACGCACAGCGGATGCGAGTGCGCCGAATGCGCCCGGGACGGGCACCGGCGGGCGGTGGCCGCGTTCTTGGTCCTGCGCGACCGGTTCGCGGCCGGGGAGGGTCTGCCGGCGGCGCTCGCGCACTCCGCCGAGGCCTCCCGGCAGTGGGTGTCGGACGAGCTGACGCAGGCGGCCCGGACGACCTGGGACACCGGCCGCGCCGAGAGCTTCGCATGGGGCGGGGCGGTGTGGCGGCGCACGCTGTACGTGGTGTGGGGCGCGGTCGGGGCGCTGCTGATCGGGCAGTTGGCCACGGCGGTCGGCGCGGGCTGGTCGGCGGCGCGTACGGCCTCGCTGACCGTCGCGCTGCTCGCGGCCGGGCTGCTGACGCTCGCCGCCCGGCTGCACCGCGGCAGCGGCGGCCCGCTCGCCCTGCTCGTCGGCGAGGACAACCGCCTGTCCACCTCGCGCGCCGTGGCCGCCGCGTGGCTGCTGTTCGCGGTCTTCGCGGTGCTGATGCTCGCGGTCGAGCTGGCCTTCGCCCCGGAGGCGGGGGAGCGGACGGCCGACGGGCTGGCCCCGGGCGACGCCGCCGGGCTGCTCACCGTCACCGCCCTGAGCTGCCTGGCCGCGGTCGCGGCCCGGCTCGTGGTGGCGGCGCGGGTGCGGGCGCAGCGGCTGCAGAAGGTCCGGGCGCTGCGCCCGCGCGCCGCGGATCTGCTGACCGACGACGCGGGCCGCGGCAGCCTGGCGGACGCGCAGTACGTGGTGGTGCAGGCGGTCGTGCTCGCCTTCGCCGCGGTGCGGCTGGCGCGCGAGCCGCAGCGGCTGCCCGATCTGCCCTGGGGCCTGGCGCTGCTGGCCGCCGTCTCGGTGCTGATGTACCTGGCCGGGAAGTACACGGAGGGCGGCCGGCCCACGGTGCTCTCGGTGGTCCGGGTACGGCCCGAGGAGGGCGGCTTCGACCGGGACGCGCCGATCCGCACCGGGGACGACATCGAGATCCGCGGCAGCGGCTTCGTACCCCCGGGGGCGGAGGAGCCGGACCGGCTCGCCCGTATGGTCGTACGGATCGGGGCGGTGCACGTCCAGGTGCCGCTGGTGCCGGTCGCCGGGGGCTTCAGCAACCCGACCGACACCGTGCTGACCGTGCCGGTGCCGGTGGATGTGGAGCCGGGGCGGGTGGAGGTGCAGGTCGTCACCGCGGCGGGGGCGGAG
This sequence comes from Streptomyces milbemycinicus, assembly GCF_002154605.1. Classification (GTDB taxonomy): domain Bacteria; phylum Actinomycetota; class Actinomycetes; order Streptomycetales; family Streptomycetaceae; genus Streptomyces; species Streptomyces milbemycinicus. Next base: position 1,666 of record NZ_MUNE01000125.1, on the reverse strand, counting down.
ACAAATCGCTATCCGATCGACGTTCTGGACTGAGTCACCTGCCCGTTTCCTCCGTAAGGTTTTGTTGACGAGGCAACGGGAGAGGCGGGCGTCATGAGGCATGCTGACAGAACGGTCGGAGCCGGCTCGGGCAGTGTGAGCGGCGTGGGCGGCGTGGGCGGGATAGGCGGCAGCGGCAGCACCGGCGGCTGGCGGGACTCCGCCGCGCGGTACGCCCTGCTGCCGCTGCGGATCTTCCTCGGGGTGACGTTCATCTACGCGGGGATCGACAAGCTGACGGACTCGGCCTTCCTGGCCGACAGCGGCACCGGCTCGATGGGCGAGCTGATGCGGGGCGTGCGCGACAGCTCCGCGGTGCCGTGGCTGATAGACCAGGCGCTCAAGGACCCCACCAGCTTCGGGTACGCCATGGCCTTCGGGGAACTGGCGGTCGGGCTCGGCACGATCGTGGGGCTGCTGGGGCGGCTGGCGGCGTTCGGCGGCGCGCTGATCTCGCTGAGCCTGTGGCTGACGGTCAGCTGGCAGTCGGATCCGTACTACTACGGAAACGATTTGGCGTATCTGATGGCGTGGCTGCCGCTGGTCCTGGCGGGCACCCCGTATCTGTCGCTGGACGTGGTCATCTCCAAGCGCCGCAGGCGCCAGGGCGCGCAGCTGTTCAGCTGACCCCCTCCTGGTCCTCCCGGTCCTGGCGGTCCTCCCGGTCCTTCCGGTCCTGGCGGGGCTCTCGTACGCCGCTGCCGCGGCCCGCGGGCGGCGCCTCGTAGCGGCGGCGCAGCTCGTCCATGGGCAGATCGCGCAGCGGCGGTGCGGTGTGCTCGGAGAGGCGGGTGCGGCGCCGCCGGGCGCCGAAGGCGAGCGCCGAGACGAGCCCCGCCAGGCACAGCCCGCCCAGGAGGACGGGCAGGGGCGCGAAGGGCGGCAGATCCCATTCCCCGGCGGCGTCCAGGCCGTACGCGAGGGCCGTCCCGAGGACGACGAGTCCGGCGGTCAGCCTGCCCGGTTCGAAGCGGTGCGTCATGACCGGCTCACCTCCACATTGCCCAGGCCGATTTCCAGGTCCAGCCGCAGCGTGCCCTTCGCGGCGCGCCCGTCGGCAGGCGGCACGGTCACGGTTCGGTCTCTACTCGGCTGGATGTCGATGTCGTCGCCCCTCTCGCCCGGCAGCCGGATGTCGCCGAACCCCACATGGATGGTCAGCTCGAGCCGTGTGTCCTTGGGCACGGTGACGGCCAGTTTCCCGGCGCCGACCTCGGCGTGCGTGGTGACGGTCTGGCCCTTCTTCAGGGACATGCGGTCCAGCTTCAGTTCGCCGACGCCGCCGCCCAGCTCGTACGAGCCGCGTACGGCCGCCGTGGACGTGGGCGCCCAGGTGCGGCGCGACCAGTCGGTGGTGACGGACTTGGGGAGCCAGGCCGCTGCCGCCAGCAGTGCGGCCGTCACCACTGCCAGCACGATGGTGCCGGAGCCCGTGCGGCCGTACCGGGAGCTGACCGCGATGCCGAGCCCGAAGACGCCCAGCGCGCAGGCGAACCCGATCTCCAGGCTGGTGCCGAGCGGCCGGGAGCCCCATGACGCGCCCGCACCCGCCACAGCCGCCGCCAGGGCGAGCAGAAACGTCCAGCCGCCGATCGACGTCCCCCCGGACGCCCCGGACGCCCCAGGC
>NZ_MUNE01001248.1:801-1626 GCF_002154605.1 Streptomyces milbemycinicus | reverse complement strand
CCCGGAGCCGGAGCGCCGGGCCATGCCGATCGCATAGGCGAGGGCGCGCTCGCTCGATGTCGAACCGTCGAATCCCACCACGACGCCGTGCTGGAACGCCGGATCGCAGGAATGACGTGTTTCTTCCGCCGCTTCGGGGTGCGCCATGTGATCGGCGACCCGCTTGCGGTCCGCGGGTTCGGGGATGTCGTGACCGGCCATCGGTGTCTCGGCGAAGGAAGTCCTCGTGAGGAGGGAACGGCGGGGGCTTAGGGGTTGCAGTTGTCGGGGACGGCAGCTCGCTGGCGCTCGGGGGAGCGTATCGAACGAACCGAATCCGTCCGGGATTCATCTTTCCAAGCCCTTACCCCTAAGGGTACGGCGCCACTCCCCTCCTGCCCAGAGAGCTCTTGGACGGCGAACCGCCCAAGGCGTTCCAGGGAGCATGCCGGAGGGCGGCCCGTAACGCAATGCCCCAAGTGGTCCCGACCGTGCCGATGTGCGGCTCCACCGGGTGGCCCGAGTGAGCCTCCAGTAAACCCTGAGTCTTCGGGGGGCGTACACCGAGCGGACGGTTCGCAGTGACCCTGACGCCCGCTCGGCGTTGTAGTAGCCGCGCGGTGATCGCGCCCCGCCCCGGCCCCCTGTCCGCCGCCCTCCGAGGAGCAGATACGTGCCCGCCACCGTCGAGTACGACGCGCCCCGCGAGGGCCGTGACCACCCCGCCAGAACCCCGGCCGGGGAGGCGGCGGACGAGGTGATCCGCTGGGGCGCGTTCAGCTGCGCCCTGGTGCCCGTCGTGCTCCTGGTGTGCGGTTCGCCGTTCGGCGCGGCGGCCGGCGCCGC
>NZ_MUNE01001248.1:0-758 GCF_002154605.1 Streptomyces milbemycinicus | reverse complement strand
GGCTCGCGGGAACGGTCATCAGTCCACATCGTGGACGACATGGGCGCACCGGAATCGGGGCGCACAGGGGCGGCCGGCGCGGCTGAGGGCGCGCTCCGTAGCGCTCCGGGCACACAGTGGTGAGCGTCACCGGAGGGGTCGTACGCCCGGCGGAGGACCCTTCCGCACGTCTGCGCCCACTTCTTTTCGGCCAACTTCCCCTCGAAGTTCTTTCCTTGGCAAACGCTCGCCCCAACCCCCTCCGACCAGCGAGGAAAGGGGTATGAGCGGCCCCTACCCCCTACGCGAAGTGGGTACGAAGGCTAGGCGTACTTCACAGGGAGGCCCACGAGTGCAACGCTTCGTGATCGAATGCTTCCCGCCAAGTTGTCATGTCGACATAGTGGCGGGTGGTGAACTGGTCACGGCGACCACACGCGACACAGTAGATTCGATCTTGGCCATGACCGGCGGGGGAACCGTTCAGGACCGAGGGGAAACGTGCAGGACCGAGAGGACGCGACCACCGAGGGGGGCTTAGTTCGATGAGCCAGGACTCCACGACCGTACCGGAGACCTCGCGCAAGCTCTCCGGACGCCGGCGACGAGAAATCGTCGCGGTGCTGCTCTTCAGCGGCGGCCCTATCTTCGAAAGCTCCATCCCGCTCTCCGTCTTCGGCATCGACCGTCAGGACGCCGGAGTCCCGCGGTATCGATTGCTTGTGTGCGCGGGCGAAGATGTGCCACTGCGAACGACCGGCGGACTGGAACTGACCGCA
>NZ_MUNE01001247.1 GCF_002154605.1 Streptomyces milbemycinicus | reverse complement strand
CGCCGGTCCAGCCGAGCAGCCCGGCGGTCAGCAGCGGGGCCGCCCCGGCGGGCGGCGCGATCACCGTACTCTCCCCGGTGGCGGCCCGACCGAGACCCGGACGATGTCCACGGCCCCGTCCGCGGGCCGCCACGCGCCGAGGACCTGGGCGCCGTCGCCCACCCGCAGCCGGGACAGATCGGAGGTGGGGGCGGTGCGCGCGTACGAGGCGCTGGTGGTGGCCGGGGACAGATGGCCGACGATCCGGTGCGCTCCGTGCGTCAGATGGAGCCGGTCCTGTTCGATACCGCGGACGGTGGCGTAGAGGTTGACGATGTTCACCCACACCGCGTCGGCGGCGACGGTGCCATCGGGCATCGGGACACCACGGGCGTAGAGCCCGTCACCGGCCTCGATCTCCTCGGCGGTGGCGACCCCCGCCTTCCAGACGCTGGTGGCGTTGGTCAGCCGTACCCGCGCCCGGTCGCCGTGGGATCCGGCGATGTCCAGCACACTGCCGTCGATCCGCTGGATCCGCCCCTCCACGAAGGCGCTCCGGGCGACGGCCGGGTCCAGCGGCTCGAGGGGCGCGGTGAAGGCGGCGTCGGCGTCGACGGCGCCCAGCGAGGTCGCGCCGACGATGGTGGCGCCACCCAGGGCCACGGTGGTCAGAAACCGCCGTCTGCCCTGGTCCGCAGGGGCTTTGAGGCGGCCGGGGGC
>NZ_MUNE01001246.1 GCF_002154605.1 Streptomyces milbemycinicus | reverse complement strand
CATGGGCGGCATGCTGCGCCAGGCCATGGGCACCGCGATGCAGGTGGGCCAGCGGGCGCTGGCGGGGGAGTCGCTTGCCTTCCAGTACTTCACCTCGACCGGCGGCGAGGGCACCGTCGGCTTCGCGGGCGTGCTGCCCGGGGAGATGCGCGCGCTGGAGCTGGACGGCGGCCGTGCCTGGTTCGCGGAGAAGGATGCTTTCGTGGCGGCCGAGTCGACTGTGGAGTTCGGCATCGCCTTCCAGGGCGGCAGGACGGGCCGCAGCGGCGGCGAGGGATTCATCCTGGAGAAGTTCACCGGGCGCGGCACGGTGATCATCTGCGGTGCGGGCAATTTCATCGACCTCAACCCCGCCGACTTCGGGGGCCGGATCGAGGTCGACACGGGCTGCATCGTGGCCTTCGAGGAGGGCATCCAGTACGGCGTCCAGCGCATCGGCGGGCTCAACCGCCAGGGCTTGATGAACGCTGTGTTCGGCGGCGAGGGCCTGTCCCTCGCC
>NZ_MUNE01001245.1 GCF_002154605.1 Streptomyces milbemycinicus | reverse complement strand
AGATGGTTATAAGAGACAGGCACAGGGGGGCGGGGACGTGGGGTTCGGTGCCGACGCCGAGGACCAGGGCGCGGGCGTAGCTGCGGCCCATGTGGCGGGCCTCGCCGGTGGCGTCGAGTTCGGTGAAGTCGAGTTCGAAGAGGAGGTGGTCGTGGTTCCAGCGGACGGCGTCGATCTGGTGGCCGAAGTGGAGGCCGGGGAGGTGGCGGCTGACCCAGCGGCAGTAGGCGTCGTATTCGGCACGTTCGATGTGGAAGCGCTCGGCGATGTAGAAGGGGAAGAGCCGTTCGTGGGCCTTGAGGTAGTTCAGGAAGGTCCAGGGGCTGGTGGGGTTGGCGAGGGTGACGAGGTCGGCGAGGAAGGGGACCTGGACCTTGGCGCCGTCGATGAGGAGGCCGGGGTGCCAGTGGAAGGCGGGGCGCTGTTCGTAGAAGGCGGTGCGCAGGCAGGGGATGCCGTGGGCGAGGGCGGCCAGGGAGAGGTTGAACGGTCCGATGCCGATGCCGGCGAGGTCCAGGGGCTGTTCGGGTCCGGCGGGGGT
>NZ_MUNE01001244.1 GCF_002154605.1 Streptomyces milbemycinicus | reverse complement strand
GGTCGAAGGTGCCGCCGGGGAAGACGGCCAGCGGCAGCCCGCGCTCGGCGGCCAGCGCGGCCGCCGCGTTGACGCTGCCGTCCCCGCCGCAGACCCCCAGCGCCCCGCCCCGCTCGGCGGCGCGCCGGGCGGCCCGGTCCAGCAGCGGCCCGAGGTCGTGCTCGGGTTCGCGCTCCAGGATTTCCGCGCCGGGCAGCAGCGCGCGCAGCTGCTCGGCGGGGGTGAGGCCGGTCCCCGAGAGGCCGACGCCGGCCTGGGTGTTGACGACCACCACCAGCCCGTCGCCCTCGGGCAGCGCCGGGGCCGAGACCCGCGGCCGGGCCCGCGCCGGGGTCTGTGGCCGCGGCGGCCACCAGCGGCAGGTGAGCGCGGCGGCGCCGACGCCCAGGGCGAGCCCCGCGAGGACGTCGCTCGGGTAGTGCACGCCGACGTACACCCGGGAGAAGGCCACCGCGGCGGCCAGCGGGGCGACGGCGATCCCGTACCCGGTGGACTCCAGGGCGACCCCGGTGGCGAAGGCGGCCGCGGAGGCCGAGTGCCCGGAGGGGAAGGAGCTCGTCCACGGCTGCTTGGCCAGCCGGCGGATCAGCGGCACGCCCTCGAGGAGCGGACGGCGGCGGTCCACGGTCCACTTGACCACGGTGTTGGACACGAGCGAAGCGGCGGCCAGCGCCCCGACGCCCCGCACCGCGGCCCGCCGCGCGGTCCGGCCGCCGACGGCGGCGAGCACCCCGGCCGTGCCGAACCACAGCCGGCCGTGGTTGGCGGCGTGGGTGATCCTCGGCAGCAGGGGATGGGCGCCGCGCAGCCGGCCGGCCGCGACCCGCGCGAACAGCCGTCGGTCAAGATCGCTGATGAATCTCATGGCACATGGGTATCCGGATCGGCCGCCCGCACGCCACCCCGGTGTGCACGGACGGCCGATCCGGATACCCA
>NZ_MUNE01001243.1 GCF_002154605.1 Streptomyces milbemycinicus | reverse complement strand
ACCTCCGACTGCCCGACGCCGACGGTCTCCACCAGCACCACGTCGCATCCGTCGGCGTCGGGCAGTCGGAGGTCGAGATCGCCGCGCAGGCCGATACGAGTGTGGTGATGCTCGCGCCCGGGATGGGCGACGGGATCCAGGCGGCCAAGGCCGGGATCCTGGAGATCGGCGATGTGTACGTGGTCAACAAGGCCGACCGGGAGGGCGCCGACGCGACCGTCCGCGAGCTGGGGCACATGCTGGGCCTCGGCGAGGCCCGCGCCCCGGGCGACTGGCGGCCGCCGATCGTGAAGACGGTGGCGGCGCGGGGCGAGGGCGTCGACGAGGTGGTCGAGGCCCTGGAGAAGCACCGGGCGTGGATGGAGGAGCGCGGGGTGCTGGCGGAGCGGCGGCTGCGGCGGGCGGCGGGCGAGGTCGAGACCATCGCCGTAACGGCGCTCCGCGCCCGGATCGGCGACCTGCACGGCGACCGCCGGCTGGGGACGCTGGCCGAGCGGGTGGCGGCGGGGGAGCTGGACCCGTACGCGGCGGCGGACGAACTGGTGGCCGGGGTGACCTCGGGCTGAGCGGGTGCGTTTTCGGGTGCGGGTGCGTGCGTGGTGCGCCTGCTGTTCGTGGGTGGTGCCGGGTGCGGGGCCTCCGGGGCTGTCA
>NZ_MUNE01001242.1 GCF_002154605.1 Streptomyces milbemycinicus | reverse complement strand
GCTGTTCGGCCTGGCCCCGGAAGCGGGGGAGCACCACCTGGTGGCGGCCGGGATCGGGATCACGCCCCTGCTGGCGATGGCATACGAACTGCACGCCCGGAAAGCCGAGTTCCGGCTGCACTACGTGGCGCGGAGCCGGGCCGAGGCGGCTTTCGCCGGTTTGCTGGAGAAGTCCGCCTTCGCCGATCGCGTCGTCCGCCGCTTCGGGGCCGGGCGGCAGGCCGTGGCCCGCGAACTGACGGGAGCGCTGGCAGGGCTTCCGGCCGACGCGCATGTGTACGCCTGCGGGCCCGAGAGCTTCATGGCACAGGTCCGCGCCCTCGCGGCCCGCGGCCTGCCCGAGGATCAGATCCACTCCGAGCCGTTCCAGGCGGGGACACCGGCGGACAACGGGGCCGACGACGGCTTCGAAGTCGAGCTGGACACCGGCGAGGTCTTCACCGTGCCACCCGGGAAGAGCATCGCGGACGTACTGGAGGAGAACGGCGTCCCGCTGGAGACCTCTTGCCGCGAAGGCATCTGCGGAACCTGTGTCCTGCGGGTCGTCGAAGGTGAACCCGATCACCGCGACCACTGCCTGTCCGCCAAGGAGAAAGCGGCCGGAGACCAGATCGCCGCCTGTGTCTCGCGCGCGAGGTCACCACGGCTGGTGGTCGAGCTGTGGTGAGCCAGTCCGAACCGAACCAGGAGAGGAGCGGCACCGCCGTGACCCTGACCCCCAGCCAGGCCGATTTCCGGGAGGCGATGGCCCACCTGCCGGCGGCCGTCAACATCCTGACC
>NZ_MUNE01001241.1 GCF_002154605.1 Streptomyces milbemycinicus | reverse complement strand
ATCGGCGCGATCGTCACCGGCTTCCTGGCCGGTTATCTGGTGCGCTGGATCAAGATGGTCAAGGTGCCCAAGTTCGTCCAGCCGATCATGCCGATCATCGTGATCCCGATCGTGGCGACCTCGGCGCTCGGGCTGTTCTTCATCTATGTGCTCGGCGAACCGATCGCGTGGGTCTTCGAGCACCTCACCGACTGGCTCGGCGGGCTGACCGGCACCAGCGCGGCACTGCTCGGCACGATCCTCGGCCTGATGATCGCGTTCGACATGGGCGGTCCGGTCAACAAGACCGCCTTCCTGTTCGGCGCCGGCCTGGTCTCCAAGAACCCCGAGGTCATGGGCATGTGCGCGGCGGCCATCCCGGTCCCGCCGCTGGGCCAGGGCCTGGCCACCCTCATCCGCCGCCGGATGTTCGACGACCAGGAGCGGGAGACCGGCCTGGCCGCGCTGTTCATGGGCTTCTTCGGAATCACCGAGGGTGCCATCCCATTCGCCGCGGCACGCCCGGCGCGGGTCATCCCGGCGAACATGCTCGGCGGCGCGGTCGCCGGTGCGGTGGCGGGGCTGGCATCGGTCGAGGACAACGTGCCGCACGGCGGCCCGATCGTGGCGATGCTCGGTGCGGTCGACGGGGTGCCGATGTTCTTCGTCGCCGTCGTGATCGGTACGGCGGCCACGGCGCTCACGACCATCGCGCTGATGTCGCTCGGCGGGGGTGCGGCTCAGGGAGGCGGTGAGGCTTCGGGGCCGGGCGCCGCA
>NZ_MUNE01001240.1 GCF_002154605.1 Streptomyces milbemycinicus | reverse complement strand
CCAGGGCGCGGGCCAGGGCGACCACCATCCGTGGGTCGAACTGCGCCCCCGCGCACCGTTTGAGCTCTTCCACCGCCGCGGGCACCGGCCGGGCCCGCCGGTAGGTCCGGGTCGAGGTCATCGCGTCGAAGGCGTCCGCGACCGCCACCACCCTCGCCGCCTCCGGAATGTCCGCTCCCGCGAGCCCATAGGGATAGCCGCTCCCGTCCAGCCGCTCGTGGTGGTGGAGAACGGCCTCCCGCGCCTCCCCCAGGAAGCCGATGCCGCGCACCATCTCGTGCCCGTACTCGGGGTGGAGCTCGATGGCGCGGCGTTCCTCGGGGGTCAGCGGACCGTTTTTACGCAGCAGCCGGGTGGGGACGCCGAGCTTGCCCACGTCATGCAGGAGGCCCGCGATGCGCAGCGCCTCGAGCCGGGCCCCGTTCATCCCCAGCTCGCGGGCGATCATGGCGGAGGCGCGGCCGACCCGCTCGCTGTGGCCGCGGGTGTACCGGTCCTTGATGTCGACGGCCTGGACGAGGGCACGGACGGTGGCCTGATGGGCGGCGCGTTCGCGGTGGCACAGCGCGAAGACGCGGGCGCAGACGTATATCGGCGGCAGCACGAGAAGCGCGGCGGGCGGCCCGTACGGGCTGCGCCACAGCACCGCCATGGTCAGCCCGGCCAGGCCGTGCACCAGGTGGGGTATGAGCGAGCACAGCACCCGGCCGCGCCAGGCGGCGCGGGGCGAGCGGCCCTCGGCCGTCACCAGTACACCGCCTTCCAGGGCGGCGGCGGTCAGCCCGAGGGCGAGCGCGGCGGCGGCCGCGGGCACCAGGGCGTACGGAAAGCAGCCCGGCTCACCGGCGGTGGCGGCAAGGGCCTCCCTGCCGCCGCAGAGCCCGAAGACGAACGAGGCGGCGTACGCGGCAAGGGCGAGCCGCGCGGCGCGCCACAGCCGCCGCA
>NZ_MUNE01001239.1 GCF_002154605.1 Streptomyces milbemycinicus | reverse complement strand
GGCCGCCCGGCACGTGGTAGTCACGGGGCTCGTCGAAGGTCGGGTCGGTCAGGAATCGCAGGCCCCCGTATTCGAAAAGGGCCGTCGGGCCGCCAAAGACGCGGATGGGGATCTGCTCAGTGGGCATACGGGTACCAGGCATCAAAACCTCACGGATGTAGAGCGGCTTATCCGTGAGGGACGATAGCCGTGTCTCACGGATGAACACAAGCCGTACCATGACAGCCATGAGCGAGACCCCGACCGCCGAATCCGTGCCACCGCCCGCGCCGGGGGCGGAGGAATACCTCGCCCTCGACTTCGCCAACAGCGCCATCGCGCTGCCCGGTGGGCACTTCATCGATCTCCTCGGCACCCCCGAGGCCACGAATCGTTGGCTCACCGAACGCGGCCTCGCACCGGCCGACGCAGGGGTGCAGGAGATGTGCGCGGCGCAGCTGCGCTCCCTTCGCGAACACCTCAGATCGCTGTTCGCCGCCCGCGTTGCCGGGCTGCCCGCCCTGCCCGCGGCGCTGTCCGC
>NZ_MUNE01000124.1 GCF_002154605.1 Streptomyces milbemycinicus | reverse complement strand
GACGGCAGGGGGGCTGGGGGATGGCCAGCCGGCCCGGCGCCCCAGCGCCAGCTGCTCGGCTTTCGCCTGGGCCAGGTCGGGGGCGTGCTGCGCCTCGGCGAGCGCCAGCTGGTGCTCGTGCTGCATCCGCTCCCGCTCGGCGCGCAACTCGCATCAAAGTGTGAGATCTACCCCGCGCCAACTCGCTCACATGCGGGAGGATGAATTCCGCCGACTGCCCCTGTCGTGAGTTGAGGTTGTACACCATGTCTTCCGGCCCTGAGCCCGTGGCTGAGGCTTCAGCCACTCCGACATGCCGCGCCCGTCCGGTCCGGCTCACGCTACGCCCGGATCAACAGCAGGCGGTCGACAATGCAGCACGTCATCTCGCGCGTCCGCATACACGCGGTCACACGGTCTCGGCGTGCGGCACCGGCAAGACCTTGACTGCGTTGCGTACGGCCGAGGCCCTGACCGTCCAGCACCTTCTGGTCACAGTGCCGAGTCTGGACCTGATCGCGCAATGGGCCCAAGCCGCCCGAAGAGACGGACGCCGCGAACCGATGATCGCAGTGTCCTCGCTGCGCGCAGACAAACACCCACTGCTCGCCGGGGCAGCCGTCACGAGCACGAACTCGGGCGAGACACTGGCATCGTGGCTGGCCCGGCACGAGCACGCCACCGTCTTCGTCACCCTTGACTCGCTGCCGAAGATCGAGCAGAGCCAGCACACCCGTGCCCCGGCCCCAGTGTTCGATCTGCTGATCGTGGACGAGGCGCACCGCACCGCAGGCAGCTGGGACAAAGAGTGGACAGCCCTGCACGACAGCACCCGCATCCCGGCCGACCGCCGTCTCTACCTCACCGCGACCCCCTACGAGTGGGAGCCGCCGCGCCTGACGGAGGCGCCCACTTCCCGCCCGGTACCGAAGCGCACCGCGGCCACGGCCCCAGAATGGGATGCACCCTCGCAGGTCGCGTCCATGGCAGACATCAAGACCTTCGGCCCGCGCCTGCACACCTACTCCCACGCCCAGGCCATCGAAGACGGAGTCCTGGCGGACTACCAGCTGGTGGTACCCACCATCACCGACACCACGCTGCGCACCGCCCTCGCCGACCCAGACGCCCACTCAGGCTTCGCCCCAACCGCCCGCCGGACGACAGCCCTGCACCTTGCCGTCCTCAAGGCGATGGCCGAACACGACCTCCATCACCTGATCGTCTATTTCCAGCAGATCGCCGATGCTACGGACTTCGCCCGCCAGTTCCCCTACACCCTGCGCACCCTCACCCGCGAGCAGCGCCCGGACTGGGCCGAGGACCTGGTCGTGCAGTCGATCAACGGCACCCACACCCCGGGCCAGCGCCACGACATCCTGACCGACTTCGCCGACGCCGACCGTGCCGTCCTCACCAACGCCCAGGTCTTGGGGGAGGGCATCGACCTGCCAGCTGTGGATGGGGTGGTATTCGCAGACCGTACCGCCAGCGTCCGCCGGATTGTCCAGGGCCTGGGCCGCGCACTGCGCAAACCCCCCACCCGCGAGACCAAGACAGCCAGCCTCATCATCCCTGCCTACATCCCACCCGGCGCCGACCCCACCGACCTGCTCGCCACCCCCTACGAAGCCTTGTGGCTGGTCACCGCAGCCCTCAGACACCACGACCAGACCATCGCTGCCCGCGCACCCCGCAAAAACCCCAACCAGCGCCTAGAGCGCGACACCCACACCCTGATCGCCCGCCGCTTTCGCTTCGACTTCACCCTCGATCCCAACACCATCGCTCAAGCCATGGATCTCATCTCCTGGCCCGCCGACGGAACCGTCCTCTCCGCACCGCGGAGAGCCGGCCTGGCCGCCGCCACCCGCTTCTACACCGAACACCAGCACCTGCGCGTCCCCGCAGGCTACGAGGATGCCTACGGCTACCACCTGGGCACCTTCATCACTGGCCAACGCACAGCCCGTCAGCAAGGAACTCTCACCCCAGAGTGGATCGCTGAACTCGACGAACTCGGCATGATCTGGGACGACCACGAAGCCACCTGGCAAGGCCACCTCACGACCGTCACCGCCTACCAGACAGAGCACGGTCACCTTGCCATCCCCGCCCACCAACCCGGCGGCCAGTTCCTCGTCGACCAACGCGCCCTGGCCCGAAAAAACCGCCTTGCCCCCGAACGCAACGCCGAACTCACCGCCCTCGACCCCGACTGGACACTTCCGTACGGCCCCGACTGGCACCGCAAGTACCACCTCCTCAAACGCCACCTCGAAGCCGACCACGACCCCACAACACTGCGCCGTGACACGGCGATTGAGGGAGTGAAAGCCGGGAGCTGGCTGCATCGTCAGCACACCTCCTGGGATCAGCTGGCCCCTGGGCAGCGCGACCTCCTCACCCACCTTAAGCTGACCCCTAATCAAGCCTCGCTTCCCACAGGGAAGATGATCGGTATGGCGTCGAAGCGGACTCGCCGTACCTTCCAGCAGACTGCGGAGATCCTCCGGCTGTTCGTGGAACGCTGGGACCGCCCGCCCGGCGCTCGGGAATGGATCGAAGCCGACGGCGACCGGATCATGATCGGCCCGTGGCTCTGCAAGGTCCGAACCAAACAGAACACCGGCCAACTCACCCAAGAACAAGATCAGTTGATGGAAGAGATCCTTCAAAAAAACTGGCGCGACACCGACCCCGCACCTCCTGAAAAGGGGGACACCCACATCTCGAATCTTCCATAGTTTTCTGCTTCTATGGAAGCAGCAGAAGGCACGTGGAGCCAGCAACTCAGGAACCCGACAGGCCGAAAGGACCCTGACCTTGAGGCGACTCCTCCCTGAGCAAGCGTCACCGGGAGGACCGTCCGGTTCTAGCCAGCCCAAAGGTGACCGCGGAGCGGGAACCTTTCTAGCCACCCTAGCCACAAACAGAGTTACAGGAACCGACCAGGCCAAGTGCTCGGATCGCGGAGCGATCCGAGCACTTCCCCGACAACCCGCTCGTGATCCGCGGAGCGGATCACCCGGCCACGGAGTGGCCGGCAGGCCACCGGAGGTGGCCGCATCTTGACGACCCGTAGGGTCGTGCGTCGTTCCTCCGGAGGAGGA
>NZ_MUNE01001238.1 GCF_002154605.1 Streptomyces milbemycinicus | reverse complement strand
CCGCCAGGACTCGACCTCGAATGCCCCAGCTGCGGGCGCATGGCCCCCGCCACGGCCACCTTCTGCCAGCAGTGCGACACCACCCTGCGCCCCGGCGGCCCCGGCACCCCGGCCGGTGCGGTATGACCGGCACCCGCGCCTTTCTGATCCGCCGTCTGGTGACGCTGCTGGCGCTCTCGGCGGCCATTGCGGCCACGCTGTTCACCGCGTACTACGGCGTCAGCCGCAACGCCCAGGCGGTACGGGACGAATCGGCCCCCGCGATCCTTCAGGTGGCCGCGGCCGAGGTGGCGCTGAACGATTCGTACGAGTCGGCGGAGAGCAGCCTCACCGGTGACACCGGCGATATCGAGGGCCTGGGCGAGGACTACCGCACCGCGCTGTCGACGGCCACCCAGGCGCTGGCCCAGGCTCTCAAGTCGACCACTGCGGGCACCCCGGCCCGCCAGTCGCTGCTCACCATCACCGGCCTGGTCTCGTCCTACGGCGACCTCGTCCAGCAGGCGTACGT
>NZ_MUNE01001237.1:1047-1441 GCF_002154605.1 Streptomyces milbemycinicus | reverse complement strand
GTTCGACAGCCCCACGCCGCCGCCGAACCACTGCTCGGCGACGGTCAGCGCGCGAACGTCGTTGTCGACGGTGACCGGCAGGCCGGTGGTCGTGGCGGCGAGTTCGGCGAGCGGGATGCCCCGCCACTCCAGGAACGGCGAGTAGCGGACGACGCCCCGCACGCGGTCCACGTCTCCGGAGACGGCGACCCCCAGCCCCAGGACCGGCACGCCGAGGCCGTCGGCCTCGATGAGCAGCGCCCCCACCAGCTCGGCCACCGCGGCCAGCACCGCCCTGGGGTCACGGGCCGGGAGTGGCATGTGCCGGGCGGCACAGACGCGGCAGCACAGGTCCGTGAGCACACCGATGACCTCGTCGCCGGTCACCTTGACCCCGGCGAACAGCGCGCGCCCG
>NZ_MUNE01001237.1:0-974 GCF_002154605.1 Streptomyces milbemycinicus | reverse complement strand
CCGGTGCGCCGGGCCAGTTCGGGCCGCGTGAGCGGGCCGTGGGACAAGAGCGTGGTGAAGATGTGCGAGGCGGCCGGCGTACGGACCGGGAACGCCTCGCCGTGGGAGGCCGACTGCATGGCCGGGAACCTATGGCCCTTATTTTCCGCTGTCAATTAAAGAAGCAGGAATCTCTCAAGGTTGGCCTGCATCGGGTCAGGGTCAGGGTCAGGTGAGCTTCCAGAGGGCCAGGTAGTAGTCCAGGGATTCGACCAGGAGCTTGTTGTCGGGGCTGAAGGCGAGGGCGTCCGCGAATGCCTGCCCAGCCCTGGCCTCCGACAGGGCCTTGGCCACCTCCTCGTTGCTTTCGTCGAACGTGCGGATGGGGTTCCAGGTGGCGGTGGACCAGATCTGGAACGCCCCGCCTTGCTCACNNCAGCCTGACCCCTTCGATCCCGGCGTCCGCCGCGAGGACCTTGCCGTCCGGGCTGAGCGCGAGGTCGTACAGGCCGTCCTTGCCGCCCTGGACGGTGGCGGTGATGCTCCGCCGGCCGATGTCCCAGAAGTGCAGCTTGTTCTCCGTGGTGGAGGCGATGAGGGTGCGGCCGTCCCGCGTGAACGTGACGCACGCGACCCACCCCTGGTTCACATCCGTCACGGGCCCCGCGGGGTCGACGAGGGTGGCGACCTTGTCGCGGGACCTGACATCCCACACCGTGATGGTGGTGTTCGANNCGTCCCGGCTGAACGCCACCGAGTCGTACCCGGAGTCCTTCTGGTTCTTGTCGCCGTGGAGCGTGGCCACCTTCCTACCGGACGGGACGTCCCACAGAGTGATCGTCGCGTAGTCGTCGATGGAGGCGAGGAGCGAGCCGTCAGGGCTGAACGCCACGTCGCCGGTGGCGTTGTCGACCCCTCCCTCGCCGGGCACGCTGAGGATGGCCGCCGTCTTCAGGCTGGGGCTGTACCGCAGCTCCACGCCGCCGTCCAGGTCC
>NZ_MUNE01001236.1 GCF_002154605.1 Streptomyces milbemycinicus | reverse complement strand
GTGGTGGGTCGGGCAGCGGGGTCGTGGGCGTGGCCATGGGGCCGACATCGGCCTGGCGGCAGTTGCCGGTGAGGTAGCTGCCGTTGACGGACAGCCGCCATGAGCCGTCGGGGTGGCGGCGCCAGGGCGCTTCGGGGGCGACGGGTGGGCGGTCGTCGGTGGTCGTGACGCGCACTTCGTCGAAGCCGTAGCGGCAGTAGCGGTACGGGCCGTCGTTGACGTCGTCCTGCCAGATCACGTCGCGGTCGCTGCCCTCGTTGTAATGGCGGCCCCAGATGGCGCCATAGAGATACGGGGCGTGGTCCTCGCAGAAGTTCACGATGTCGGGGCTCTTGCCCGAGCCGTACTGGATGTCGACGTAAGCCCCATCCGGCTCGCGCCGGATCAGGACCGGGACGTGGTACGAGCCGCGGCGGCCGAGCAGGATCCAGGTGATCCACTGCGCCTCTACCGCGTCGATGCGGTCGCCGGGGCGGGCGTGGACCCGGATGGCGTCGGTGAAGATGTTCGACACGGCTTCATGATGTCAGCGGTGGCGGTGTCAACTGCCCTGTGGTCGAAAGTCCTTGCGTATGATATGGGCGGCGTCGCAGCCGCGAGGCCCGTGTGCGTTTCTTGCGAGAAAGGCGGACCACCGCAGTGTCCGATGACCAGGAGGACGAGGTCCACGAGGTGCTCGACGAGCTGGAAGACGCCCTGGAGGACATGGGCATCGACATCGAGCTCGACGGCGACTGAGCGGCGGCCATTCAGCAGCCGAGATCGAAGCCGTTCTTGAAGCGGCGAGGGTAGCCGACGGGTGTTGGCTACCCTCCTCGCGTCCCGGTCGCGGACGGGCGCCCCGGTCACGGACGGCGTCGGCTCACTGGGTGCTCACTGGGTGGTGGTCCAGGCGCTCCGGCGGGGGGCGGGCGTCGACGTGTGGGTCTTCGTGGAAGGCTTCTCCGGGGTGTACCAGGGGCTGACGCCCAGCTTGCCGGTGTTGCCGAGGTCGATCAGCTCGGCCACGGTCTGCCGGGGGCTCCCCTCGGCCGGGGCCACGTCCAGCGCCTTGCCGTTGAC
>NZ_MUNE01001235.1 GCF_002154605.1 Streptomyces milbemycinicus | reverse complement strand
GCAGCGGCGATGAGTCCGTGGCGTGGGGGCTGGACAACGCCGTCCGGCAGATCGAGCGCGCCCGGCGCATCCTGGGCAGCCTGCGGCAGTACGTGGGCCGCCTGGAGCCCTCGGAGCGGCTGACCGACCTCAACGCGATCGTGCGCGACTGCGCGTACTTCATCGAGCTGCGGGCCCAGGAGCACACGGTGGCCGTCGAGCTCGACCTCGCCGCCGAGCCGCTGCCGGTGCGCTGCGAGAACGTGCTCATCGGGCAGGTCGTGATGAACCTCGCCTTCAACGCGATCGACGAGATGGCCCGTTGCCCACCACCCGAGCGCAGGGTGCGCATCGCCACGCGGCCGGTGGCGGACGGGGGCGTGGAACTCACCGTCCAGGACCGGGGTCGCGGCCTGCCGCCCGGCGACCGGATCTTCGACGGCGTCTTCACCTCCAAGGAGAACGGCAGCGGCATCGGCCTGGCCCTCAGCCACCGCATCATCACCCGCCACGGCGGCCACATCGACGCCGGCCCGAACCGGCCGCGCGGCGCGGTCTTCCGGTTCACGCTGCCGGCGGTCAAGGCACAAGGAAAAGCGAGTCCATGACCGACCATCGTCTCCGCGTCACCGCCGGCGACAACGAGATCCGGGTCCTGCCGGCCGCCCTCGCACAGATCGAGGTGCGGTACGCCGACGGGACGATTCTCGACTTCGGTCAGAACCTCCTCGGCCGGCTCCGGTACCCACCACTTCCGAACGGAGCTGTCATGACCACCCGATACCAGCACGCCACCCTCATCGACGGAACCGGGGCCGCCCCCGTCCCCGACGCGGTCCTCATCGTGGACGACGACGGACTGATCGCGTATGCGGGCCCGGCGGCCACCGCGCCGCC
>NZ_MUNE01001234.1:374-697 GCF_002154605.1 Streptomyces milbemycinicus | reverse complement strand
CGCCGCCCCTCGTCCGCCGCGCCCACCTGCATGGCCTCGTCACTCACGCGGTCCGCCCGTCCTTTCGTCAACTTCACTGCTCCCAGGACCGGAATGCCCGCAGGCCTTCCGGCGTCGTCACGAGCGTCAGCCGCGTATCGTCCGGTTCGCCGCCGCCGAGCGCGGCGAGCAGCCGCCGGGCCGGTACGTTGCGTGGTGTCCGCTCCGCCGTCAGGCGCACCGTCGCGCACCCCAGGGCGTCGGCGCGGTCGGCCAGCCACCCCAGCAGCCGCTCCTCCACCCCGCGGCCGAGCGCACGGCAGCTGAGCATCCAGGCCAGGACG
>NZ_MUNE01001234.1:0-363 GCF_002154605.1 Streptomyces milbemycinicus | reverse complement strand
GGGCGCGGAGGGTGAACTGATTGGTGCGGCGTACGAGTTGCTCGGCGCGCTGGACATCGGGTTCGGACAGCGGTCGGATGTCGACCTCCAGGTCCAGCTGGGCGAGGAATTCCTCGAACCCGGCCCGTTCGCGCACCGCGTCACGGGCCCGCTCCTGGCGGTAGAACTCCGCGCGCAGCGAGTCCTCCGCCGTGGCCGCCGCGGGGACCAGCNNGCCAACTCCCCGGCCGCCGGGCAGGTCACGGACAGCACCTCGGGCAGCGCGGACCGCATGGCGGCGATCTCGACCGGGTTGTCGTCGAGGAATACGAAGCTGTCGAGGCCCAGGTTGAGGGTGCGCGCCGCGGCCTCCAGCCGCTCCGC
>NZ_MUNE01001233.1 GCF_002154605.1 Streptomyces milbemycinicus | reverse complement strand
CGCCCGCCCCTGCGCCCGCGCCGCCCCGCCTGGCGCTCCGGGCCGCTCGCCGCCGAACTCGCCCGCTGCGCGGCGGCCGTCGACGATACGGTCCGCTCCGCCGCCCCCGAGGCGGCCCCGTCCCGGCGCCGGGTGACGGCCGCGGCCGCCTCCGCTGCCGCGGTCACCGTCTGCGCCGTGGGCGGCGGGGCGGCGTGGTGGCTGCTGCGTGGCGACCGCCGCGGCCCCGGCGTCCCCGCCGCCACCCCGCTCGCCCGGTACACGACGGGCACCGCGCCCGCTCCGCTGTGGACCCGAGACGGCCTCGCCACCAACGGCGCCGGCCCGCTCGCGGCCGGCGAGGTCGTGGTCGCCGGAACGCCCAAGGGCCTGACCGCATGGGCCGTGGACACCGGGCAGCGAGCGTGGACCTGGACCGACCGGGGCACGCCGCTGCCCGCCGCGGGTCTGCTGGCGGCGGGCGGTGCCGTCCTCGCCGTCACCACGGGCGGACGGCTGACCGCCGTGGACGCCCGCGACGGACGGGAACGCTGGTCCCGTGCGGTCGGCGCGACGCGGCTCCTGGCCGCCGACGCCGACACCGCGTACGTACTGGACGGCGAACGGCGGCTGAACGCACTGCCGCTGACGGGCGCTCGGGCCCGCTGGACGACACCGGCGGCGACCGGCACGGCGAAGGGAGCCGCGGCGGCAGCGGCCGGCGGGCGGCTCGTCGTCGCCGGATCCGACGGGACGGTGACCGCGTACCGCACCGACGACCACGGCTCGGTCGCCTGGCATCAGGACACCGCCGCCGACGTGGCCCTCGCGCCCGCCGTCGCGGGCGACACCGTGTATCTGGGCGGCGCCTCGCTGAGGGCGCTCACCCTCGCGGACGGCACACGGCGCTGGGCCAGGCCCACACCCGGCGGCGGCGCCTGGGGCTCACCCACCTCGGCCCAGGGCTCCCTCTACGTCGCCTGGCAGGACCAGTTGATCGCGGTCGACGCCCGCAGCGGCGAGCAGACCTGGTCCCTCCTCCCCGGTACGCACGCCCTGCCCACGACCGCGCCCGTGGTCCAGGGCCGGTCCCTCTACCACCCGCTGGGCGCGGACCGGTTCGGCCCGGACGACGGAGTCGTGACCGTCGACCTGCGGAAGGCCGCGGCGGCATGGTCGCTCGGCGGCGGAGGCGACCAGCCGTGGCGTCTGACCGGCGCGGCCAACCGGGTCTTCCTGACCCATGCCGGCACCCTGCACGCCATGCCGGTCCTGTGACCCGCGAACGCCGAGGCGCCGGCCGCCCCACAGCCGACGCCCTGCCCGTGGACGTTCGGCCGCGTGAAACCTCCATGCTTGGACACCCTTAGGCTGCGGTACGTTCAGATAGCGGGGCGTGGCACATCGTGCCGGGAGGGTTGCCGACACATGCACACCTTGCACAACGCGGATCCGCGTCACCTCGGGCCGTTCCGGATGCTGGCCCGGTTGGGGGAGACGGAGAGCGGCGTGCGGCTGCTGGGGCGGCGCGTCGGCGCGGGGCCGACCGTGGAGGTCACGCTGGTGCGCGCCGCGCTCGCCGACGACCAGCGGCTGCGTGCCCGGCTGCGCCGCGACGTGGCGGCGTCACGGGCCGCCGCCGGGCGCTGGGTGCGCCCCGTCGAGGAGGCCGAACTCGACGCGTCGGCCCCGTGGGTGGCCTACCCGTACGTCCCCGCCGTACCGCTCGCCGAAGTCGTACGCGCCGCGCCCCGAGGGCTCGCGGAGGACGGCGTACGCGCGCTGGGCGCCGCGCTCGCCGAGGCGCTGGAGCGGGTCCACGCGGCCGGAATGGTGCACGGCGGCATCTCGGCCGACGCGGTCCTGGTCGCCGGGGACGGCCCCCGGCTGACCGGGTTTCACCACGCCCGCCTGCCACGGCAGGGAGCCTGCGGCGGGAGGGAGGCCGGTGGGAGGGAGAACGGC
>NZ_MUNE01001232.1:316-536 GCF_002154605.1 Streptomyces milbemycinicus | reverse complement strand
CCCGCCCAGCACCACCAGCACCACCGCCACCGCCCCGCGGTCAATGAACTCCCGGGCGACGCGGGCCACCTCATCGGCCGCAAGCCCGAACTGGCCTTGCTCACCACGCCACTTCCGCCCGACTCCATGGCGATCGTGACGGTGGACGGCCCCGCCGGGGTCGGCAAGACCGCCCTCGTCGTCCGCGCGGCCCAGAGCCTGCGCGCCCACTACCCCGACG
>NZ_MUNE01001232.1:0-172 GCF_002154605.1 Streptomyces milbemycinicus | reverse complement strand
AGCCTGGTGATCGTGGCCGGCCGACGGCGGCTGCCTGGCCTGGACGCCGATCGGCGGGTCACCCTGGAGCCCCTGGAGACGGGCGCCGCGGTGTCCCTGCTGCGGCATATCGTCGGGGAGGACCGCGCGGACCGGGAGCCGGACGCGACGCATGAGCTGGCCCGGCTGTGCG
>NZ_MUNE01001231.1 GCF_002154605.1 Streptomyces milbemycinicus | reverse complement strand
GCGGCGCGGGCCGGGTCGGCGTCCGGGGCGGAGTCGTCCAGCCAGCCGGCTCGTACCGCCTCGGCGGTCTCCTGCTCGACCTCCGCGAGCCGCTGCCGCAGGTGCTCGGTCTCGCTGCGGGCGCGCTGGGCGGCCGTGGCGGCGGCCGTGGCGTCGCGGTGGGCGGCCTCTCCCGTCTCCTGGAGGGCGGCGGAGCGCTCCTCCTCCTCGTTGGCCAGCCGCTCACCGTCCTCGGCCGCCGCGTGCAGGGCGCGTACGAGGTCGGCGGCGGCCTTGGCGCGGGCGGCCAGCGCGGGGGCGGCGTCCCGTTCGGCCTCGCGGATCGCGGCGGCGACGCGCGCCGAGCGGTCGGCGGCGGCGCGGTGGCGCAGCACCGTCTCGGCGGCCTGCCACGCGGAGTGCAGGGTACGGGCGTCGTTGACCTCGCGCCGTTGCGCGGCCGCGCCCTTCTCCGCGGCGGCGAGCGCCAATGAAGCGTGCCGGTAGGCGAGTTCCGCGGCGACCAGGGAGCCGCGGCCGCGCGCCCCCTCCGCCTCGGTGACGGCATGGGCCGCGGTGGCGACCTGCTGGGCGAGCTCGGCGGCGCGCTCGCGCTCCTCGGCGCCGCGCCCGGACAGCCGCCACGCGAGCGTACGGGTGCGGCGCTCGGCGCCCGCGTGCACCCCGCGCGCCTGCTCACGCCGCTCCCCCGCATCCGCGATGCGCGACAGCAGATCCAGCGAACCGGCCGTGAAGTCGCGCTCGGCCGTCAGCTCCGCGCGGCGGCCGAGCTTGTGGGCGAAGCCGTGCACGAGGTCGGCGAGCCCGTCCGTATCGCGGGTGTCGGTGACGGCGCGCAGCAGCAGATCGGTGAAGTCGGAGTCGTTCTTGACGGCGAACAGGCCGGCGGCCTCGCCCTCGTCGGCGTTCATCTCCCGCTGGTAGCGGAAGAGCTCGGGGTCGAGCCCGAGCTCGCCGAGGTGTTCGTTCCAGCGCTCGTGGATCTCCACCCAGACCACGTCGAGGTGCGGATATGCCTTGTCCGCCTCGGTGATGGCGTCGCGGAAGCCCTTCATGGTGCGGCGTCGGCCGCGGGCCGTCGAGGTGCCCTCGACGATGGGCCGCACCGCCGCGGACTCGGCGACCGGCAGGGAGTCCAGGCTCAGGCCCGGTCCGGGGCGGAAGGAGTACCACGCCTCGGCGAACTTCCGCGGGTCGTTGGACACCTGGCGGCCGCGCCATTCGCTGACCTTGCCGACGACGACCGTCTCACCGGTGACCGTGTGCTGCCACTCCAGCGCGACGTGCCCGCAGTCGTCGGCGAGCAGGAATTTGCGCAGCACGCCGGAGCTGGCGCCGCCCAGGGTGTTGCGGTGGCCGGGCAGCATCACCGAGAAGATCAGCTTGAGCAGGACGGACTTGCCGCCGCCGTTCTCCAGGAAGAGCACACCGGCGGGTGCGGGACGCCGCGGCGGGCCGACGGGCTCCTCCTCGAAGAACTCCGCCTGGGTGGGGGCGGGGCTGGGCACCGGCTCGCCGACTCCGCGCAGGTCCAGCACGGTGTCGGCATAGCGCGCACCGGCCGGCCCGATGGAGTAGAGGCGGATCCGGGACAGCTCGTACATGGCGGCGGACTCTCGTTGTCGTGAAGGGGAACGGTCGGAGCGGGGGCGGTCGGGTGGTGGCTGGTCAGGGCGTGTGGAAGGGCAGACCCGCGTCGGCGACCAGCTCCAGGTCGTCGCTGTCGTCCGGCGGCAACAGCGTCGCGCTGCCGTCGCTCATGGGCACGACGCCCAGTTCGAGCAGTTCGGCCATGGCGGCGCTGCCCGCCAT
>NZ_MUNE01001230.1:789-1344 GCF_002154605.1 Streptomyces milbemycinicus | reverse complement strand
GCGCGGATGGTGTCGGCCAGGCTTCGGTACGCGTCTCTGATGAGCTCGGTGATCAGCTCGTCGCGGCTGGCGAAGTACCGGTAGAGCGCGGGTCCGCTCATGCCCATCTGCTTGGCGATCGCGTTGAGGGAGAGCGCGGACGCCCCCGCCGTGGCGATCTGCTCCCACGCGCGCTTCTTGACCTCCATGCGCACCTGGGCGCGGTAGCGCTCGCGCGGGGTTGTGGTGCCCGTTTCCGCCATGGCCTGCCGCCCTTCCACACCGTCGCGACTACAGCTTCAAGATTTAGTTAGAAGCTATCACGGATCCCGTTGACACCCCCTTCGCCGCTCAGTTATAACTTCTAACGAACGCGAGAGCTTATAGAGAAGCGCTGAGCGCGCAGTGGAGGTCGCCATGAACACCGAGGGACTCGTCGAGGTCGTCCTGCCGGGCACGGTCGAGCCGGAAGGGCTGCAGATCCGGCGCGGTGGAGCCGTTCCGGCCCCCGGTCCGGGGCAGGTCGTGATCAAGATGGAGGCGACCGGGGTCTCGTTCGCCGAGCAGCAGATGCGC
>NZ_MUNE01001230.1:0-753 GCF_002154605.1 Streptomyces milbemycinicus | reverse complement strand
GATCACCGCCTGGCAGATGCTCCACCGCAAGGCACGGGTCCGCGCGGGGCAGACCGTCGTGGTGCACGGCGCCAACGGCGGCGTCGGCTCCGTCCTGGTCCAACTCGCCCACGCCGCGGGCGCGAAGGTGATCGGCACGGCGTCCACCCGCCACCACGCCGCCCTACGGGAGCAGGGAGTCACCCCCGTCGACTACCGCGCCGGGAACGTCGCCGCGCGAATCCGTGAACTCGCCCCCGGCGGAGTCGCCGCCGNNCGGCGGCCGGGGCATCAGCGACTCCTGGCGCCTTCTGGCCCCCGGCGGCACCCTCGTCTCCTACGGCAGCGCCTCCACCCGGGACGACCAGGGCTCCAAGCAGTGGCCCGTACTCAAACTCCTCGGCCGCGTCTGGCTGTGGAACACCCTGCCCAACCGCCGCCACGCCTACTTCTACAACGTGTGGGCCGGACGGGCCCTGGCCAAGAGCCGGTTCCGGGCCCGGCTGCGCGCCGACCTCACCCAGGTCTTCGCCGCCCTCCAGCACGGTGACATCACCCCCAAGATCGCCGCCGAACTGCCGCTCACCCGCGTCGCCGACGCCCTGCGGCTGGCCGAATCCGGCACCGTCGCCGGGAAGGTCGTCCTGACCCCGTAGCGCACGGCGCCGGCCGTACTCGAACACCTCATCGCGAACACCCGAACACCCACCACGAGAGGAACGCCATGTTCAGCAACCGCCCGTCGAACTCATCCGCTCAGCAGTCCCGGCCCCG
>NZ_MUNE01001229.1 GCF_002154605.1 Streptomyces milbemycinicus | reverse complement strand
CGGCAGCTGGCAGCTCGCCGATACCCTCCTCAAGGAGGAGAAGAAGTCCGGCCCGAGCAAGACCGCTGGGCAGAAGGACGACGGCAGGGCCAAGAAGCCCGCGTACAAAACCCTCGCCATCGAAAGCGCCACGGAGTTCTCACCGCTGAGCGCGCCGTTCGCTGCGGACGAGGTCGGCGCCGCCATCGACAGCAAGGAAGGCACCGCCTGGGTGACGAAGGAGTTCTACAACTACCCGAACTTCGGCAACCTGGGCCCACGCAAGGATGGCAGCGGCATCATCGTCGATCTCGGCAGTGCCAAGAACGTTTCCAGCGTCGAGGTCGACTTCTACCGTGCGGGGCAGAAGGTGGAGGTTCTCGCCGCCCAGACATCCGCGTCAGGCCCGACCTCACTCAGCGACTTCCCTCACCATGTCACCGCTCTGAAGGAAACCGGCAAGACGCTGTCCACCACTCTCGACAAGCCGGTTCGGACACGATACCTACTCATCCACATCACCGAGCTGCCCACCAGCGCTCCGGATCGCTACCGTGGCGGCATCTCGGAGATCAAGGTCAAGGGCTGACCCTCGACAGGCGGCCGGCGGGGAGGGGCTCCAGGGTGGACAACGCCAGATTCGGCGACA
>NZ_MUNE01000123.1 GCF_002154605.1 Streptomyces milbemycinicus | reverse complement strand
CCGCCAACGACGACGGCACCTTCAAGTCCGACGACGAGCTCAAGGAGCTCTACGAGGGCGAGGGCGTCGACCTGTCGAAGGACACCATCGCCTACTGCCGCATCGGTGAGCGCTCCGCTCACACCTGGTTCGTCCTGCACGAGCTGCTGGGCCAGACCAACGTCAAGAACTACGACGGCTCCTGGACCGAGTACGGCTCCCTCGTCGGCGTGCCGATCGAGCTCGGCGCCAACAGCTGACCTCCCTCCCCCTCCCCTCCCCCTCCCCGAACGTCTCCCCGAACGTAAGGACAGTCACCCATGTGTGGAGCAACGGCCGGCGGCCCCGACGCGTCGACCATCAAGCCCGGCGAGACCACCATCCAGGGATCGGTGACCCGCGACGGCGAGCCGGTCACCGGCTACGTCCGGCTGCTGGACAGCACCGGTGAGTTCACCGCCGAGGTCCCCACCTCGGCCACCGGCCAGTTCCGCTTCTACGCGGCCGAGGGCACCTGGACCGTGCGCGCCCTGGTCCCGGGCGCGACCGCGGACCGCACCGTCGTCGCCCAGAAGGGTGGCCTGGCGGAGGTCGCCATCGCCGTCTGACGCGCACCCGCGCGTCGCGGCCGGACACGGCCGGAGGGCCGCACCCCGGGGTTGGACGCCTCGGCGGGGTGCGGCCCTCCGGGCTGTTCGGGGGCCGCCTCACAGCTGTCCCGGCGGCGCCCCCGGACGTATCCTGGTGGTATGTACGCGCGACGGCGCCACGCATATTTCATCCTGATGGGCGCGTGTCTGACGCTCTTCATCTCGGCGTGGGGCTTCGTGCGCCTGTGGTCCGTCCCGGCCGCCGTCGTGATGTGCATCGTCGCCATGGTGATCCCGCCGCTCGCCGCCATCGTGGCCAACCGCAGGGGGCCGGACGACCGGTGGTGGGACGAGTCGGGCGACGAGGAGTCCGACCGCTGGTGGCGGGAGCTGGACGAGTACAACCACCGCCGTTAGTTCAGTAGACGAGCGCCTGTACGCCCTCCGGCATGATCTCGCTGACGAACACCTGTGCCCCCGCTATCCGGGCGCCCTCGATGAGGTCCTTCTCCTCGATGCCCCGACGGGCCGCGCACTGCGAGCACACCGTGATCGTGCCGCCCGCGAGGATGCCGTCGATCAGCTCCGGCAGCGGCGCCGCATGCGGCAGCTCGAACTCCGCAGCGCGGCCCGGGAGCGCGAACCAGGACGACTCCCCCGTCAGCCACAGCGAGACCTCCACGCCGCTCGCCGCGGCCACCGCCGCCACCGTGAACGCCTGGGAGCACCGCTCGGGCGCATCCGCGCCCGCTGTCACCTTGATCACCAGCTTCTTCGCCATACGGCCAGCCTAGGCCGGGCGGGAGACCTCGAAGAGCCGGTCACCGCACCGGCGACTAGACTCGGCCGCGGTCCATGACCGTTCCGCGAGTCCCAACGGAACGTCCCACTCCTCCAAGGAGCGCGCTCGTGCTTGAGGCAGTCTTCACCACCCTGATGATCCTGGTCGTCGTCGCCACCCTCGGCTTCGCCGCACTGACCTGGAAGAAGCTGTACCAGGGCCAGCGCTGACCCCCTCCCCCGCGCGGCGTCCCCTGGGCCCCGTCCATTCCCTTCCCCTCCCCACAGATCGCCTGGATTCATGATCGAGATCCCGTCCGACCTCCACCCGGACCTCGTACCGCTCGCCTTCCTCCTCGGCAACTGGGAGGGCGCGGGCGTCTATGACTTCCCGGGGACCGAAAAGTGCAACTTCGGGCAGGAAGTGACCTTCACCCACGACGGCCGCGACTTCCTGGAGTACATCTCGCACACTTGGGTGCTCGACGGCGACGGCAAGAAGGTCCGCCCGCTGGAGAGCGAGTACGGCTTCTGGCGGATCGACAAGGACCGCAAGGTCGAGATCGTCATGATCCGCGACCAGGGCGTCGTCGAGGTCTGGTACGGCGAGCTGGCGGAGGGCAAGCCGCAGATCGACGTGGTGACGGACGCCGTGGCCCGTACCGCCGCCTCCGGCCCGTACTCCGGCGGCAAGCGGCTCTACGGCTACGTCAAGAGCGATCTGATGTGGGTCGGCGAGAAGGCCACCCCGGAGGTGCCGCTGCGGCCGTACATGTCCGCGCATCTGAAGAAGGTCGTGGACCCGCGCGAATGGGCCAAGGACCTCAAGGACCTCCCGGACGACGGCATCGCCTTCTTCCGCTGACCGACCGCTGACCGACCGCCCTACACTGGGCACCGTGGCGACCACCGACTGGAAGACAGATCTGCGGGAGCGCGGCTATCGCCTGACGCCGCAGCGCCAGCTCGTGCTCGAGGCCGTCGACCACCTCGAGCACGCCACCCCGGACGACATCCTCACCGAGGTGCGCCGCACCGCCAGCGGCGTCAACATCTCCACGGTCTACCGCACCCTGGAGCTGCTGGAGGAGCTGGGGCTGGTCAGCCATGCCCACCTCGGGCACGGCGCCCCCACGTACCACCTGGCCGACCGGCACCACCACATCCACATGGTCTGCCGGGACTGCACGGATGTGATCGAGGCCGATCTGTCGGTGGCCGAGCCCTTCGTCCGGCAGCTGCGGGCGAGCTTCGGCTTCGACACCGATATGAAGCACTTCGCGATCTTCGGCCGCTGCGCCAAGTGTTCGGCCGATCGAGCGGACGACGGCCCTGGTCCTGAGCCGAGGCCCTAGGTCAGGTCCCGAGCCGGGCCGAGTCGTAGGCTGAGCTCATGAAGAGCCCTTTGCTGTCGCTGCCCGGCGCCGTCCCCGGCGAGGGCCCCGACGAAGGCGTCGCCGCGCACTACGGCGACCTGTTCCGCGAGCAGCGCGCGCTCGCCGACGGCTCCGGCTTCGTGGACCTCTCGCACCGCGGTGTGGTCACGGTCGCCGGCCCGGACCGGCTGAGCTGGCTGCATCTGCTGCTCACCCAGCATGTGAGTGAACTCCCGGCCGGTCAGGCCACGGAGGCGCTGATCCTCTCCCCGCACGGCCATATCGAACACGCGCTCTACATAGTCGACGACGGCGAGACCACCTGGGCCCATGTGGAGCCCGGCACCCAGGGCGATCTGCTCGCGTACCTGGAGAGCATGAAGTTCTTCTACCGGGTGGAGACCGCCGACCGCACCGAGGAGTTCGCGGTCGTCCACCTCCCGGCGGGCAGTATCGCCGAGGCCCCCGAGGGCGCCGCCGTCCGCGAGACCCCGTACGGCCGGGACCTGTTCCTGCCCCGCGCCGATCTGGAGTCCTTCGCCGCGGCGAGCGGCCCGCCGGCCGGTGTGCTGGCGTACGAGGCGCTGCGCGTCGAGGCGCACCGCCCGCGGCTCGGCCTGGAGACCGACCACCGGACGATCCCGCATGAGCTGGGCTTGATCGGCAGCGCCGTACACCTCCACAAGGGCTGCTACCGCGGCCAGGAGACCGTCGCCCGGGTGGAGAACCTGGGCAAGCCGCCGCGTCGGCTGGTCTTCCTCCACCTGGACGGCAGCGAGGTGACGCTGCCCGGCCACGGCGCGCCCGTACGGCTCGCCTCGGAGGGCGCGGCGGGACGCACGCTGGGCTTTGTGACGACCTCGGCCCGCCACCACGAGCTGGGGCCGATCGCCCTGGCGCTGGTCAAGCGGAACGTGCCGGTGGACGCGGCGCTCATCGTGGATACGACAGCCGCGGCACAAGAGGTCGTCGTCGAACCGTAGAGAAAGTCGTAGGCGGGGTCTCAGACCTCGACGATCACCGTGAACGGGCCGTCGTTCGTGAGCGTGACCTTCATGTCCGCTCCGAACCGGCCCGTCTCCACGTGCGCGCCCAGCTCCCGCAGCCGCGCCACGACCTCGTCCACCAGCGGCTCGGCGACCTCGCCGGGCGCGGCCGCGTTCCAGGTGGGCCGACGGCCCTTGCGGGCGTCGCCGTAAAGCGTGAACTGGCTGATGACCAGCAGCGGAGCGGCCAGGTCCGAGCAGGACTTCTCGCCCTCCAGGATGCGTACGGACCACAGCTTGCGGGCCAGCTGCGCCGCCTTCTCGGGGGTGTCGTCATGAGTCACCCCGACCAGGACGCACAGCCCCTGGCCGACGATCTCCCCGACCGTCTCGCCGTCCACGACGACGCTCGCCCCGTTCACTCTCTGTACCACAGCACGCATACGGTCCATCATGCCCTGCCTCCTTCCGGGGCCGATCGGGTGGAAGCGCGCTGCGGACGGACCGTACACAGTGGCACGATGCGTGCAAGCGGTGCGCAATGGGCACAACGCGATCAGCTCGCGTAGCACCGCATGGAGGGGACGGAAACCGCATGATCACATCCGGCACCGGGCAGCCGCCCGGGCCCGCATCGACGCGCCCGGAGAACGGCGACCTGCTCCAGGCGGCCACCGAGGCCCTGCAGCAGCCGGGATTCCAGCCGACAGACCTGCAGCAGCCGGGACTGCCCGCACTGCCCACCCTGCCCGGAGTGCAGCCGCCGAGGCCGCCGAACCAGCGCGGCGGCCGGCAGGCCGACTCGCTGGCCGGGCTGCGGCTGCCGGAGCTACGGGCACTGCGCCGCTCGGCCCAGAGCGAGGAGGCGGATCTGAGCTACGTACGCAGGCTGCTGCAGGGCCGGATCGACATCCTCCGCGCCGAGCTGGCCCGCCGTTCGGCCCCCGGTTCGCCGGGGGCGGTGGACGAGGCGGCCCGGCCCCCGGCCGCGCTGGTGGACCTGCTGCCGGAGATCCTGGTCGACGGC
Organism: Streptomyces milbemycinicus; assembly: GCF_002154605.1. Lineage (GTDB taxonomy): Bacteria > Actinomycetota > Actinomycetes > Streptomycetales > Streptomycetaceae > Streptomyces > Streptomyces milbemycinicus. The sequence goes on along the minus strand of NZ_MUNE01000123.1, from coordinate 6,822 downwards.
CCGCCAGGACACCGCTCCTCCGCCCGGCATGTGACGCTCGGCACTCCGCAGGGGGCGGAGTCCCGGCGGCTGGCCGAGGAGACGCTGGCCGAGGTCGGCCTGTCCGACCTCCAGGCGCGCACGGACGAGGAGTTGAGCGGTGCGATGGCCCGTCTCGTCGGCTGCGAGCGGCAGATCTCGCGGCGGCGGCGGGAACTCCAGCGCACGGCGGACGACTGCGGCGCGGAAATCACCCGAAGGTACCGAGAGGGGGAGGCACACGTGGACGACCTGCTCTCGTAAGCCCGGATATCCAGGTAGCCCTGATATCCGGGCAGCCCCGATGTCCAGGCAGCCCCCGATATCCAGGTGCGCCCCGCCGCACCGGCCGCCTACGGTGGGGTTCATGGCCCCAGAGATCCGTAAGGTCGACGACTCCGACCTCACCGACTGGTCCCTCGCGCTGAACACCGGCTTCCTGCGGCCCCCGAAGGCGGGCAAGGAAGAGGTCGACATCCGGCGGGCGCAGATCGGTGAGGAACTGGACCGGGTGCAGGGGGCCTTCGACCGGGGCCGTTGCGTGGCCACCTTCCGCAGCTTCGCACAGCGGCTGACGGCGGTCGGCGGGGCCGAGGTGGCTGCCGACGCCATCAGCAACGTCTCGGTCTCGCCCACCCACCGCCGCCAGGGGCTGCTCAGCCGGATGATGGACCGCGATCTGCGCGCGGCCAAGGAGCGCGGCGAGCTGCTGGCGTCGCTGATCGCCGCCGAGTACCCGATCTACGGGCGGTACGGGTTCGGCCCGGCCACCTGGGCCACCCTGTGGCGGGTGGACGTCGCCCGCGCCGGGCTCGACGCGCGCTACTCCGGGCCCGCGTGCGGCGGCCGGGTGGACTTCGCGGACGGCGCCGAGGTACGGGAGCTGGGCCCCGCGCTGCACGAGCGGCTGCGCGCCCGGCAGCACGGCATGATCGACCGCCGCGAGCTGTGGTGGCGGATGAACACCGGCCTGCTGACCTTCCCCTTCCACCAGTGGACTGAGCCGTTCTACGTCGTGTACCGCTCCCCCGACGGGTCCGTGGACGGTCTGCTCGCCTACACCAGCGACGACAAGTGGGAGGGCAAGCGCCCCCACGACACCGCCGAGGTGCTCGAGATGCTCGCGGCCACCCCCGCCGCCGAACGCGCGCTGTGGCACTTCCTGTTCTCCGTCGACTGGGTCACCCACGTCACCACCGATTACCGCCCGCCGGACGATGTGCTGCCGCTGCTGCTTGGCGACCCGCGGGCGGCCCAGGTCATGACGTACGCCGACTTCCTGTGGCTGCGGCCGCTGGACGTCCCCCGGCTGCTCGAGGCCCGTACGTACCCGGTCGCCGGTTCGCTGGTCCTGGAGCTGTCCGACCGCGCGGGCCTGGCCGGCGGGCGCTATCTGCTGGACGCCGGGCCCGACGGCGCCACCTGCGCGCCGACCACCCGGTCCGCCGACCTGACCATGGACATCGGCGAGTTGGGGACGCTGTGGCTGGGTGACGAGTCCGCGGTCCGGCTGGCCGCGCTGGGGCGGGTCACCGAGGAGCGCGAGGGCGCCGCGGCGCTGGCGGATCTCCTGCTGCGTACGTCGCGCCGCCCTTGGTGCCCGGACATCTTCTGAACAGGCCCTGGCGTTACTTCCCCTGGCCGACCAGCAGGTCGGCCAGGTCCCTGACCGACCGACGGAACCGCGTCCAGTCCCCGTCCGCCGTCAGCCGCCGCACCAGTTCCCCGTCGAACGCGGCGAGCAGCATATGGGCCACGAACTCGGCGTCGAGGCCCGGTCTGAGTTCCCGGACCAGCGCGGAGACGTGGGCGTGCCACCCCCGGTAGGTGGGGTCGTCGAACTTGTCCTCGCCACAGGCGCGTTCATGCGCGGCGATCAGGGACAGATGGTGCTCGGCGATGTCGGCCAGCGCGTCGAGGAAGGCCAGCAGCCGCTCGCACGGGGCCCCGTCGGTGCCCAGCGGCGCCGCCTCCTCATCGATCGCCTCCCGCAGCCGGGCCGCGCGGTCGGCCAGCAGCGCCTGGAACAGGCCCGTACGGCTGCCGAAGCGGCGGAAGACGGTGCCCTTGCCGACCCCCGCGGCGGCCGCGACCCGGTCGAGGGACACATGCTCGGCGCCGCACTCCGCCAGCAACTCCTCGGTGGCGCGCAGGATCGCGCGCCGGTTGCGCGCGGCGTCGGCGCGCTCACCGCGCCGCGCGGCGCCCTGCTCTGTCGTGGCCTCGCCCGCCTCTGTCGTGGCCTCGCTCACCGCGCCTCGCCTCCTCGCGTCCGGACAGTCGGCGGTTGTAACCGGACTGCTGGTCCTCATAGTATCCACCACAGCACAACCGGACTGTCAGTCCGGTTCACTCGTCTGCCCTGAGGAGGCAGCCATGAGCAGCGGCACAGCGGCCACCATGCGCGCGCTGATCGTCGATCCCGAGGCGCCGGGGTCCCTGCGCTTCGCGGACGTACCGGAGCCCGAACCGGGTCCCGGCGAGGCCCTGGTCGAGGTGCGGCACGCGTCGCTCAACCTCGGCGAGATACGCAACGGCACCGGTCGGCCGCCCGGCACGATCATGGGCTTCGACGCGTCCGGCGTGGTGCTCCGCGCAGCGGCCGACGGCTCCGGACCGGCGGCGGGCACCCGGGTGACGGGCCTGGCCGCGGGCAGCTGGGCCGAACGCGTCGCGGTGCCCACCGAAAGCCTCGCCGCCGTCCCCGACCCCGTGGACCTCGCGGACGCCGCAGCCCTCCCGGTCGTCGGCATCACCGCCCTGCGGACGCTGCGCGCGGCCGGGAACGTCCTGGGCAAGCGGGTGCTGATCACCGGCGCCTCGGGCGGGGTCGGGCGGATCGCCGTCCAGCTGGCGCGGCGGGCCGGGGCGTACGTCATCGCCTCGGTGGGCTCGCCCGCGCGCGGCGCGGGGCTCAGGGAGCTCGGCGCGGACGAGGTCGTGGTCGGCCTTGAGCCGGTCGAGCAGCCCGTGGACGTGGTCCTGGAGAACGTCGGCGGGCCTTCGCTGGTGGCCGCCTGGAGCCTGCTCGCCCCCGGCGGCAATCTGCAGAGCATCGGCTGGGCGTCCGGCGAGGCCGCGCTCTTCCCGGTGAACAGCACCATCGCGCTGGCCGAGGCCAAGTCGCTCAACTCCTTCGGCGACATCACCCGCCCCGGCCCCGATATCGCCACACTGCTCGGCCTCGTGGCACGCGGCGAACTGTCACCGGAGATCGGCTGGCGCGGCTCCTGGGAGCAGGTCACGGACGCGGCCGACGCGCTGCTCGGGCGGCGCGTACCGGGCAAGGCCGTACTCGACATCGGCCCCGCCGCGAGCGCGCAGCCCGCGGCCCCCACTACGACACGGTGAAAGGCGATCCCATGCGCATCGGACTCCTCCTGAACGTCCTCGGCACCCCGCTCGACACGGTCGTCGAGCAGGCGCGCGACATCGCCGCGTCCGGTCTCGGCACCGCCTGGCTACCCGAGATGGGCGCCTGGGACGCCCTGACCACGGCCGCCGCCATCGGCCCCCAGGTGCCCGGTCTTGCGCTGGGCACCTCCGTGGTCCCGACGTATCCGCGCCACCCGCTGACACTCGCCGCCCAGGCGCTGACCGCCCAGGCGGCCACCGGCAACCGCTTCACGCTCGGCGTCGGGGTGAGCCACCGGCACATCATCGAGGGGCAGTTCGGCCACTCCTACGACCGGCCCGCCCGCCATCTGCGGGAATACCTGTCCGCATTGGTGCCCTTGCTGCGCGGCGAAAGCGTGACGTACGAGGGCGAGACCATCAAGGCCGCCGGCGCGGTCACCGCGCCCGGCGCCGAACCGCCCGCGCTGCTGGTCGGCGCGCTCGGCCCGGCGATGCTCAAAGTGGCGGGCGAGCTGGCCGACGGCACCATCACCGTCTGGGCGGGCAGGGCCGCGCTCGCGGACCACATCGTGCCCACGATCACCCAGGCGGCGACCCGCGCGGGGCGGCCCGCGCCGCGCGTCGTCGCCTTCAAGGCCGTGGGCGTCACCGCGGACCCGGAGACCCGCCGCGCCACGATGGCCGAGCAGTTCAGCCAGGTCGACCAGATCCCGCACTACCGGGCCGTGCTGGACCGCGACGGCTCGGCGGGCCCGCAGGACACCGCGGTACTGGGCGACGAGTCCACCGTCGAGCAGGCGCTGCGGGAGCTGGTCGACGCGGGGGCGACCGAGCTCATCGTCTCCCCGGTCGGCACGCCCGAGGAACAGTCCCGCACGCTGGCCTTGTTGGCGGAACTGGCCGCGTCCTGACCGACGGCTCCACAGGTCCCGGGCCCGTCCGCGTCAGAGCAGGACTTCAGCAGTCGGCGCGCGCCCGGGCCCTGCTCGCCGAGTCTGTCGTGCCGGTTCACCAGCGCGCACTTGTCGATCGACAGACAGCCGCAGCCGATGCAGTCGGTGAGGCTGTCGCGCAGAGTCAGCAGCTGTTCGATCCGCTCGCTGAGGTCCGCGCGCCAGCACTCCGAGATCTGGGCCCAGTCCTCCTTGGAGAGGACATGGTCCTCGGGGAAGAGCGAGAGGACCTCCCGGATCCTGGCCAGCGGGATGCCGACGCGCTGCGAGGAGCGTACGAAGGCGACCCGGCGCAGCGTGTCGCGGGTGTAGCGGCGCTGGTTGCCGGTGGTGCGGCGGCTGTGGATGAGCCCTTCGCGCTCGTAGAAGCGCAGCGCGGAGGCGGGGACGCCGCTGCGCTGGGACAGGTCACCGACCGTGAGTTCATGGGTCTTCCACGACATCTGGCTCATAAGAAACGAGACTAGCTTGACTTCAACCAACGTTTAAGTCCGAGCCTGGCTCCATGGTTACCGACACAGCCACCGACACAGCCACCGACACCGCCACCGACACCGCCACCCGCCCGGCCACCGCTCCGGCCACCGACACGGCCGCCACCACCCCCATCCGCCTCGCGGTCATCGTCGCCAGCACCCGCGAGGGCCGCTTCGGCCCGAAGGTCGCCGACTGGTTCACCAGCCGCACCGCGCTCCACGCCGGTCTGCGCACCGATGTGATCGACCTGGCCGACACCCCGCTGCCCGCGAGCCTCAGCCACCGTCCGGGCCCCGAGGAAGCCAAGGCCCTGGCGGCCGTGACGCCCCGGCTGGAGACCGCCGACGCATACGTCGTGATCACTCCCGAGTACAACCACAGCTACCCGGCCGCCCTCAAGAACGCCATCGACTGGCACTACACCCCCTGGCAGGCCAAACCCGTCGGCTTCGTCTCGTACGGCGGGCTCTCCGGCGGCCTGCGCGCGGTCGAACATCTGCGGCCGGTCTTCGCCGAGCTGCACGCGGTCACCGTCCGCGAGACGGTGAGCTTCCACAACGCCGGGGAGCTCTTCGGCGCGGACGGCACGCTGAAGGAGCCCAAGGGCCCGGAGGCGGCCGCCACGGCCCTGCTCGACCAGCTGACGTGGTGGGCGCGGGCGCTGCGCGAGGCCCGGGCCGCCCGCCCGTACCGGGGCTGACCACGCCCGACCTGGCATGATCCAGGTCATGCAGCGCCCCAACTCCCGGTCCGCACAGCCCACATCCCGTCCCCCACGGTCCAACGCCGCACGCCCCGAACCCGAGCAGGGGCCGCGGCCACGGCCGCGGTCGCAGTCGCTCGCGACCGGTCAGCGGTCCCTGGGGGATCCGGCGGTCCACTACTCCCTGTGGCCGCCGCTCATCAACGGCTGCCCGCGCACCTCCACCGACGCCGTCGCGTACCCGCTGGAGGTCGACTACGCGTACGACCGGGTGCCCGCCGACCTGTTCGGCCGCCCCGCCGCACACGGCCTCGAACGCTGGGCCCCGCTGCTCCCGCCGCTGGCCGCCCCCGGGCTCGGCGAGGGGAACACGCCCCTGGTCCGGCTGCCCGACGGCGTCTACATCAAGGACGAGTCGCGCAACCCCACCTGGAGCCACAAGGACCGGCTCAACCGCGTCGCCGTCAGCGCCGCGAAGGCGAGCGGGGCGCGCGGCGTCGTGGTGGCCTCCTCCGGCAACCACGGCGCCGCCGCCGCGGCCTACGCGGCCCGCGCCGGGCTGCCGTGCGTCGTGATCGCCTCCCCCTCCGCCCCGCCCGCCGTCGCCTCCTTCGTACGCGCCTACGGGGCGCTGGTGGTCACCGGGCCCTACGAGTCGTGGAAACCGCTGACGCGGCGGATCGTGGAGGAGTTCGGCTATCAGCCGGTCAGCAGCCTGACCACCACCGCCCACACCGGCCACCCCTTCGGCACCGAGGGCTACAAGACCATCGCGTACGAGATCTTCCTGGACCTCGGCGAGACGCCCGAGGCGGTGTACGTGCCCACCGGCTACGGCGAACTGCTCTTCGGCGTCTGGAAGGGCTTCCACGAGCTGACCCTGCTGGGCCTGGCCGACCGCACCCCGCGGCTGTACGCATGCGAGCCCGCCGCCACGGGCGCGCTGACCACCGCGATCCGCACCGGCCGCCCCGCCGCCCAGGTCCCGGTCGGGCCGACCGAGGCGTACGGGATCTCCTGCCCCGTGGGCGGCTACCGCGGGGTGGTGGCCGTACGCGAGAGCCGCGGCGCGGCGCTGACCGTCACCGATGAGCAGATGGCCGCCGCCCGCGACGAACTCGCCGGCCAGGGCATGTGGGTCGAGCTGTCCTCCGCGGCGGGGCTGGCCGGGCTGCGCGCCCGCCGGGAGGACCCCGCGCGCCCGGGGGACGCCTCGGGCCCCGTGGTGTGCGTCACCACCTCCAGCGGCTTCAAGGACAGCGCCACCGCCACCCGCGGCCACCCGACCGTGCCCGCGGACTGGGACACCGTCGC
>NZ_MUNE01001228.1 GCF_002154605.1 Streptomyces milbemycinicus | reverse complement strand
AGCGGGAGGGGGCGGTCGAGGGTGACCCGGCGGCGGCGGGCGTCGACGGCGGTGATCCGGCAGGGCCACTCGTACGGGACGTACGAGGTCAGCTTGGTCTTGTCGGTCCAGACGTAGTCGGCGGCGCCCTCGACGTCCCCGGCCATATGGCGCAGCAGGGTGTGGTCCGCGTCGTCGCTGAGCTGCAGCAGTACGCGGTCGCCGCGGCGCAGCCGGGAGGTGTCCGCGACGGTGACGGTCCAGTCGCCGCGCCGGGCGGAGCCGGTGACGTCGGTGAGGGTGTGCCATTCGTCGCGCTCGTTGCCGGTCCAGCCCTCGCAGGGCCAGTCCTGCGCCTTGATCGCGTCGGTGAGGGTGCGCCAGCGGTCGGTCGGGCAGATCCAGATCAGGCCGCCCGCCCAGGACCAGGAGGACTTGTTGCCGCCGTACCGGCTGCCGTACGGGCCGATCAGCTCGGTGAGGTGGCGGGTGGCGTGCAGGGTGGTACGGCCGCTGCCCGCGCCGCGCAGGACGACGTTGTCGTGGCCGACGCGGATGACATCGTCCACGCGGTACGTACCGGGCGGCACCAGGACCGTGCCGCCGCCCCGCCGGCCGGCGTCCGCGATGGCTCGGTTGATCGCGGGGGCGGCGTCGGCCGAGCCGTCCGGTTCGGCGCCGTACGCGCGGACGTCCGCGACGACGGGGTGGCGCGGGAAGTCCGCGCTCCCGCCCCGGAAGCCGGCCCGGCCGACGTAGGGGATCTGGGGGTGGGTGTACGGGGCGGCGCGGAACTCCCGCCACAGGGCGGATGTGGGTGGTGCGGCTGTGCCGTGTCCGGCTGCTTGCTGTGCCGTCGCCGGGGTGGCGTGTGCCGTCGCCGGGGTGGCGCCGAGCAGCGAGGCGCCTGTCATGGCCGTCGCGGCGCCGAGCGCGCCACCGAGCAGTCTTCTCCGGTCGATCTCCCTGTCCCTGCTGTCCATGAGCCCGCCTTCCATGTATATGAACATGTATGTGAACGGCGTTCAGATGTGCGACGGCGTGAGGATGCCATGGGGCAGGGGCGGGCGGAAGGGGTCGTGCAGGGG
>NZ_MUNE01001227.1 GCF_002154605.1 Streptomyces milbemycinicus | reverse complement strand
GTGCTCGACGGGTGGCGGGCGACGGCGGCTGTCGGCGGGTGGCGGGCGGCGGCTGTCGGCGGGCTCGGGGGCTGTCCGCAGCGGTCGGCGGGCTCGGGTGCTGTGATTCGGAGCACCCCGCCCGCCATTTAGTTGAACATTAACCTAATCCGCGTATGGTGGGGCTCCGTAAGCACACCCCCACAGCAAGCAGAAGGTTGTTCACGCTCATGTCTCTGGCCCTCGACCCCGCCGCCCAGGACCTCCTCTTCCGCGAGGCCCACACCGCCAACACCTTTACCGACGAGCCGGTGACCGAAGGGCAGGTGCAGGCGATCTACGACCTGATCAAGTACGCCCCCACCGCCTTCAACCAGTCGCCCCTGCGGGTCGTGCTGGTCCGCTCGGCCGAGGCCCGCAAGCGCCTGGTCCCGCATATGTCCGAGGGCAACCAGGCCAAGACCGCCACCGCCCCGCTGGTCGCGATCCTCGCCGCGGACAACGAGTTCCACGAGGAGCTGCCCGCCCTCTTCCCGCACTTCCCGCAGGCCAAGGACGTGTTCTTCAGCGAGCGCGCCGCCCGTGAGCAGGCCGCGGCGCTGAACGCCTCACTCCAGGCCGGCTACTTCATCCTCGGCATCCGCGCCGCCGGTCTGGCCGCCGGCCCGATGACGGGCTTCGACCCGGCCGGTGTGCAGAAGGAATTCCTGGACGACGACCACACCCCGCTGATCATCGTCAACATCGGCAAGCCCGGCGAGGACGCCTCGTTCCCCCGCAGCCCGCGGCTGGCCTACGACCAGGTCGTGACCGCCGTCTGAGACCCCTGCCCCAGGCCCCTGCCCGGGCGGGGGCCTCGGGCAGGGGCCTGG
>NZ_MUNE01001226.1 GCF_002154605.1 Streptomyces milbemycinicus | reverse complement strand
GGCGAAGTCGGCGGCGGTGAAGGTGACCGTCCGGCCACCCTCAGCGCGTGAGACACCTGGCACGAGTGTCGCCAGGTCAACCATGTATGGGCCGTAAAGGTCGATCTCGACCTCAAGCGGTCCGGCAAGGGCGAGTGGCGTGACCAGCGTTCGCTGCTTGACAGCTTCGGCGGCCGCCTGGTGCAGACGCTCTCGGGCCTCCTCCGGGTGCAGTGCCACGGCGGCGGCCTGACCGAGGGCTTCTTTGACCGCGACAGTGACAGCCGAGGGCACCAGATCACACAGTTCGGCACAGGCGGTGTCATCGCCACTGAGCAGCACGACCGGCACACCCAAATGCCCGGCCATGGCAGCGTTGAGGCCGATCTCGCCCAAGGAACGTCCGCCTACGCGTACGTCCAGGATGGCGTCGCTCATGGTGTGTGCCAGCACGGCTGGGCCGCCACCAGCTCGGGCGTGGTAGCCGACGAACATCACCGCGTCGGTGTGCTCGTCGAGCCCACCGAGCATGCCCATGGGGCGGGGTTTGCCACGAACCAGACGAGCCCGTCGNNGGACGCCCGCGATCACGGCGTTCGCTTCGGCCGTCATCAACGCACGGCCTCGCTCGTAGTCGTAGCGATCCGGATTCGTCTCGGCGGGATGCACGATCCCCGAGATGCCCTCCATGTCAACGGAGATCAGCACCTTCATAAGGCAGGGAGCCTATGCGCTGTGAGTGCCGGCCGACAGTGCACATCAGGACTCATGACTTGGTCGGCGAGCCCGTCCCGCGTTGACGCTATTTCTCGTGAACATCTACAAGCCGCAAGATCACCAACTGCTGCCCAAACCAGCAGACAAACGCTGCTGCTGAACGTGAACGAAGCCACGCGGTCCTAGCCCGCGCCCAGCAGGACGCGACCTGGAACCGGCAGCAGGTCTCCAACCAGCTCCGGTCTCCACTGCGCGAGTACTACCCCGACGCCTGGGACGCCTTCTCCGC
>NZ_MUNE01001225.1 GCF_002154605.1 Streptomyces milbemycinicus | reverse complement strand
GGGCGTACGGGGCGCACGGGGGGAGCGCGTACGTTACGGCCTTCCGGGGGCGGCCTCATGCGGAGCCGGGAACTCCTGGCGGGTGTGACTCGTGGGGCGTTCGAAGGGTTGCGCGTCCATGGTGCGGGGGTGTTGTGAAGGTGAACTGGCGGGGAGCGCGAGTCAGTTGTCGTTGTTCCGGGGTGAGGGGAGTGGAGTCGAAGCGCTCTCTGTGTCGGTGGGACAGGGGGTGTATATCGGCACCTTCCGAGCATTTCAGTTTCGGAAGATCTGGTTGGCTGTAGAGATGACTTTTGGTGCGGAAGGGCTGTTCAGGACATTCCTGTGCGGAGGTTTGGGGCATGATCCTGTAGAGATCCGCAACCTTGTTGTGAGAAGGGCCAATTCGCGGTCAGGATCGAGTCATGTTCGGAGCGGTTGAGGCGGGGGCGGCCATGGTCGTACTGCACGGCATGCGGGTGGTTTTCGAGCGGGTGAAAAGTACGCGGGGGAGGGGGGTGGGTGGAGCGTAGTCAGATGTCGGATGCAAGTGGTCGGCCGGCTGCGGCGGATGCCGCTCGCCCGC
>NZ_MUNE01001224.1 GCF_002154605.1 Streptomyces milbemycinicus | reverse complement strand
CCAGTGGGCGCGGACACGGTGGAGCGGGAGACCCGGCGCCGCCACGAACTGCTCGCCGGCCTGTGGCCGTATCCGCAGGTCGACCAGGAGCCCGTGGTGGCCCGCCACCCCGACGCATACGCCCCGCCCGTCACCCGACGGCAGCGCGCGGTGCTGGCGCTCGCCGACGGTGTCCGCATCCCCACCGGGATCGCCCGGGAGTTAGGGCGCCCCGCCTTCCACACCCTCATCGACATCCGGCGGCTGGCGGCCGCCGGACACGTGGCGACACCCCGGCCCCGCACCCCCGAGCCGCCGGTCCCGGGCCGCGGTCCCGTCGCGGCCGTCTTCGCCGAACCCGACGTCACCCTGCTGCGTCGGCTCCGTGACGCCTTGGAGGCACACCTGTGATTCCCCCGACCACCCCGGCCGCCCCGTGCGCGGTGTCATGAGGCGCACCCTGCGGCAGCGCACGGAGAGGAAGCATCTGTTGGCCGCCGAGCCCGAGGTGTTGGAAGAGCTCAGGCGGCTTCGGGCCCGTGTCGCCCATGTGACCGGCGCCCTGGCCGCCACCAGCGACGGCCTGGTGCTGGCACACGACACGGCCGCCGTCGAGCCCGAGGGGGTCGCCGCGCTGACCGCCGCGGCCCTCGGAGTGGCACGGTCGATGGCGGACGCCACCGGCCGGGGAGCCTTCCGCGAGCTGCTGGTACGGGGTGAGGACGGCTATGTCGCCACCTACGCCGCGGGCCCCGCGGCCGTTCTGACCGTGCTGGCCGGCGGGCGCACCAACGTCGGCCGGCTCCATCTGGAGGCCCGCAGGTCGGGCGCCCGCGTCGGCGAACTGGTCAGCGGCGCGCTCGGCAGGGCCGAGCAGGGC
>NZ_MUNE01001223.1 GCF_002154605.1 Streptomyces milbemycinicus | reverse complement strand
CCGCGGCGGTCCCGGGTAACGATGACCGGGCGGCGGCCGACCCACGCCGTCTTGAAGTCGCCGGCCTTGGCGATCTCGCTCTCGTGGGCCACCCACACCCAGGTGCGGTGGAAGATCCGGTCCATCTCCCGCTCGAAAAGGACCGGGTCGGTGTACAGGGTGCCTGCGACGCGGTCGGAATCGACCAGCGAGCCGATGTCGGGGGTCGCGCTCATCGGACGGCCTCCGGCTCGGGCAGCGGACGGCCGAGACGCGCCTCGATCTTCATATAGCGCCACAGGCCGTGCTCGCCGACCTGGACCGTGCGGAAGAGGTTGCAGGCGGCGGCCACCGTCGGCTGGTCGACGACATCGGCCAGCACGTAACAGGTCCAGGGCCAGGAATCGGAGGGGCCGACCATGTGCTGGTCGTCGTCGATGGTGCCGAGGACGGTCACCCCGGGCAGCTCGTGGAGCTGGGTGAGCATGGTCGTGAAGCCGTCCCAGACGGACTTGCCCTGGCCGGTGGGCAGGTCGAAGAAGTTCTGGTTGACGCCAATGCAGAACAGCACGCGCAGCGGGGAATTCGAGGGTTGGGTCATGGAGGGTTCCTGTCTGTCAGAGGTAGCCGGGGAAGGGCTGGACGCCCATGAGGACCGCGCCCGCGCCGTCGTACATGCCCTCCTGCAGAAAGGCGTGCTGCGGCACGACCGAGGCGTCGCGCAGGTACCGCTGCATGGGGCTGCCGTCGGCGATGGCGGCGATGCCGCCGAGCTGATAGGCGGCGCG
>NZ_MUNE01001222.1 GCF_002154605.1 Streptomyces milbemycinicus | reverse complement strand
CCCCAGGCCCCGCCCCCGCCGCCTCGTGTTCCGCCACCAGCCGCTGCCCACGCTCCAGGACCCCCGTGGGGAGCCGGACCGTGCCTGTCGCCGAGGCGATCAGGTCCACCCGCGCGCCGAGGTCGGCCGCGAAGGCGTCCAGGTGGGCGCGGTCCTTGGGGGAGCGCATGTCGACCAGGGCCACCACCACGTACCGCTCGCGCGGGAAGCGCCGGTGGAGGGCGGCGATGGTGTTGAGCACCGTCCGGCCGGTCGAGAACTCGTCGTCGACGAGAACCAGCGGGCCGTCCGTGGCCAGCAGGGCGGGGTCCTCGGGGAGGAGGAGGTGGGATGTGGCGTGGCTGTGCTCCTCCTCGAAGCCGCCCACCGGGGCGACCCCGGCGACCGGGCGGCGGGTGGAGTGGAGGTAGGGGGCGAGGCCCAGGCCGTCCGCGACGCTGTGGCCCAGGCCCGTCGCGGTCTCCGCGTAGCCGAGCACGACCGCGCGCGCAGCGGCCTCGTCGCCCAGTAGCTCGCGGACCCGGCGGCCGAGCCGTACGCCCGCGCCGTGGAC
>NZ_MUNE01001221.1 GCF_002154605.1 Streptomyces milbemycinicus | reverse complement strand
CCGGCCGCGGCCAAGCTGGTGTCCGCGCTGCGCCGGGAGTTCGACCTGCCGGTGCACCTGCACACCCATGACACCGCCGGTGGCCAGCTCGCCACCTATCTCGCGGCGATCCAGTCCGGTGCGGACGCGGTGGACGGGGCGGTGGCCTCCATGGCGGGCACCACCAGCCAGCCGTCGCTGTCGGCGATCGTGGCCGCCACCGACTACTCCGACCGGCCCACCGGGCTCGATCTCCAGGCCGTCGGCGACCTGNNGGCCTCGCCGACGGGACGCGTCTACCACCACGAGATCCCCGGCGGACAGCTGTCCAATCTGCGCACCCAGGCCATCGCGCTCGGCCTCGGCGACCGCTTCGAGGAGGTCGAGGCGGTGTACGCCGCCGCCGACCGGATGCTCGGCCACCTGGTGAAGGTCACCCCCTCGTCGAAGGTGGTCGGCGACCTCGCGCTGCATCTGGTCGGGGCCGGCGTGGCGCCGGAGGACTTCGAGGCCGAGCCGAACAAGTACGACATCCCCGACTCGGTCATCGGCTTTCTCCGCGGCGAGCTGGGCACCCCGCCCGGCGGCTGGC
>NZ_MUNE01001220.1:390-1047 GCF_002154605.1 Streptomyces milbemycinicus | reverse complement strand
AGGGCTTCGGGGTCGGCGGGGATGCCGGCCACCAGGTCGATCATGCCGTCGATCCGGCCGCTGGTGGCCAGGATGATCTCGGCGAACAGCTTCTCCTTGTCGGCAAAGTGCTTGTAGACGGTCTGCTTGGACACCGCGGCGAGTCTCGCGATGTCGTCCATGCTGGTGCCGGAGTAGCCCTTCTCCAAGAACACCGCGGTCGCGGCCTCCATGATCGCCTCGCGTTTGCGGGCTGAGCGACCCTGTTCGTTCAGCGCCACTATCGCCTCCTTCGCCGATTGGGTACTGGACAGTCTAGTTCTTACATGAGTACCGTACCGTCTAGTTCCCGATGGGCGCTGTCCGACAGCGCCCATCGCCCTTGCTCGAGAAAGACGACGGGACATCGCGACATGACCGCACCGGAAAAGGGCCCTGCCAGCTACTTCCCCTCGATCGAGAAGAAGTACGGCCGCCCGATCGCGGAATGGAAGGACCTCATCCACTCCTCGCCCCTGTCCAAGCACATGGAGCTCGTCACCTGGCTCAAGACCGAGCACGGACTCGGACACGGACACGCCAACGCCCTTGTCGCACACACCCTCGCCGAACGAAGCGGTACGTGAAGCAGCACGTGAGCGGCGCCTCTGACCCCTGACGATCGTCAGGGGTCAGAGG
>NZ_MUNE01001220.1:0-292 GCF_002154605.1 Streptomyces milbemycinicus | reverse complement strand
CTTTCGGGTCGGGTGTCCGTGGCTCGTCGTCCCTAGCGTCGGGCGCATGGAATCCACATCCCCGTACGAGATCGGCCACGGCCGCCGGTTGCTCGGTTCGCTGGTGGCGCTGGGCGTGGGAGCGGTGGCTCTCGTGCTGCTGTATCCGGGCGGGCTGGGGAAGGCCGGGCCGGTGGAGGTGACCGGTGGTGCCTCGGCGGCGGTGTACCGAGCGGTGAACGGTGCGGTGGCCGAGGGGCCGTCGGGGGTGGGGGCGGTGCTGGATCTCGGCGCCGACGGGCTGCTGGTGGTG
>NZ_MUNE01001219.1 GCF_002154605.1 Streptomyces milbemycinicus | reverse complement strand
CCCCTGTGCCCCCTCGTCGATGCCCCCGGCGTGCCCGTCATCCACTCCGCCGACTACCTCGAACACCGCGAAGCGCTGCTGGCCACCGGCCATATCACCGTCGTCGGCTCCGGCCAGTCCGGCGCCGAGGTCTTCCTCGACCTGCTCCGCAACCGGCCCCCCGGCGCCGAAGGCCTCCACTGGCTCACCCGCACCCCCGCCTTCGCCCCCATGGAATACAGCAAGCTCGGCCTCGAACACTTCACCCCCGACTACGCCCGCTACTTCCACGCCCTGCCCGAATGCGTACGCGACCAACTGCTGCCCCGCCAATGGCAGCTCTACAAGGGCATCGCCCACGACACCATGGCGGAGATCCACGACGAGCTCTACCGCCGCACCCGGCACGGCGGCTGGCCCGACACCGTCCTCACCCCCGGCGTCACCGTCCGCACCGCAGGCCGCATCGCCGCCGCCCGCCTCGAACTCCACCTCGAACACGCCCAACAGGGCGCCCGCAGCCGCCACATCACCGAAGCCGTCATCCTCGCCACCGGCCACCGCGAACGGCGCATCGACACCATCATCGCCGCCCTCGACCCCTACATCCGCCGCGACTCCCGCGAACGCCCCCGCATCGACGAACACCACCGCATCGTCCTCGACCCCATCGTCAAGGGCCCCATCTACGTCCAGAACGCCCAGCGCCACGCCCACGGCGTCGGCGCCCCCGACCTCGGCCTCGCCGCCTGGCGCTCCGCCGTCATCCTCAACTCGCTGACCACCGAACCCGTCTACCCCCTCCCGCCCCGCACCGCCTTCACCACCTTCGGCCTCCAGCCCACCCA
>NZ_MUNE01000122.1 GCF_002154605.1 Streptomyces milbemycinicus | reverse complement strand
CGGGCGGCGCGTGGGCACGGCGCTGGTGGTGCTGTGGGCGGTGCTGCCCGTCGGCATCGTCCAGTCGATGGCGTACTCCGAATCGCTGTTCACCGCGCTGGCCGCCTGGGCGGTGTACGCGCTGCTCACCGGGCGATGGGTGTGGGCCGGGTCCCTGGCGGCGGCGGCCGGGCTGACCCGGCCGGTGGGGGCGGCGGTGATCGCGGCGGTGTGGATCACGGCGGCCGCTTCCCTGCTGCCCGCCGGGCGGTGGCGCCCCGCATGGCGCCTCGCATGGCGCCTCGTAGGGCGCCTCGTAGGGCGCCTCGCAGGGCGCGAGCACCGGCGGATGCTGCTGGGCGTGGCCGTCGCGCCGCTCGGCTGGCTGGGCTATGTGGTGTGGGTGGGGGTGCGGACCGGCAGCGTCACCGGCTATCTCGACGTCCAGAGCGGCTGGCGGAACGGCTTCGACGGCGGTGTGGCCTTCGCGCGCTTCACCTGGGACCTGCTGGCGGGGCCGGGCTTTGCGGCCGGGCTGGCGATGCTGACCGGCGTGGCCCTGCTGATCTGGGTGTTCATCCGGTGCGTACGGCGGCGCGACCCGCTGCCGCTGCTGGTGTACGCCGGGGTGGTGCTGGCCCTCGCGCTGACCGCGAAGGGCTACTTCGGCTCCAAGCCGCGGCTGCTGCTCCCCGCCTTCCCGATCCTGCTGCCGCTCGCGGCCGCCCTCGCGCGTCTGCGTACGGCCAGGGCCGTGCTGATCCTGGGGTCGGTGGGGCTCGCCTCGGCGGCGTACGGGGCCTTCTGGCTGACCGGGACGGGCCCGCCGTGAGGGGGCCGGGGGGCGGTCCGGCAGCCGGGCGACGGCTGGGGAAACTCCAAGGAACGCCCCGGCTAATCGCCGATAAACGACCCTGTAAGAATTCCATAAAGAAGTCGGGGAGCCGGTTCGGGAAGGCGGCTCCCGGAAAAGCCGCGATCACCCGCGGATTTCCGCCCGAATGGCGAGTTCAAAAACCCAGGACGAGACACACTCCACATCACATCGTCATCACAAAGCGACGTGATCGACCGAAGCGGCCTGTCACGCAATGTAACGTCGATTGAGTGCGTACCGATGACAAGCTCCCTCAGGTGAAGGGGCGCCCGACCGATCTGGCGCGACCGCGCATGACCCGAACACGCCGCTGGCTGCTCGGGTCCACCCTCGCTGTGTACGCGGCGACCGTGATCGGGGTGCTCACCACCTCGTGGCTGGTGCGGCTCGACTGGCAGGTCATGCTGTTCCGGCCGTACAAGCACTGGCCGGAGATCCACACCTTCCTGGACTACTTCGTGGTCATGGGCCAGCGCGGCCCCACCGCGGTGGCGGTGACCGCCTGGATCGGCTGGTGCTGCTACAAGCAGCGCACCCTGCGCCCGCTGATCGTGCTGGGGACCTCCCTGCTGCTGCTCAACATCACCGTCGGGTCCGTCAAGCTCGGCCTCGGCAGGCTCGGTCCGCACTACGCGACCAGCGTCGGCTCCAATGAGATGTGGGGCAACGGCGATATATTTCCTTCGGGTCACACCGCGAACGCGGTGGTCACCTGGGGTGTGCTGGCCTATCTGGCGACCACTCCCCACGCCCGCAGGATCGCCTCGGTCATCGCGGCGATCTTCGCCTTCGGCGTCGGCATGACCACCGTCTACCTCGGCACCCACTGGGTCAGCGATGTGGTGCTCGGCTGGGCGGCCGGGGTGCTGGTGCTGCTGGCGCTGCCGTGGCTGGAGCCGGCCATGGCGCGCGCCGAGGTGCTGCTGCGGGCCATGTACCGCAAGGTGCTCGAGTACCGGGACCGGGCGTCGGCGCCGCGGCCGCTGTCGCGGCCGGTGGCCGGTTCGACCCTGGCCACCCCGCGTACGGCGGCGCACGACGACGAGCTGCCGGCCCGCGAGACGGTGGGCGTCGGAGGCCGGCCGAGCGGTGTCGCGGCGCATACGTCCGAGGCCCGGCCGCACCACCCGCTGCGGCCGCATCCGATCCGCGCCGAGCGGGCCGGCGCCCCTGGCGGCAGCCGCCGCCCGCCGCACGCCGACCGGGTGCCGCGCGCCACGGCGCCGCTGGGCCCGGCCGCCGGCCGCGGGCGCGCGGCCAGCACCGGCGGCTGATCCGCCGGTACGGCAGCTGGGCCCGCGGGGACGGTACGCACGCCTCTCCCCGCCGCCCTCCGATCGCACCACGGCCCCGGACGCTCCCGTCGAGCGTCCGGGGCCGCCGCCGTATCAGCCGCGCCGTATCAGCGCGCCGTATCAGCCGCGCCGTATCGGCCGGCTCGGCGTATGCGCCCCGCCGTCACCCCTTCCAGCAGCGCTTGACGGTGTCGTCGGCCACCTCGAAGTTGATCCTCCCCCGCAGATACTCCATGGTGATGATCGCGCCCGTCGGAAGCGTGCGCACGGTGCTCCAGCCCCGCCCACGAGCTCGCTCCTGGGCGGTCCGGGCGTCGAGGCCCACATAGCTGTCGAGATCGTCGTCGGGTTCGGCGGAGGGCGTCGGTACAGGTGCCATGACGCCACCGTATGCGCCGCGACTCGGCGGTGGAACCGACTCTCCCCGACCGCTGTCACATGCTCACCCGTATCGCGTCCCCCACTCGTCACACTTGTGTCACAGAAAACACGCCCGGGTTTACTTCCTTCTCTGTCACTCGTCCGTGTTCCGTGTTGACGGCATGAAGGTGACGGCGAGTTTTCGCCGGCTTCCCCGGTGAATCTCTCGCATTGACGCCGCTCCGGTATTGGCGGAGAGCGGCTCACAGCAACTCCCGAGTAAATTCCCGAAGCCCGGCGGAAATCGACCGGCCACGCCCACGGAATACACAATTCCGCCACAAAATGACCGAGTCGGGAACCACGGGATTCCCGGCCGATCGGCGGTACCCGGGCGCCCTACCCGGCTACGGCACCCGGGTGCCGCCGACCGAGTGATGCGAGGGGCGGAGCCTCGCGCCCGCGCGCCCGTCGTGCGCATCATGGCCACAGCCCAAATCCCGCTGAAATTACCTCAAGGGAGCGCCGATGGGGACGGAGACCGCACAGGCGGCGGCTGCCGGACCGGCGCGGGTGCCGGGCGTGGGCCAGGTGCTGGTGGACTGGCTGACGACCACGGACCACAAGAAGATCGGGCATCTTTATCTGATCACCGCGTTCGGCTTCTTCCTGGTGGCGGGGGCGCTGGCGATGGTGATGCGCGCCGAGTTGGCCAGGCCCGGGCTGCAGCTGTTGTCGAACGAGGCGTACA
This sequence comes from Streptomyces milbemycinicus, assembly GCF_002154605.1. Lineage (GTDB taxonomy): Bacteria > Actinomycetota > Actinomycetes > Streptomycetales > Streptomycetaceae > Streptomyces > Streptomyces milbemycinicus. The sequence continues at coordinate 4,558 of NZ_MUNE01000122.1, read as the reverse complement.
ACCAGGCGTTCACCATGCACGGCACGATCATGCTGCTGCTGTTCGCGACGCCGGCCTTCGCGGGGTTCGCCAACGAGATCATGCCGCTTCAGATCGGCGCGCCGGATGTGGCTTTTCCGCGTCTGAACATGCTCTCGTACTGGTTCTTTCTGTTCGGCGGAATCATCGTGCTGTGCGGTCTGGCGCTGCCCGGGGGCGGTCCGGATTACGGCTGGACCGCGTATGCCCCGCTCAACAGCGCGGTCCGCTCCCCCGGTGTGGGCGCCGATATGTGGATCATGGGGCTTGCGCTGGCGGGGTTCGGCACCATCCTCGGCGCGGTGAACTTCCTGACGACCATCGTCACGATGCGCGCCCCGGGCATGACGATGTTCCGGATGCCGATCTTCACCTGGAACACCCTCTTCACCTCGATCATGATCCTGATGGCGTTCCCGGTGCTGGCGGCGGCGCTGCTCTGCCTGGAGGCGGACCGGCGGTTCGGGGCGGTGGTCTTCGACGCCCGATTCGGCGGCGCGCTGCTGTGGCAGCATCTGTTCTGGTTCTTCGGCCACCCCGAGGTGTACATCATCGCGCTGCCGTTCTTCGGCATCATCACCGAGATCATTCCGGTCTTCTCCCGTAAGCCGGTGTTCGGTTATGTGACGCTGATCGGCGCGACGATCGCCATCACCGCGCTGTCGATGATGGTGTGGGCGCACCATATGTTCGCGACCGCCGCGGTGCTGCTGCCGTTCTTCTCGCTGCTGTCCTTCTTGATCGCGGTGCCGACCGGGGTGAAGTTCTTCAACTGGATCGGCACGATGCTGGGCGGCTCGCTGTCCTTCGAATCGCCGATGCTGTGGGCGGTCGGCTTTCTCGTCAGCTTTCTGTTCGGGGGGCTGACCGGGGTGATCCTGGCGTCGCCACCGATGGACTTCCACGTCACCGACTCCTACTTCGTGGTGGGCCACTTCCACTACGTCGTCTTCGGGACGGTGACCTTCGCGACGTTCGCGGGTTTCTACTTCTGGTGGCCGAAGTTCACCGGCAAACTGCTCGACGAACGGCTCGCCCGGATCCACTTCTGGACGCTGTTCGTCGGCTTCCACACCACCTTCCTGGTGCAGCACTGGCTGGGTGCCGAGGGCATGCCGCGCCGCTACGCCGACTATCTGGCGGCCGACGGCTTCACCGCCCTCAACACCGTCTCCTCCATCGGCTCCTTCCTGCTGGGCATGTCCACGCTGCCGTTCCTCTACAACGTCTGGAAGACCAGCAAGCACGGCGCCGAGGTGACGGTCGACGACCCCTGGGGGTTCGGCCGCTCCCTGGAGTGGGCGACCTCCTGTCCGCCGCCCCGGCACAACTTCCTCGCCCTGCCGCGGATCCGCTCCGAGTCCCCCGCCTTCGATCTGCACCACCCACGGTTCGCCCCGGCCGCGGAGGCGGAGCGGGGGCCGGGGCCGCGGGGCCCGATCGGCCCGGGGCACGGCCCGATCAGTTCAGGGCCCGGGTCAGACGGTCCCTGAGCTCCCGGATGTGATCGTTCAGCTCGGGCGGCTCCCGCACCTCGAAGTCCACCCCCATCAGGGCGATATGGACCACCATGACGTCCAGGCTCCCGGCGCCGGTGTGCAGCAGACAGCTGTGCTCGTCGACCGGCTCCAGCACCCCGGCCGCCGGCGGGACCCGCTCGGCCGCGCGCTCGGCGGACACCCGCAGCAGTACGGTGGCCTTCGCGGCGTACACGGTGGTGGACACGCCCTCGCGGACATACGCGGCCAGGTCCTCGGCGGGCGGCCGGCGCGGGGCGAAGCGCGGGCCGTGCGGCGGCGTCGGGGTGATGCGGTCGGCCCGGAACGTACGCCAGTCGCCCCGGTCCAGATCCCAGGCGACGAGGTACCAGTGGCGCTGCGCGGCCACCAGCCGGTGCGGCTCGGCGGTGCGGCGGCTGACGGCGCCGCCGTGGGCGCGGTACTCGAAGCGCAGCTGACGGCAGTCCCGACAGGCGTTCGCCAGCTCGGTCAGCACCTCCGGGTCGACCGTGGGGCCCTGGAATCCGCCCACCATGGGCACGGTGAAGGCGCTCAGCGCGCTCACCCGGCGGCGCAGCCGGTCCGGCAGCACCTGTTCCAGCTTGGCGAGCGCGCGCACCGACGTCTCCTCGATGCCCTCCACCCCGCCGCCCGCCGCCTGGCGCAGCCCGACCGCGACCGCCACCGCCTCCTCGTCGTCGAGCAGCAGCGGCGGCAGCTGGGCGCCCGGGCCGAGCTGATAGCCACCGGCCGTCCCGGGGCTGGAGTGCACGGGATAGCCGAGTTCGCGCAGCCGGTCGATATCGCGGCGCACAGTGCGCGTGGTCACCCCGAGGCGGTCGGCGAGCTCGCCGCCGGACCACTCGCGGTGGGCCTGCAGCAGGGAGAGCAGGCGGAGCAGGCGTGCGGAGGTCTCCAACATGGCGCCGAGTGTGCCAGCCACCGAGGACAGCTGTTGTCCTCGGTGGCTGGGTTGGCGGCGTCAGCCGCTGCCGTCACCGCTCACCAGCGATACCAGTGCGTCCGGTGTCCGCCGGCCGCCCCGGTGCGGTGGAACACAAAGCCGAGCAGCCAGACCACCAGGACCGCGAGGGCGATCCACCACAGCGCTTGGACGACGAATCCGACTCCGAACAGGACCACCGCGAGAAGCAGGACCAGAAGGACAGGCATCATCGTTCACACCTCCGCGGTGCGAGTTCCCCTGGTGTACACCCTGATGCACACCCCTGGCGCACACTCCTTATGCGCACCTTATGCCCAGATTAATACCGGCCCGCCCGTAAGGACCCCGCGCTCGCTAGGCGCTCTCGACGCGCACCGCCAGATCGTTGTTGACGGTGTAGTACGGACCGGCCTTCGCGGCGCCGTGCGGAGCGGCGATGGGCTGTGCCGGGTAGGTGAAGATCTCCTTCTTGTCCGGCACGTCGTCCAGGATCCGCGCCAGCCGCGCCGGGGCGGCGTCCGGGTCGGCCGGGCGCAGCCACAGGTCCCACGCCTCCTCGCCGCCCTTCCAGCCGTCCGCCAACTCCGCGAGCGGCAGCGCGAAGGAGAACTCCGCGCCGTCCGCGCCGTTGCCGCCGTTGATCTCCAGTCGCCCCGTCCACACCCGCGAAGGCTCGGACCGGAAGCGGGCCTCGGCGACCGCACCGGCCAGCCACTCGGCCGGGTGCTCCACCCGGTACAGCCGGCCGCGCACCGCCAGCCCGCCGCCCTCGGCGCGGAGCTCCCCCGCCTCGGCGTGCGGGGCGCGGCGCCAGCTGCGCAGCGAGAGGTTGCCGTGCTTGGTCGGGTACGGGATGCGGACGGCCAGCGGCGAGGTGCTGGGGCCCGGTTTGCGGTCGACGAGCGAGCGCAGATCGTTCAGCCCCGGCGCGAGCCGCTGCGTTTCGGCCTCGCCGCGGGCCATATGGACCTCCCAGCGCCCCTCGCGCAGCGGCACCGTGCTCGGCAGCGCGGCCTGCAGCCTGCCGTCCTCGGTGGGCGCCAGCGGCAGCCGCACCTCGCCCTCGGGGCCGGGGTCCGCGCCCCGGCGCACCAGCACCAGCGCGGCGTCCGGGCCGCCGTCCAGCCCGGGACGGACCCAATCCGCGATCTGGAAGGTGAGCCCGCCGGCGGAGTCCGCCACGCAGTCGGCGCGCGGCGGGGCGAACTCGGCGGCCGTGCTTGCATCGCTCATGCGGTACGCGCCCTTCCGAACATCGAGTGGCCCACGTCCTTCGTCGCGAACACACCGCTGAGGAGGGTGCCGCGGGCGCGGTGCAGGGTGCCGCGCATGGTGCCGCGCCCCATGAGGTCGGCGAAAAGCGACTCATAGCGCCCGGCCACCTGGGACGGGTCGAAGCGGGCGGAGCGCTTCAGCGCCTCCTGGCCCATCCGCTGCCGCAGTTCGTCGTCGTTGATGAGGCCCAGGAGGGCCGTGGCGATGGCGTCGACATCTCCGGTGGGGACCAGACGGCCGTCCACGCCGTCGTCGATGATCTCCGCGGGCCCGTGCGGGCAGTCGGTGGAGACCACGGGAAGACCGCAGCGCATCGCCTCGACGATGGTCATCCCGAAGGACTCCATGCTGGAGGTCACGGCGGCGATCGAGCCCTTGGCCCACTCCGGGTCCAGCGGGTTGGCCGGGCCCATCAGATAGATGTGGTTGTAGAGGCCGAGCCGGTCAATCAGGGCCCGCAGCTTGCCCCGCTGGTCGCCGCCGCCGTAGATCCGCAGCCGCCAGTCGGGGCGTACCGCGCTGACCTTCTCGAACGCCCGTATCAGCAGGTCGTAGCGTTTCACCGGGGCGAGCCTGCCGGCCGCCACGACCCACTTGCCGGTGCCGTCGGCGGGCTCAAGACCCGGTTCGGGCACGCTGTTGGGCACCGCCTCCAGCCGTACGCCCGGCAGCCGCATCTGGTCCCGGTACGTCTCGGCGTCCGCCTGGGTGACGGTGGTGACCGCGTCCAGCCGCGGGTACACCCCGCGCAGCGTCCGCTTCAGCGCCTTGGAGTGGGTGCTCAGGGTCAGATGCTCCTGACCGACGCGCACGGGCCCGC
>NZ_MUNE01001218.1 GCF_002154605.1 Streptomyces milbemycinicus | reverse complement strand
CGTCCAGGCGCTGCGGGCGGCGGGCATCCGCGCCGTGCAGGGAATCGAGTTCGGGGCGGGCCCCGGGGACGGGCACGGGGCATGTCAAATCGACAAGCGTCAACACGGCGACGGGTATCTCACTCTTGTGGTCTGTGACGACTACCTCGATCCACGCCTCGCGGCGCTCGACGCCGAGCACCGGGCGTCCGGCCGCCGCTGGTTGCCGGTCAAGCCGGTCGGCACGACGGCGTGGATCGGCCCGTTCCTCGGCGCCCAGGACGACCCGTGCTGGACCTGTCTGTCCGACCGGTTATGGCGGCGGCGGCAGGCCGAGGCGCACCTCCAGCACAGACTCGGCCGCCAGGGCCCGGTGCCGCGCCCGCCCGCGTCGCTGACCGCCAGCCGGGCCGCCGCACTGCAACTGGCCGCATTGGAGGCCGCCACCTGGCTGGCCGGGCACCGCCACCCGGGGCAGCGCGCGCTGTGCACCCTGGACACCCTCACCTCCGCCCTGGAGCACCACGCGGTCAGCCGCCGCCCGCAGTGCCCCGCCTGCGGCGACCCGCGGTTGGTCGCGGCACGGATACGGGCGCCCCTGACCCTGGTCACAGCCGACGACGACGCCCCGTGGCAGATCGCCGACAGCCCACCGCGGCGGATCATGGAGACGTACGGGCATCTGATCAGCCCCGTGACCGGGCTGGTGAGCGAGATCCGCCGAGACCCGCGCGGGCCCGCCTTCCTCAACTGCTTCCACGCCACACACCCCGCATACGCCACCGTCGACCTCACCGCCAGACCCGCCGGCCCCACCAGCCCCACCAGCCCCGTCGGCCCCGCGG
>NZ_MUNE01001217.1 GCF_002154605.1 Streptomyces milbemycinicus | reverse complement strand
CGCGCTCGGCCCCATGACGGCGGCCGCGATGGTGCTCGCGGTCGGCGGCGCGGTCACCCCGTCCGGGGATGTGAAGGCGTTCGGGCTGACCGGCGCCCAGGCCCATTCGGCCGTCGATATCGCGCCCCTGGGCATCAGCCTGGTGGGCGCGCTGCTGCTGGGCTGGCTGTTCGTACGGTCGCTGCGCGGGGCGGGGGCGGTGATCGACGGGGCCGAACTGGCCACCCGGGCGGGGGCGGTGGTCCTGCTCTTTCTGCTGGTGCTCGCCGGGCTCACGTGGGTCGGCAACGATACCGTCACAATCGACGCCTCGACGCTCGGTGTGGCGGGCAAATCGAAGCAGGAGCAGGGCGGGCTGCTCGAAAAACTCCCCGGCGAGCTCGGCGATATCGCGGACATCGGCAGCGGGCTGCTGCCGGACCGGATCCAGCGGCTCATCGACGCCAAGGCGGCGGTGGGGTTCACCGTCGAGGCGGGGCGTTCGGTGCTCGGCGGCGCGGTCTGGGTCGTCGCGGTGCTGCTCATCGCGCTGCTCGTCGCCCGCCGCGCGCCGGTGCCGCACGGCCTGGAGGCGGCGCACCGTACCGTCCGGCCGGCCGCTTCCGCGCTGTGCGGGGTGCTGGTGCTGGCGGTCGGGGCGGGTCTCGCGGCGGCGCTGTACGCGGCGATCGGCGACGACCACCCCCGTCTGGTCCTCGGGGCGGCGCTGCTCGGCGCGCCGAACGGGGTGTGGCTCGGGGTGCCGCTGGGGCTGTTCGTGCCCTGGCACGGCGGGGCGAGCGGGGCGCTGGTGCGGGTGCTGCCCGATCCGCTCGACGATCTGCTGGCCAACGAGCACAACGAGCCGATCACGGTCGCGCGCCTCGCGGAGCTGGACGGCCGGGTGTGGCTGCTGACGGTCGGCTGTGTGCTGATGATCCTGGCCGCCGGGGTGCTGACCGCGGTCCGTACGCCCGTCGGCCGGGCCGGATGGTCCGGGCGGGTCGGGCGGTCCGGGCGGGCGGGCTTTGTGG
>NZ_MUNE01001216.1 GCF_002154605.1 Streptomyces milbemycinicus | reverse complement strand
TCCCAGGCGGGGGCCCCGGTGCCGGTGCCCCCGCCTGGGACGCCACCCCGCGCACCCGGCTGACCCACTCCCTGGAGTGCGCCCAGGTGGGCCGGGAGCTCGGCGCCGCGCTCGGCTGCGACCCGGACCTGGTGGAGATGGCCTGCCTGGCCCACGACCTGGGCCATCCGCCCTTCGGGCACAACGGCGAGCAGGCGCTCAACGAGGTCGCCGAGGCCTGCGGCGGCTTCGAGGGGAACGCCCAGTCGCTGCGGCTGCTGGCCCGGCTGGAGCCCAAGCGGTTCGTCGCCGACCCGGACACCGGCGCGCCGGTGAGCGTGGGGCTCAACCTCACCCGCGCCGCGCTCGACGCCGCCACCAAATACCCCTGGCCGCGCGGCGGGCACCCCAGCGACCCCGGCTCGCGCAAGTTCGGGGTGTACGAGGACGACATCCCGGTCTTCGCGTGGTTCCGGCAGGGCGCGCCCGAGCGCCGCACGTGCTTCGAGGCCCAGGTCATGGACTGGTCCGACGATGTGGCGTACTCGGTCCACGACGTCGAGGACGGCCTGCACGCCGGCCACCTCGACCCCGGTCTGCTGCTTGCCGAGCCCGAGCGCCGCGAGGTGTTCGCGGTCGCGGCCGCCCGCTACGCCCCGGGCGCCGAGGCCGACGAACTGGCCGAGGCCCTGGACCGGCTGCTCGACCAGGAGTGGTGGCCCCACGGCTATGACGGCTCCTCCGTCGCCCAGGCCCGGCTCAAGGACGCCACCAGCCAGCTCATCGGCCGCTTCTGCCTCGCCGCGGAAGGCGCCACCCGCGCCGCCTACGGCACCGGCCGGTTCACCCGCTACGGCGCCGAACTGGTGGTCCCGCGCGAGGCGCGCCTGGAATGCGCGGTCCTGAAGGCGGTCGCCGACCGCTATGTCATGCAGCGCGCCGACCAAGAAGCGGTCCGCGCCGACCAGCGCGTCATCATCGCCGAACTGGGCGAAGCCCTGACCGCCCGCGCCCCCCTCGGCCTGGACCCCCAGTTCCGTGCCCTGTACGACGAGGCGGACGCCGCCGGAGACGACACGGCGCGCCTGCGCGCCATCGTCGACCAGATCGCCGCCCTCACCGACACCTCCGCCCGCACCCTGCACGCCCGCCTGACCGCGCCCCGACGCCTCCGACGACCATGAGCGGCCCATCCCACCCGCCCCTGGCGGGCATGTGCGGGCGGAGG
>NZ_MUNE01001215.1 GCF_002154605.1 Streptomyces milbemycinicus | reverse complement strand
GCGATCTGCAGATCGCCACCAAGGCGGGCAGCGTCCCCGACCCCGACCGCCGCTTCGACTGCTCGCGAGGCCATCTGCTGGCCGCGCTCGACGGCTCACTCGCGCGGCTCGGCACCGACTATGTCGATCTGTGGCAGGTGCACGCCTTCGACCCGGTCACCCCGATCGAGGAGACGCTTCAGGCGCTGGACATCGCGGTCAGCAGCGGGCGGGCGCGGTATGTGGGGGTGTCCAACTTCTCCGGCTGGCAGCTCGCCAAGGCGGCCACCTGGCAGCTCGCCTCGTCCGGCACGCACACCCGGCTCGCCAGCACGCAGATGGAGTATTCGCTGCTGCAGCGCGGAATCGAGCGGGAGGTGCTGCCCGCCGCCCTGGACCTGGGCCTGGGCATACTGCCCTCCTCCCCACTGGGCCGCGGGGTGCTGACCGGCAAGTACCGCCACACGACCCCGGCCGACTCGCGCGGCGCCTCCGAGCAACTGGCGGCCTTCGTCGCCCCGTACCTCGACGAGGAAGCGAGCCGGATCGTCGAGGCGGTCTCCACCGCCGCCGACGGCCTGGCGACCACCCCGCTGCATGTGGCGCTGGCCTGGGTCCGCGACCGCCCCGGCGTCACCGCGCCGATCGTCGGCGCGCG
>NZ_MUNE01001214.1:529-824 GCF_002154605.1 Streptomyces milbemycinicus | reverse complement strand
CGTCGGCGCCAGCGCCATCGAGCCCCCCAGCAGCAACGACGCCGTCAACGCGATGGCCGAAGCCCTGTACTTGGCCTGCACGCGATCACACCCCCCGTGATCAGGAATATTTTCGTCATCGCGCAGAAGAGAGTAGCACCGGGCATTCGCGATGTGACGCCCGCGGGAACGCGCCACAGCAACTCCCCTAGTCCTCGGTTGGGTTGGCAGAACGGATGGAACCAATCCGGCAAGTGGGAGCGTCATTACCCTCTTTTAAGCCCTCACCGAGCCCTCCCTGCACACGAACGGGGCG
>NZ_MUNE01001214.1:0-382 GCF_002154605.1 Streptomyces milbemycinicus | reverse complement strand
CGCTTGATCTAGTACTTGATGTAGAGCAAGTGCTTTTTTAAGCTTGTGATTTATCCGGTGCGGCGTGGTTTGGTCCCGACCTTGTGATGGGTTGGTCGGCGGTAGGGCTGGCCGACGGCTAGGAGTAGGCCCACGTCGTAGCGGTTCGCGGGGCGGCGGTTCTTCGAGCCGGGCGGGCGACCGGGGCCGGGCTGGGAGGGTTTCGGCACTGCGGCTGGCGTTGAGGTTCTGGCGTGCAGGTGTCGGAACCCGCGGCGGACCCGGGCGGGGGTGAGCCTGTTCGGTTCGGCCGGTTTCTCCCATGGGCGTCGCAGGTCAGTCACCAGAGGGCGGGCGAGGCGGAGTTGGGTGTGGGCAGCGACAATCCAATGCCGCGAAGTTA
>NZ_MUNE01001213.1:332-910 GCF_002154605.1 Streptomyces milbemycinicus | reverse complement strand
AGGCGAAGTCGGCCACCGAAGGCATCGTCAACGAGCTGCGCATCAACTGGGTCTGGATGCCGCCGTGGGGCCCCGACAAGATCACCGACGACGGCCGTGAGCAGCTTCGCGCCCTCGGCTTCAACGTCTGACAGCACCTGAGCCGCACGCCCGAACGGCCCCCGCGCGATCCGCGCGGGGGCCGTTCGCGTTGTCCGGGCGCCGGTTGTGTACGGCCGTACGCATCGTTGTGTACACTCGTACGCATGGGATATCTGACACTTGCCGGGGCGATCGCCGCCGAGATCCTGGCCACCACCTCGATGAAGTACAGCCACGGCTTCAGCAAGCTCTGGCCCTCACTGGCCACCGCGGTCGGCTATCTCGTCGCCTTCGCGCTGCTCGCGCAGACGCTCAAGACCGTCTCGATGGGCACCGCGTACGCCATATGGGCCGGGGCCGGGACGGCCGTCATCGCGGCGATCGGCATGCTCTTCCTCGGGGAGGCCGCCACCGCCGCCAAGGTGACCGGGGTGCTGCTGGTGATCGCCGGGGTGGTCGTGCTCAACCTCGACGGGGCCCACTGATGGCTCGCCGCT
>NZ_MUNE01001213.1:0-300 GCF_002154605.1 Streptomyces milbemycinicus | reverse complement strand
CGGCCGCGCTGCCCGCTGACGAACTGGCCCGGTGGCTGGAGGAACTGCTCACGGGCGAACGGGCGCGGCTGGAGCTGGAGTACGAGCTGTACTTCGCCGCCCTGCGCAATGAGGGGCTGCGGCCGATCGCCGCCGAGTGCCTGGACGAGATGGCCCGGATGCTGGCGCGACTGGTGCCCGACGCCGCCACGGCGCGCGCGGTGGTGGCCCTGATCGACGGGCTGTCCCTACAGGTGCTGCTGGCGGACCGCCCGTACGACCGGGAGGGCACCCGTGCGACACTGGCGCGGATCTTGGGCG
>NZ_MUNE01001212.1 GCF_002154605.1 Streptomyces milbemycinicus | reverse complement strand
CTTCGGGCGAGGGGAGGGGGCGGGCGTAACGCCAAAAAGACGGTACGTCGGCCCGAGATCGGCGGACAAGGCGCGTCCGTTGCGCACCTGGCGTCGATTCATTACGTCTTCCGGGCCCGCTGCGGCGATTCGTTGCGTCGGTCGCCCCGGGCTACGCGGGAGCCCCCGAGCCGAAGCGGCGCAGAAGGGGCGAGAGGACCAGGACGGACTTGGTGCGCTCCACGAAGGGTTCGCCCGCGATCCGCTCCAGTACGCGTTCGAAGTGCCGCATATCGGAGGCGAAGACCTGGACGATGGCGTCCGCGTCGCCGGTGACGGTCGATGCGGAGACCACCTCGGGGTAGCGGTTCAGGCCCCGGTGGATGTCCTCGGGCGAGGTGTTGCGGCGGCAGTAGAGCTCGATGAAGCCCTCGGTCTCCCAGCCGAGGGCGGCCGGGTCGACCCGTACGGTGAAGCCGGTGATGGCCCCCTCGGCCCGCAGCCGGTCCACCCGCCGTTTGACCGCGGGGGCGGAGAGGCCGACTTCCTCCCCGATGTCGGCGTAGCTGCGGCGGGCGTCCTCGGCGAGGGCGTGGACGATGCGTTCGTCCAGATCGTTCAGTCGCACTGCGGGGATGTCACTTTTCTGCCGTGGCCAGTCGGGAGCGGCGCATGCCGTATGCGAAGTACAGCACAAGGCCGACGGCCATCCAGACGCCGAAGACCATCCAGGTCACCCGGTCCAGGCTGCCCATCATCCACAGGCACAGCCCGAGGCCGACGAGCGGGAACAGCGGCGCCAGCGGCACCCGGAAGGTGCGCTCCATCGTGGGCCGGGTCCGGCGCAGCACGATCACGGCGATGTTGACCAGCGCGAAGGCGAA
>NZ_MUNE01001211.1 GCF_002154605.1 Streptomyces milbemycinicus | reverse complement strand
TGGAGGTCTACGGCGTCCAGGGCGCGGCCGACCGCGCGCAGGATCTCCCAGCGGCGGGCCCCGTCGACGGGCAGTTCCGCCATCAGTTCGCCGAGCACCTCCAGGTCCATGACCAGGTTCCAGACCCTCTCGTCGAAGACAGCCAGCCGCATCTCGCCGAGCACGTACTGGGGTGCGTCACCGGCAGTGGCCTTGTCGCCCATCGGCGTCGGCTGGAACGGGATGCCGCTCGCGTCGAGGTCCGGGTTGGAGGCCGCTTCGATGCGCCAGTGGATCCGCTCGCCGCCGGACACGGGTGAGCCGACGCCGACGTAGTTGTTGCGCGGGTGGAGTCCCTTGACCGGGGTGCCGTCGGGGGCGTGGACGAGGCCCTCGCACTGGAAGCCCGGGGTGCGCGGGGTGAATCCGAGGTCAAGGATGGCCTCGACGGTGCGGCCCGCCCACTCGGCGGGGACCGTCCCGGTGACCTTGAACCAGCTGGTCCCCCACGGCGTTCCCCACGGGGTGCCGGGGGCGATGGGGCGGGT
>NZ_MUNE01001210.1 GCF_002154605.1 Streptomyces milbemycinicus | reverse complement strand
CGACGACCCGGAGCTCGCCATCACCGAGGAGATCGGCGCGGAGTCGGCCATGGAGCTGATCTCGTACGCCATGAACCTGGCCGCCGACCGCAAGGCCTGCCCGGCCAAGGACATCGTCAGCCAGCTGGTCGCTGCCGAGGACCAGGGCAATCTGGCCTCCGACGAGTTCGGCTTCTTCGTCCTGCTCCTCGCGGTCGCGGGCAACGAGACCACGCGCAACGCCATCAGCCACGGTATGCACGCCTTCCTCACCCACCCCGACCAGTGGGAGCTGTTCAAGCGCGAGCGTCCGGCCTCCGCCGCGGACGAGATCGTACGGTGGGCCACCCCGGTCATGTCCTTCCAGCGCACCGCCACCCAGGACACCGAGCTGGGCGGACAGCGGATCGCGGCAGGCCAGCGGGTCGGCATCTTCTACTCCTCCGCCAACCACGACCCGGAGGTCTTCGACCGGCCCGAGGACTTCGACATCACCCGCGACCCCAACCCCCACCTGGGCTTCGGCGGCGGAGGCCCGCACTTCTGCCTCGGCAAGAGCCTCGCGGAGCTGGAGATCCGCCTCATCTTCAACGCGATCGCGGACG
>NZ_MUNE01001209.1 GCF_002154605.1 Streptomyces milbemycinicus | reverse complement strand
TCGTAACCCCCCTGCCCGCCGACCGACGATCGGAGTCACGAGCATGTCCCACCCCACGTCCCGCCGTCACGCGCTGAGACTCGCCGCCGGGGCCGCTGCCGCCGCCCCGCTCGCGACCGCCATTCCGCCTGCGCACGCCGCGGCGTCGTCCCGGACCACAGCCGGGCCGTTGCCCGTCCCGGACACCTGGTCGATACGCCCCTTCCCGCTGGACGGGGTGACCCTCGGCGACGGCGTCTTCCGGCGCAAGCGCGATCTGATGCTCGGCTACGCCAGGTCGTACCCGGCCGACCGCATCCTGGCCGTCTTCCGGGCCAACGCCGGGCTCGACACCCGCGGCGCCCGGCCGCCCGGCGGCTGGGAGACCTCCGACGGCAATCTGCGCGGCCACTACGGCGGCCACTTCCTCACCCTCATCGCCCAGGCGTACGCCGACACCAGGGAGGCCGCGCTCAAGACCAAGCTGGACTACCTGGTCGGCGCGCTCGGCGAGTGTCAGAAGGCCCTGGCCGACCACGGCTCGCCGATCCCCAGCCACCCCGGCTATCTGGCGGCGTACCCGGAGACCCAGTTCATCCTGCTGGAGAGCTATACGACGTACCCGACCATCTGGGCGCCGTACTACACCTGCCACAAGATCATGCGCGGTCTGCTCGACGCGCACACCCTGGGCGGGAACCAGCAGGCCCTTCAGATCGCCTCGGGGATGGGCGACTGGGTGCACAGCCGGCTCGGCCATCTGCCGGCGGCCCAGCTGGAGCGCATGTGGTCCATCTACATCGCCGGTGAGTACGGCGGGATGAACGAGGTGCTGGCGGACCTGTACGCCCTCACCGGCCGGGCGGAACACCTCGCCGCCGCCCGCTGCTTCGACAACACCGCGCTGCTGAAGGCGTGCGCCGAGAACCGCGACATCCTGGAGGGCAGACACGCCAACCAGCACATTCCGCAGTTCACCGGCTATCTGCGGCTGTTCGACCACACCGCGAAGCAGGAGTACTCCAGCGCGGCCCGCAACTTCTGGGGCATGGTCACCGGCTCCCGGATGTACAGCCTGGGCGGCACGGGCCAGGGCGAGATGTTCCGCGCCCGTGGCGCCATCGCGGCCACCCTCGACGACAAGAACGCCGAGACCTGCGCGACGTACAACATGCTGAAACTCACCCGGCAGCTGTTCTTCCACCAGCCGGACCCCGCCTATATGGACTACTACGAGCGGGGCCTGACCAACCACATCCTCGCCTCCCGCCGGGACGCCGCCGCCACGGACAGCCCGGAGGTCACCTACTTCGTCGGGATGGGCCCTGGGGTGCGGCGCGAGTTCGACAACACCGGCACCTGCTGCGGCGGCACCGGGATGGAGAACCACACCAAGTACCAGGACTCGGTGTACTTCCGCTCCGCCGACGGCAACGCGCTGTACGTCAACCTCTATCTCGCCTCGACACTGCGGTGGCCGGAGCGGGGCTTCGTGATCGAGCAGTCGAGCGACTTCCCGGCCGAGGGTGTCCGTACCCTGACGTTCCGCGAGGGCAGCGGGCGGCTCGACCTGAGGCTGCGCGTTCCGGCCTGGGCCACGGCGGGCTTCACCGTCACGGTCAACGGGGTCCGGCAGCGGGCCGAGGCGGAGCCCGGCAGCTATCTCTCCCTGAGCAGGGACTGGCGGCCCGGCGACCGGGTACGGATCTCCGCCCCCAACAGCCTGCGCATCGAGCGGGCCCTGGACGATCCCACCGTCCAGTCGGTGTTCTACGGTCCGGTGCTGCTGACCGCCCAGAGCCAGGAGACGCAGTTCCGCGTGTTCTCCTTCTACAAGGACTTCACGCTCCGGGGCGATCTGGCCGATGCGATCAAACCCGGGGGCCGGCCGATGT
>NZ_MUNE01000121.1 GCF_002154605.1 Streptomyces milbemycinicus | reverse complement strand
CCCCTCCTCCGCTCCGGCCGCCCGCCGCAAGGCCGTACTGCACTGGATCGCCGTGCACGCGGTCGCCATCGCCGCCGCGCTCTTCTTCGTGCTGCCGTTCGTCTTCGTCTTTCTGACCTCGGTGATGAGTGACAGCCAGGCGATGAGCGGCGATCTGTGGCCCGACACATGGCACTGGTCCAATTACACCGAGGTCTTCAACACCCCTGGCTTTCTGGACTGGTGGCGCAATTCCCTGATATACGCCGGACTCGGCACGGCGTTCACGCTGATCTCCTCGGTACCGGTCGCCTATGCGCTCGCCAAGTTCCGCTTCCGTGGCCGTCGCACCGCCATGATTCTGGTCATCTCCACGATGATGCTGCCGCCGCAGGTCGTGGTGGTGCCGATGTATCTGGTGTGGGCCCAGCAGTTCCATCTGTCGGGGTCGCTGTGGCCACTGATCATTCCGATGGCGTTCGGCGACGCGTACTCCATCTTTCTGCTCCGGCAGTTCCTGCTGACGATCCCCGGGGAATACCTGGAATCCGCGAAGGTGGACGGCTGCGGGGAGCTGCGGACGCTGCTGCGGATCATCGTGCCCATGGCCAAGCCGGGTATCGCGGCCGTCGCGCTGTTCCAGTTCTTCTACTGCTGGAACGACTACTTCGGCCCGCAGATCTATGCCGCGCAGAATCCGGGCGCCTGGACGCTGTCGTACGGCCTGGAGAGTTTCAAGAGCGCGCACAGCGTCAACTGGAATCTGACGATGGCCGCGACACTGCTGGTCATGGCCCCCGTCATCATCGTCTTCTTCTTCGCTCAGAAAGCCTTCGTCGAAGGCGTCACACTGACAGGAGTCAAGGGTTGAAGCTCGCAGTGGTGGGTGGCGGGTCCACCTACACCCCCGAACTCGTCGACGGATTCGCCCGCTTGCGGGATGTGCTGCCGATGGAGGAGCTGGTCCTGGTCGACCCGGCCGCCGACCGCCTCGAGCTGGTCGGCGGGCTGGCGCGGCGGATCTTCGCCAGGCAGGACCACCCCGGCCGGATCTCCTGGACCGATGACCTGGACGCGGGCGTGGACGGCGCGGACGCGGTCCTGCTGCAGCTGCGCGTCGGCGGGCAGGCCGCCCGCGACCAGGACGAGACCTGGCCGCTGGAGTGCGGCTGCGTCGGGCAGGAGACCACCGGCGCGGGCGGGCTCGCCAAGGCGCTGCGCACGGTTCCGGTGGTGCTGGACATCGCCGAGCGGGTGCGCCGCCGCAACCCCGGCGCATGGATCGTGGACTTCACCAACCCGGTCGGCATCGTGACCCGCGCGCTGCTGACGGCGGGGCACCGGGCGGTCGGGCTGTGCAATGTCGCGATCGGCTTCCAGCGGAAGTTCGCGAAGCTGTTGGGCGTGGCCCCGGACGAGGTGTCGCTCGATCACGTGGGCCTCAACCACCTCACCTGGGAGCGTGCGGTGCGGCTCGGCGGACCGGGCGGCGAGGATGTGCTGCCCAAGCTGCTGGCCGAGCATGGCGACGCAATCGCCGACGATCTGCGGATGCCGCGTGCGCTGATCGACCGCCTCGGCGTCGTCCCCTCGTACTATCTGCGCTACTTCTACCAGCACGACGCGGTCGTACGGGAGCTGAAGACGAAGCCGTCGCGGGCGGCCGAGGTCGCGGCGATCGAGCGGCGGCTGCTGGAGATGTACGCCGACCCGACGCTGGACGAGAAGCCCGAGCTGCTGGGCAAGCGCGGCGGCGCCTTCTACTCGGAGGCGGCGGTCGATCTGACCTCGTCCCTGCTGCGGGACACTGGCGAGGTGCGCATCGTCAACACGTTCAACCGGGGCACGCTGCCCTTCCTCCCGGACGACGCGGTGATCGAGGTCCCCGCGGCCGTGGACGCGCGCGGCGCGAGCCCGCTGCCCGTCACCCCTCTGGAGCCTCTTTACGCGGGGCTGGTCGCCCATGTCACGGCGTATGAGGACCTGGCGCTGGAGGCGGCGTTGAAGGGCGGCCGCGAGCGGGTCTTCGACGCCTTGCTGGCCCATCCTCTGATCGGCCAGATCGAGTACGCCGAGAAGCTGACCGACACCCTCATCGCACACAACCGGGAGCACCTGGCGTGGGCCTGAAGCAGTCCCAGAATGTGACCGCCCACCCACCGCGCGCGTCCGTCCTGGCGGTCGACGCGGGCAACAGCAAGACCGATGTGGCGCTGGTCGGCCCGGACGGCGCGGTCCTCGGCACCGCGCGCGGCGGCGGCTTCCAGCCGCCCGTGGTGGGCGCCGAGGCCGCGGTGGCCTCGCTCGCCCCGCTGGTGGCGCGGGCGGCGCGGGCCGCCGGGTTCGACGGGCCGCCGTCCACCGAGCATGTCTCGGCCTGCCTGGCCAATGTGGATCTCCCGGCCGAGGAGGAGCAGGTGACGCCGCTGTTGGCGGCCCAGGGCTGGGGGGCGAGTGTCACAGTCGCCAATGACACCTTCGCGCTGCTGCGGGCCGGGGTCGCGGACGACGGCGAGCCGACCGGCGTCGCCGTCGTATGCGGCGCGGGCATCAACTGCGCGGGGCTTGGCCATGGCGGCCGCACGGCGCGGTTCCCCGCGATCGGCCGGATCTCCGGCGACTGGGGCGGCGGCAGTGATCTGTCGCTGGAGGCGATGTGGTGGGCGGCGCGCGCGGAGGACGGCCGCGGCACGCCGACGGCCCTGGCTCGTGCCCTGCCCGAGCACTTCGGCCTGGTCACCATGTACGAGCTGATCGAGGCGGTTCATCTGGGGCGGATCGCCCCGGCGCGGCGCCACGAGCTGACGCCGCTGCTCTTCGCGGTGGCCGAGTCGGGCGACGAGATCGCGCGCGCGATCGTCGCCCGGCAGGCGGAGGAGGTGGTCACCATGGCCACGGTCGCCTTGGCCCGGCTCGAACTGCTCGGTGAGCAGACGCCGGTGGTGCTGGGCGGTGGCGTGCTCGCGGCGCGCCATCCGCTCCTGGACGACCGGGTCCGCAAGCTGCTTGCCGAGCGCGCGCCCAAGGCCGAGCCGAGGGTGATCACCGCGCCGCCGGTGCTCGGGGCCGCTCTTCTCGGTCTGGACCGCATGGGCGCGCCCGCGGCGGCGTATGCCGCGCTGCGCGCGCACTACGCCCGGGGCTGAAGATCCCTACGCCCGGGGCTGAAGACCCCTGAGCCCGGGGCTGAGGACCCCGATTTTCCAGGTCGGGGCGGGTAATTGGGAACCGATGCGCGCCGAGAAGCGTATGAGAAGTTGGGAGAAGGAGGACGACGCGGACACCCCCGGGGCCGGCGGCCCAGAGGCGAAGATCGCGATCGGGCCAAGATCCGGGCACGACCGGTGTGCTCGTCGGCAGCTGGCGTCCATACTGCTGCCCGGATACCTGTCCCCCGCCGCATCGGGCGACGGGCCGCCGACAGTGACTGAGGGGTCAGGACCGAGGGGGAGGTCAAGTGGCATACCCGCCGACCACCGGCGCGGCCGGAGCTGCGGCCGCGGGCGCGTTGTCGGGGCGGCGGCGGGCCGCATGGCGGGAGGGCCTTGAGCGGGCCCGGGCCGCGGCGACGACGGAGCCGGGGCGGCTGCGGGTCATCGGGGCCGTGCTCGCGGCGCTGGTGGTGGCGTTCGGAGCGGTGACGGCCTGGCAGGTCTCCGACCGGCAGACCGCGGCGGACGCGGTGGTGGAGCACAGCCAGCCGCTGAGCGCCGACGCGGCGAGCATCTACCGCTCGTTGGCCGACGCGGACACGACCGCGGCGAGCGCCTTCCTGGCCGGCGGGCAGGAGCCGACCGAGGTGCGCAGGCGGTACGAGGCGGATATCGACCGGGCCGCCAAGCTGCTGGTGCAGGCCGCGGCCAATACGGAGGGCTCGGCGACCGCTCGCGAGGAGATACGCCGGATCGGCGAGCTCCTGCCGGTCTATACGGGCCTGGTCGAGTCCGCGCGGGCCAACAACCGCCAGGGGCTGCCGCTGGGCGGCGCCTATCTGCGGTATGCCAACGACATCATGCGGCAGCGGCTGCTGCCCGCCGCGGGGCGGCTGTACCAGGCCGAGACCGCGCGGCTGGGCGAGGACTACGAGGAGGCGACGTCCTGGCCGTGGGCGGCGATCGGCCTCGGCGTCGCCGCGCTGGCTGCCCTGGGCTTGGCCCAGCGGCGTGACTTTCTGCGCACCAACCGGGTGTTCAACCGCGGGCTGCTCGCTTCAGCCGCCGCCTCGGCGGTGGTGCTGGTGTGGCTGGCGGTCGGCCATGGCCTCGCCCGCTCCGCGCTGAACGACTCCGATGACCACGGGGCGAAGTCCCTGCATGTGCTCAACGAGGCCCGGATCGACTCGCTGCGCGCCCGCGGCGACGAGAACCTGACGCTGGTGGCGCGCGGCGCGGTCGTCGTCGAGAAGGGCAAGGACAAGGGCAAGGACGCCTACGAGGTGGGCTACGCCGAGCAGATGTCCGGCCTCGTAGGCGACGACGGCGCTGACGCCGGAAGCGCCGCGGGCGGCGACAAGGCCATGGCCGCCCCCGGCAGCCTGCTGGCCCGGGCGCGCGGCCTCGCGGACGACGACGAGGGCCGCGCCCCGGTGGACGAGGCGACCACGCGCGTACGGGAGTGGCAGGTGCGTCACAAGGCCGCCCGTGCCGATGACGACGCGGGCAACTACAAGGACGCGCGGGAGAAGGTCATCGGCGGTGAGGGCAGCACGGGCGAGTCGTTCGACAAGGTCGACGAGTTGCTGGCCAAGGCCCTGGACCATGAGCAGCGGGAGTTCAAGCGGGCGGCGGACGACGGGCGGGGCGCGCTGACCGGGCTGGCGCTCGGCGCCGGGGTGCTGGCCGCGCTGGGCGCGGCGGCCGCGCTGCTGGGCATGGGCCGTCGGCTGTCGGAGTACCGGTGAGGGCGATGGGGGGCGTGAGGATGCGAGCAGTGCGAGCGGGCGCCGCGGCGGCCGTCTGCGCCCTGGGCGTGGCCACGGCGATCTTCGTACCGGCGGCGCTGGACGACCAGGGCGACGCGGCCGGGAGCGGGCGCGGCGAGGGAAGCGGGGTGCATCCGCAGGCCGCGCGGACCACGGCGGCGACCACCGCGGAGAAGTGCGTGCGGCCGGAGGCCAGTCTGCGGCCGTCGAGCGCGAGCGGCCCGGCCATACAGCGCATCAAGAACCGGAAGGTCGACGGCCACAGGCTGGGCAAGCTGATCGCCGGGGTGGACCAGAACAGCTACCGCTGGGGCTATCGCGACCCGGCCACCGGCGATCTCACGGGTTTCGACATCGAGCTGGTGCGCGCCATCGCCAAGGACATCTTCGGCGATCCGGACGCGGTCATCTACCGCGCCATCCCCACCAGCCAGCGGGTCAAGGCCCTGCAGCAGGGCAAGGTGGACATCGTCGTCCGCACCATGACCATCAACTGTGACCGTCTCAAGGACGTCGCCTTCTCCACCGCCTACTTCAAGGCCGGGCAGCAGGTGCTGGTCCCCAAGGGCTCCTCGGTGACCGGGTACAACACCTCGCTGCGCGGCAAGAAGGTCTGCACGGCCCAGGGTTCCACCGCCGAGGCCGAGCTGGACAAGGAGAAGGGCGGCGCCGACGACCTGGGCGCGATCAAGGTCGACCCGGTGCCCAACCAGCTGGACTGCCTGGTCAGATTGCAGCTCGGCCAGGTGGACGCGGTGATCACGGACAATGCGCTGGCGGCCGGGCAGGCGGCCCAGGACCCGTCCGTCAAGCTCGTCGGCAAGCCGTTCACCGAGGAGTTCTACGGCGTGGCGATGAACAAGGACGACGAGGACCTGGTACGCCGGGTCAACAAGGTGCTGGAGGGGTACCGCTCCGGCGGTGACAACAGCCCCTGGATGCGGGCCTACCGCAAGTGGCTCGCCGAAGATCTCGGCAGAACGGAGGAGAATCCGGCGGCACCGGCTCCCGCCTACAAGGACTAGCGGTCAAGGACTAGCGGTCAAGGACTGGTGCCCATGGATCAGGAGTCATGGACGGGCAGCAAAGGACTGGCAGCCTCCGAGGATTAGCGCGCGGCAAGCGCGCGTAGGGATGCACGCAGTAAGTGCACGCAGTAGGGATGTCGAATACGGATCACGTAGATCACAGGGCACGAACACAGAGAGGTGATCGATGGGGGGCACGGGACCCTTCCCCAGTTCCGCGGGGGAACCCGACAAGCCGGTCATGGGCCGCGAGGAGGTGGACCGCGTGCTGGCGAAGCTCGGCGCCGAACACGAGGCGATCGAGTCCTCGCTGCTCGCCCTCCAGGACCACGCGGGC
Organism: Streptomyces milbemycinicus; assembly: GCF_002154605.1. Lineage (GTDB taxonomy): Bacteria > Actinomycetota > Actinomycetes > Streptomycetales > Streptomycetaceae > Streptomyces > Streptomyces milbemycinicus. Next base: position 2,767 of record NZ_MUNE01000121.1, on the reverse strand, counting down.
CGCAGACTCCTCGAAGGCGCCGAGCTGACCGGCGTCACCAAGGACCGGTGGGCCACCACCGAGCAGGCCATCTTCCTGCTGTGGACGTATTTCGACGCCTATACGGACGCGCTGCACTCCGCCCGTGAGGTGCGCTCCCGCCACCGCTGGTCCACGCCCGGCGAGTTGGCCGAGCTCACCGGGCTGCTGCGCGGCCCCGGCATCACGCTGCCCAGCAGCGCCTCGCTCACCGGCTCGCCGCTGCTCAGCGAGCAGCTGAGGCTGGACGCGCTGGTCGACCGGATGAACCGCTGGTACGCCGAGGCCCTTGATGTCATCGTCACGGCCGACGCCGTCTGGTCCGCGCTGCCCGCCCGTATCGACATGCTCTCCGCCGAGCTGCGCCGCACCCGCTCCCTCGCCCATTCGGTCGGGGTGCGCCCGGGCGAGCATCCCTCGGGCGACGACCTGGAGCGGATCACCGCGGAGCTGACCTCGCTGCGCGCCGAGGTCGTCTCCGATCCGCTCGCCTTCTGGTCCGGCGCCTCGCCGAGCTCCGCGCCCGGCGGCGGCCGCCCCGACACCACCCGCTACGACGCCGCGGCCCGCGCCCTGGAGGACGTACGGCGCGAGATCGAGGCGGTCCTCGATGTGCGGCAGGACGCGGAGCGGCGGCTGATGCGGCTGCGCGACGTCCTCTCCCGCGCGGACCGCACCCTCGCCGAGGCGCGGCAGGCGCGCGGTGAGGTGCTGGCCAAGATCGCGGCATCCGAGGTGCCGGCGGTCAGCGGCCCGCCGACCGTGCTGCAGGAGCAGTTGGTGACGGCAGCCGAGTACCGCAGGCGCGCCCAGTGGCACCGGCTCTCCCCGCTGCTGGAGTCCCTGGAGGAGCGCGCCGACGACGAGCTGCTGCGGGCCCGGGAGTCGCTGACCGCGGTGACCGCGCCGCTGGCGGTCCGCGCCGAGCTGCGCGGCCGGCTGGACGCGTACAAGGCGAAGGTCGCGCGCCACGGCATGGTCGAGGACCCGCTGCTGATCGAGCGGTACGACACGGCGCGCCGGATGCTGTGGAGCGCGCCCTGCGATCTGCGCGCCGCGGAAGCGGCGGTGCTGCGCTACCAGCATGCCGCGGCCGAAGCCCTGGTCCCGCGCCAGAAAGGGCCGCAGGACCGCAGAACGGGGGAGGCACTGTGAGCGTCGCACGCGCGGCCGCCGGGCCGCACACGGCCGCGATTCGCCCGCTGTCGCCGCGCGAGCGACAGTCACATCAGCCGCTGCCGCGGCGGGGCGAACAAGAAAGCACCGCGAGCGTCGCACGCGCGGCCGCCGGGCCGCACACGGCCGCGATGGCCGCACCTCTGCGCCGCGCGGGCGGCAGTGCCCGCGGCGGAGCCTCTGATGTGACGAGCAGCCGCTGCCGCGGCGGGGCGAACGGAGAAACGCCGTGAGCGTCGCAGGTATGGGCAGGTGTCAGCGGCGTGGGTGCGGTGGGTCGTACGAGGACGTGGGCGGCGGTCAGCTGTACTGCGATACGTGCGGTATGGCCCCGGTCGTCTCGCGGGACGGAATGGTCGGCTCGTCGCCCACCGGTATCACCGGCGTGGGGCGCGGCGATCGGGGTAGCGGCTCGTCGGGCACCGGTTCCCGGTCCTCCTCGCGCCCGTCGTCGCGGTCCGCCTCGTCCCGGCGTTCGGTGTCCGGGCGGCTGTCCCGTTCGCTGGGGTCGGGGCGGTCGTCCTCGCGTTCGGTGTCGGTGCGCAGCTCCCGCTCCTCCGCCGCGGCCCGCTCCGGGCGCAGCCGCCTGGGCGCGGGCCTGGTCAGCGTGGACGAGGTACCGCGCACCGACCCGCGTATGGCGGTGCTGGCCAATCCGGAGGTGCCGGAGCGCAAGCGGTTCTGCAGCCGGGGCGACTGCGGGGCGCCGGTGGGGCGCGCCCGCGGTGACCGGCCGGGCCGTACCGAGGGCTTCTGCACCAAGTGCGGCCATCCGTATTCCTTCGTCCCCAAGCTGAGCCCCGGCGACATCGTGCACGGCCAGTACGAGGTGGCGGGGTGTCTGGCCCACGGCGGTCTCGGCTGGATCTATCTGGCCATCGACCGGGCGGTGTCCGACCGCTGGGTGGTTCTCAAGGGCCTGCTGGACACGGGAGACGAGGAGGCGCTGTCGGTCGCGGTGTCGGAGCGCCGGTTCCTCGCCGAGATCGAGCACTCCAACATCGTCCGCATCTACAACTTCGTCGAGCATCTCGATCAGCGCACCGGCAGCCTCGACGGCTACATCGTGATGGAGTACGTCGGCGGCAAGTCGCTGAAGGACATCGCCAACTCCCGTCGCGCGCCGGACGGCAGGCGCGATCCGCTGCCGGTCGAGCAGGCGTGTGCGTATGGCATCGAGGCCCTGGAGGCGCTGGACCATCTGCACAGCCGCAATCTGCTCTACTGCGACTTCAAGGTCGACAACGCCATCCAGCAGCAGGACCAGCTCAAGCTCATCGACATGGGCGCGGTGCGGCGGATGGACGACGAGGAGAGCCCGATCTACGGCACGGTCGGCTATCAGGCCCCCGAGGTCTCGGAGCTGGGCCCGACGGTCGCCTCGGATCTGTATACGGTGGCGCGCACGCTGGCCGTGCTGACCTTCGACTTCCAGGGTTATACGAACGTCTTCGCGGACAGCCTGCCCGACCCGGGGAACATCGAGGTCTTCCAGCGCTACGAGTCGTTCTACCGGCTGCTGGTGCGGGCCACCGACCCCGATCCGAACCGCCGGTTCGGATCGGCGCAGGAG
>NZ_MUNE01001208.1 GCF_002154605.1 Streptomyces milbemycinicus | reverse complement strand
CGGGTGCGGACGGCGGGTTGGGCCGCCGGGGGTCGGTGTGGAGCTCGTCGAGGGGGAACGGCGCGGGCCGTACGGGGCGCTTGGCCGAGACGACGGTGAGCGGCACGATGGTCTGCCGCGCCCAGCAGCCGAAGTCGTAGATGTTGAGCGGCAGCCACTTCGGAAAGTAGATGATCTCCGGCGGCAGCTCGGGCAGGTCCTCCCACTTCCACCAGCCGAACAGCGCCAGCCAGATGCGGGTGAACACCCGGCTCTTCGCGATGCCACCGTGGTCGCGCACCCACGCGGAGGCGGCGGCCATATGGGGCGCGTCGGGCCGGTCTCCGGCCAGCCGCAGCCCGACGTACGCCTCGATGGTGGCGGAGAGCTCCGGGGGGCCGCCGTGGAAGGTGGCCCAGGTGCCGTCCTCGCGCTGCTCGGAGCGGAGATAGCGGGCGGCGGCTTCGAAGGTGGCCGGGTCCTGGATGGAGAGGAACTGGCGGAGCAGCAGGTCCTCGGCGTCCATGGTGACGTTGGTCTCCAGGTCGCCCTTCCACCAGCCCTGTTCGTCCTGGCGGTCCAGCAGATGGCGGGTGGCCCGCGCCGTCGCCTCCCGGGCAAGCGCTAAGGTCGCGGGTTCGATGGGCTCGGGCGGATGGACGGTTGTCGCTGTCATGGCTTCCCCTTTTGCAGTGTGAGATCTCTGCCGTCGTGGGGCTTCCGTCGGCCGGCACCCCGGGTGGGTGCCGGCCGGCGACTGCGAGCTATATGCGGTCGATAGCGATCATCTCTCTCGTACGACGACGAAATCGGCGAGCGCGACGAGCTGCGCCCGGACCCGATCCTCCATCTCCACCTGGTCGAGCGCCGCGACAGCGGTGGCGTGCTGCCGGCGG
>NZ_MUNE01001207.1 GCF_002154605.1 Streptomyces milbemycinicus | reverse complement strand
AGGCGGGTGAGGTGGTGCGGGAGGGCGGGGTCGGTCAGGCCCGTGGTGTGCCATCCGGCGGCTGTGACGATGTGTGAGGCGGCTTCGGCTTCGAGCCACGCCGCGTGGTGGGGTGAGACGTGGCTGGCGTGCTGGTTGCAGATCTTCTCTGTTGCGGTGTGCAGGATGTCGGCGAAGGGGGCTGGCGTGTTGGTGCTGACGCGCTGGAGCAGTTGGTGGCTGCGGGTGAGGATCTGGTGGACGAGGATGCGGTGGTCCTGCAGACCGGGAGTCGACATGAGGGTTTTACCTTTCGGGAGATTTCGGGAATTGCCGAGCGCTTCGCGTAGCGCGCCGGATGAGGGGTGGCGTGGCGTCACGGGCCGGGCGTAGGGGGCTTTGCCGTGTGCCGTCGGCTTGGAGGTGCCGGGGGCGGTCCCTGGGGGTGTTCAGACGGCCAGGAGGGCGGTCTGGTAGGCGTCGAGGACCAGGTCGAGCTGGTTCATCTGCTGCGAGTAGCGGGCTGCGTGGAGTTCGGTGGAGCGGCTGGAGTAGAGAATGACCGTCGCGTCGGCGTGGGGCGGGCCTTGGTCGGTCAGTGCGTCGTTGAGGTGGTCGCGGGCGCTGGTGGCGTAGCGGCGGAGTGTGGTGTGGAGGCGGTCGGCTTC
>NZ_MUNE01001206.1 GCF_002154605.1 Streptomyces milbemycinicus | reverse complement strand
ATGGCGCCGGAGTTGAACTCCGGCACGAACGCCTGGTCATAGGAGTCGAAGGGGTACGGCTCGTCGAAGATCTCGTGGTAGTGGTCGAAGCAGCGGCGGGTGATGTCGAAGAGCTCTTCGGCGTCGGCCTCCAGATACGGCGCGAGGGAGCGGCGTACGTGCAGGCCGAAGGGCAGCCCGGCGTGCTCGGTGCGCACCGAGTGGTACGGGCCGGCGGCCAGTGCGAGCAGGTAGGTGCTGATGGGCGGGGTGGGCGCGAGCTGCCAGCGGCCCTCGTGCGGTTCGCCGACGCGGGTGGCGATGCCGTTGCCGAGGACGGTCCACTCGGGCGGGGCGGTGACGTGCACCTCGAAGACGGCCTTGAGGTCGGGCTGGTCGAAGGCGACGAAGACGTCGTCGGCGTCGGCCATACAGCACATGGTGTAGAGGTATGTCTCGCCGTCGGCGGGGTCGGTGAAGCGGTGCATGCCCTCGCCGGTGCGGGAGTAGCGCATGTCCGTCTCGACGCGCAGCTCGTGCTCGCCCTCGGCGAGCCCGGTGAGCGGCAGCCGCCCGTCGGCGATCACCTCGTCGGCGCCTGCGAGGGGGAGTTCCTGTCCGTCGAGCACGATGCGGTGCAGGGCGGCAGGGCTGAGCTCGGCGAAGGTGTCCACGTCCGGCTGGCGCGCGCTGAAGCGAATGGTGGTGGTGGAACCGAAGATCTCATCGCCACGGGTCAGATCGAGGTCGAGGGTGTAGTG
>NZ_MUNE01001205.1:1094-1344 GCF_002154605.1 Streptomyces milbemycinicus | reverse complement strand
TCGCCTTCACCGAAGCCGGGGGCAGGTTCACCGGCTTCTCCAACTTCGTCACCACGGCGAATGACTTCCGCTTCATGGACGCCGTGAACCACGTCGCGGTCTACCTCATCTTCTGGCTTGCCTCGCTGGTGGTGTTCGTGGTGGGTCTGGCGCTGCTGCTGCACCGCCTGTCCTCCGGGACCGTCAGCAAGGCGCTGCGCTTCCTCTTCTACATCCCTGGAGCGCTCGCCGGGGCCGCGAGCGTGCTGGT
>NZ_MUNE01001205.1:0-1051 GCF_002154605.1 Streptomyces milbemycinicus | reverse complement strand
TCGACGGCGCCGGCGCCTGGCAGACCGCCTGGCACGTGCAGATCCCCATGCTCCGCAAGTGGATCGTGTACATGATGATCCTGGCCTTCGCGGGCGGCGCGCAGCTCTTCGTCGAGCCGCAGTTGCTCTCCCTCGCCAGCGTGGGTGTGGCCGGACGCGACTACTCGCTGAACCAGCTGACGTTCGACTTCGCCTTCCAGATGAACAACATCAACGGCGCCGCCGCGGTCTCGGTGGAGCTCCTGGTCGTCAGCGCCTCTGCCGCCGCGGTCTTCGTCGCACGGTCGGGATTCTTCGATGCCGACTAAAAGCCCCTCCCGGCTGCTGACCGGCTCCGTGCTGGCCGTGTTCGTGGTGTTCTTCGTGCTGCCGGTTGCGTGGCTCGTCCTCGCGGCGACCAAGACCGACCAGCAGCTGGTCCACGACAACCCGCTCTCCTTCGGCTCCTGGCACGCGCTGAAGGCCAACTGGGACGCGCTCACGGCGTTCCAGGACAACGCCATCATGCAGTGGCTGGGCAACTCCGCTCTCTACGCGGCGATCTCCCTGGTCATCACGCTCTGTGTGGCCGTACCCGCGGGATACGCCCTGGCCATGACCGAGTTCCGCGGCCGACGGACCCTGCTGGTCTCGACCCTGGTCGTGATGCTCATGCCGAACGCCACGCTGGTGGTGCCGTTGTTCCTGGAGATCAACGCGGTGCACCTGATCGGCACGATGTGGTCGATCATCCTGCCGTACTCGTTCTACCCGTTCGGGGTGTACCTGACCTACATCCACTTCACCACCGCCGTGCCGAAGGACCTGCTGGCAGCGGCACGCATGGACGGCTGCTCGGAATTCGGCGTCTTCCGCCACGTCGCGCTGCCGCTGGCGACTCCGGTCATCGCGCTCGTCGGTTTCTTCAGCTTCGTCGCCAACTGGACCAACTACTTCCTGCCGTACGTCATGCTTCCCGAGAGCAGCCAGATGCCGGTCCAGGTGGGCGTCGGAACCCTGCTCAGCAACGTGCCGTCCTTCAATCCGGCCGTCGGCACCCTCGCGATCCAGC
>NZ_MUNE01001204.1 GCF_002154605.1 Streptomyces milbemycinicus | reverse complement strand
GTCCGCCACCAGCTCGTTGAAGAAGTCGGTGAGCGGGTTGCCCCGGTAGAGGTTGCGCACCAGTTCCATCGAGGAGTCCGGGAACATGATCTCGGTGGCCACCACCTCGCCGCGCAGGATCCGCGGGTAGGCCTCCAGGAACTCCCGGTTGAGGCCGGTGGTGGGCTCGACGTCCGGATACTCGGCCGCGACGCGGTCGAACTCGGCCCGCCAGCCGGCCGCCAGGTCGGTTACGGAGGGGGTGGTGGTGAACTGGTCGCCGTCGCGGGTCAGCAGACCGGCGCCGACGAAGAGTTGGAGCACCGCCTCGTGCAGCCGGCGGAACCTGTCCCGGATCTGGAGGCTGCCGCGCAGTTCCTCGCCGCGGTGGCGCTCGCCGGGGCGCTGGAAGGCGCCCATGCGCTGGTAGACCCCGAACAGCCCGGAGATCGAGGCGGCATCGAGTTCCGCGAAGCCGGCCAGCACCCGCGCCACGGCGGGATCGACGCCGGCCACCGACGCGGGCACCGCCGGAGCGGCTTGAACCGTGGC
>NZ_MUNE01001203.1:383-1222 GCF_002154605.1 Streptomyces milbemycinicus | reverse complement strand
GGATTGAGCGTCGGATGGCCGAGCAGCGCGGCGTGCGGGGAGCCGACGGCGGCCGCCGCGGCGCCCGCGTCCAGCACATGGTCGCCGTAGCGGACCCCGATGCGGCGCAGGTCAGGGGCGTCGCGGGTGGTGAAGACGCCATAGGGGAGGTTGTGCGGGCCGTACGGATCGTCGTGGGGCAGGTCGAGCGGGCTCAGTGGTGGCATGGGTGCGCCTCGCCTTCTCGTCGTCGCCGGGGGCTGCCGGGATCACCGGGCCACACCCTACGGGGGCGGGCGCGCGAAGGGAGGACTGTACCGACTGTTACCTAAAGGGCTGGCAATGTCCGGATAGTCTTGCCCTGGTCGTCAATTCCCCAGTAGCGTCCTTAATCGGGTCACGCACGGTGGGGGGGCCACTGCGCTGCGGTGACCGAGGGGGACTCGTGGCGAGCAGTGACGTGCCGTTCGCGGTGGACCGCACGGTTCCCGGTCTGATCGTGAAGATCGGCGACTACCCGCTGCACCACGGGGGCGTCGGCGCCATCCGGTCCCTGGGCCGCCTGGGCATCCCCATGTACGCCGTCACCGAGGACCGTTGGACCCCGGCCGCNNNNAGGAGGCGGCGGTGCTGATCGCCGAGCACGCCGACACCCTCGCCGGGGAGGGCCGTTTCCTCTTCCCGCGCGCGGAGCCCGGCCTGCCCAGACGGCTGGCCAGCAAGCAGGGGCTGTACGAGCTGTGTCTGGACCACGGCGTGCCCACCCCGTCGGCGGCGTTCCCCGATTCGTACGCCGACGTCAAGGAGTTCGCTGCGACCGCGCGCTTCCCGGTGGTCGCCAAGAACCGGGAGGCGTTCGA
>NZ_MUNE01001203.1:0-376 GCF_002154605.1 Streptomyces milbemycinicus | reverse complement strand
CCGGGGTCAAGGTGCGGTCCTGGCCGCCCCATGCGGGCATGACGGCCTGCGCCTATGTGGTGGACAACCCCGAGCTGGCGGAGCTGGCCGCCCAGTTCGTCAAGCGGATCGGCTTCTCCGGAATCGTCGATCTGGACTGGCGCTTCGACCGGCGGGACGGGCGGTACAAACTGCTCGACTTCAACCCCCGTATGGGCGCGCAGTTCCGGCTCTTCGAGAGCGAGGCGGGGATCGATGTGGTCCGTGCCCAGCATCTGGACCTGACGGGGCGCAAGGTCCCGGAGGGCGAGCAGCGCGCGGACCGGCGGTTCGTCGTGGAGAACATCGACCTGCCCGCGCTGCTCGCCTACCGCCGCAGCGGATACACCACCCCGCA
>NZ_MUNE01001202.1:1019-1160 GCF_002154605.1 Streptomyces milbemycinicus | reverse complement strand
GTCCCGCCGCTCGGCCACCGGGAGGTCTCTGACTACGTGCACGGTGTCGCTGTCAACACTGGTCATGGGCAGTAGATCCGTATCTGGTCGCTCTCGCTGTTCATGGAGATGGAGATCGCGCAGGGGTACCGGTCCGGTGGC
>NZ_MUNE01001202.1:784-911 GCF_002154605.1 Streptomyces milbemycinicus | reverse complement strand
GCTCCGGCCAGGTTGGCGAGGATGAACGATCCGGGCGGGATCTCGAATCCGTCGACGTGGTAGGTCTCCAGCGTCACCCGTCGGCTGTTGTGCACGGGGGCGTCGTAGCGCAGCAGCTCCTCGACCG
>NZ_MUNE01001202.1:0-743 GCF_002154605.1 Streptomyces milbemycinicus | reverse complement strand
CAACATCGCGACCTGGGCGACCAGTTCGTCGTGGGTGAGCGCGTCCCCGTTGTCCTCGGCGGCGATCAGCGCGGTGAGCAGGTCGTCGGCAGGGTGGTCACGCTTCCAGGAGACGGCCTCGCCGACCAGGGCGAACAACTCCGCGTCGGCCGCCTCGACGGCCCTCATCACCTCAATGTCGGTGGTCGGTTCGACGGAGCGCATCAGAGTGTGGGAGAGCAGGCGCAGTCGGTCGTTGTCGGTCGGCGGCATGCCGAGCATCTGCGAGATCACGGTGAACGGCAGCGGGAACGCCANNTGCCGGCTTCGGCGATGGCGTCGAGCGCGTCGTCGACGAGCGAGCGGATCCGCGGCTCCATGGCGTTGATGGCCCGTGGGGTGAACGCCTTGGAGACCAGCTTCCGCAGCCTGGTGTGGTCCGACGGATCCCGGTCCAGCAGGGCCAGCCCCTTCAGCCGCGGCTCATCCGTGACGCCCGCGTTCGTATACGCGTCGCGGAACGGCCCCGGGGCGACATGGCGCTGCTCGACGGAGAGCCCGGAGCGCATCAGGGCGTCCACGTCCTCGTAGCGGGAGAGCATCCAGAAGCCGCCCGGATGCTCATGGACCGGCACATGCCGGCGCAGCTCGGCGTAGTGCGGATAGGGATCTTCCATGAACTCCGGTGTGAACGGGTTGAAGATGACGGGCTCGCTCTGCGGTGGGGTGCTCACAGTCAACTCCTGTTCCGAGCTTGCGGGCGC
>NZ_MUNE01001201.1 GCF_002154605.1 Streptomyces milbemycinicus | reverse complement strand
CTGGCGGCATCCATGGCGGAGGGGAGGTGCTGGGGAAGGACTGGACCGCTGGTGCGCACACCGGTCTTGGTCGTGGGGACGGACAGGCCGGGCACCTCGATATACACGGGTGACATCTCCCGGTAGGGCTCGCAGTGTCTCTCGATGTGCGCCTCGATCTGGCGGAACATCTCCATCCCGGGGCCACGGGACAGGCCAGGCGTGGTGGCGTTCTCGGGAGCCACGGCCCGCACCGCCCCCAGTTCGGCCGTGGCCGCGATGACGCTCTCCTCGAGAGTCTCGGGGAAGGTCGGCAGCCGGTGGGTCAGGCGCGGCAGCCCGGCCAGGCGCCGGCTGGCGGCCACGGCGGGCACATTGAGGCGTCGCTTCCAGGGTGGTCCGTCCGTGTGGGCGGCAACGGCGAGGGGTTGATCGGGGTTGGAAAGCAGGACCGTGGCAACCCCATACCAGCGGTTGGCCAACAGGGTGGTGACGGCGTTGATGGTGACGGCGTGGCGCTTGGAGTGCCCTGGGGCTGCAGTGCCGCTCTTGATGCGGGGAAGTAGACGACGCACCCGTCCGTCAGCGTCCGGCGCACCGGGCAGTTCGTGGCCGATAGCGGCGAGGGCCAGCA
>NZ_MUNE01001200.1 GCF_002154605.1 Streptomyces milbemycinicus | reverse complement strand
GGGTCGCGGCGGAGGGGGCGGGTGCGGGTGCGTCTGCGACTGCTTCTGCGGCTGGGACTGCTTCCGGGGCTTCTGCGGCTGGGGCTGCTTCTGCTTCTGCTTCTGCTCCGGCTCCTGCGGCTGTGTCCGAGGGGGCTTCGGCAGATCGGGCGGATCAGGTGCTGTCCGGGTATCTGACCGAGCAGACCGTACGGGAGCGGCTGGCGGCGGACGGCAAAGAGGCCGCCATACGTGAGATGGCCGAACTGCTGACCACCTCCGGCAAGGTCGCCGATGTGGCGGAGCTGGTCCGGGCGGCACTGGCCCGCGAGGAGCAGGGCACGACCGGCCTCGGCGAGGAGATCGCGATCCCGCACGCCAAGACGGACGCGGTGACCGAGCCCGTCGTCGGCTTCGCCCGGTCGCCGGAGGGCATCGAGTGGGGTGCGCTCGACGATACGAAGGCCAAGCTGGTGTTCATGATCGCGGTGCCGGAGGCAGCGGCGGGCGATGAGCACTTGCGGATCTTGGCGCTGCTCTCGCGGAAGCTGATGAGTGCGGAGTTCCGGGAGCGGCTGCTGGAGGCGGCGGACGAGGCGGCGATCCTGCGGGTGCTCGGCGAGATCGAGTAGCGGGGCGGG
>NZ_MUNE01001199.1 GCF_002154605.1 Streptomyces milbemycinicus | reverse complement strand
GGGCCTCCGGGGCTGTCACCCTGGACCCCCGTCCCCTCACGTCTCGTTCACCACCGCCAGCACCGCCCCGACCTCGACCTGCCGGCCCGGGGTGGCATGCAGCGCGGAGAGCACACCGGCGGCGGGCGCCGTGACCCGGTGTTCCATCTTCATGGCCTCCAGCCACAGGATGGCTTGCCCGGCCTCGACCCGGTCGCCGACCGCCACATCGGCGACGCGGACGACCGTGCCCGGCATGGGGGCCAGCAGCGAGCCCGGTTCCGTACGGGCGGTGAGGTCGGGGAAGCGGGGCAGGGCGGTGAAGGTGTGGGCGCCGAGGGGTGAGTCGACACATACCTGTGTGCCGTACGCGGCGACATCGAAGGCTCGCCGTACGCCGTTCACTTCCAGCACCACGTGGTGGGGGCCGGCCTCGATCAGCCGGGTGTTCGGGTGGTCGTCGGCTATGAGGCCGTCGCGGGTCAAGCGGTAGCGGACCTCGTGTTCGGTGCCGTCGGGCTCCGACCGGTAGGTCTTGAGCTGCGGCTGCGACGGTACGTTGCGCCACCCGCCGAGCCGCCCGGCCACGGTCCCGGTCGCGGTCGCGGGGGGCTGTGCCGCGTCGGCCAGGGCGGCGGCGAGGGCGGCGAGGCGAGCCGTCGTCTCGTCGGTGGCGGTGGTCAGGTCCTTGAGGTGCCGTTCGAGGAAGCCCGTGTCCATACGGGCGTCCTGGAACTCGGGGTGGCGCAGGGCGCGTACGAGCAGATCCCGGTTGGTGACCGGCCCGTGCAGCCGGGCCCGCTCCAGGGCGTGCGCGAGGCGGCGAACGGCCTCGGCCCGGGTCGGGGCCCAGGCGATGACCTTCGCAAGCATCGGGTCGTAGTGGACGGTGATGTCGTCGCCGTCGGCGAGCCCCGAGTCGACGCGCAGCCCCGCGCCCTCCGCCACGGCCAGCCGGTGCATCGTGCCCGTCCCCGGGCGCCACCCCGCCGCCGGGTCCTCCGCGTACAGGCGGGCCTCCACCGCGTGGCCGCGGGGCCGGGGCGGCCCCGCGGCCACGCGGTGGAGGCCCGCCTGTACGCGGAGGACCCGGCGGCGGGGTGGCGCCCGGGGACGGGCACGATGCACCGGCTGGCCGTGGCGGAGGGCGCGGGGCTGCGCGTCGACTCGGGGCTCGCCGACG
>NZ_MUNE01000120.1 GCF_002154605.1 Streptomyces milbemycinicus | reverse complement strand
CTCCGCGCCCCCGGAGCCGGAGCCCTCCACCCCGCCCCCGCTGGAGCTCCCCGAGGAGCCGCCGAACACCAGCTCGGCCCATCCGTACACCGCGCCGCGGCCCCGTATCGTCACCCGCGCCGGCTGGGGCGCCGACGAGAAGCTGCGTGAGAAGGGCCACCGCTACACCAAGACCGTCAAGGCCGCCTTCGTCCACCACACCGTGACGGGCAACGCGTACAGCTGCTCGCAGGTGCCGTCCGTGATGCGCAGTATCTACCGCTATCACGTGAAGAGCATGGGGTGGCGTGACTTCGGCTACAACTTCGCCGTCGACAAGTGCGGAAACATCTACGAGGGCAGATCCGGGGGCGTGGCCAAGGCGGTTCAGGGCGCGCATACGCGCGGCTTCAACACGAACAGCATGGGCATCGCGGTGCTCGGCACCTACTCCTCCAAGAAGCCCGCCGCCAAGGCGGTCAAGGCCGTGGCCAAGCTCACCGCCTGGAAGCTCGGCCTGTTCGGCCGGAACCCGAGCGGCACCACCCATCTGAAGTCCGCCGGCGGCAACAGATTCAAGAAGGGCACCAAGGCCAAGCTGCGCGTCATCTCCGGACACCGCGACGGCTACAACACCGAGTGCCCCGGCAACGCCCTGTACGCCAAGCTCGGCACCGTGCGCAGCACGGCCGCCCGGCTGCAAGGCCGCTGACCGCGCGGTCGGCGACCGGGGGGTTGCCGACCGCAAACGCCGCTGACCAGGCGCGGGCCGGGTACTCGGGGTCTGCATACACTGGCCGCCGACCCGGCGAGCCCCAGCAGGAAGCAGAGACGATACGTGACCACAGCGCCAGCGACGCCAGAAGCGATCCTCCTGGTCGGCGGCAAGGGCACCCGGCTGCGGCCGATGACGGTGAACACCCCCAAGCCGATGGTCCCGGCGGCCGGCGTCCCGTTCCTCACCCACCAACTGGCGCGCGCCCGCGCGGCCGGGGTCGAGCACATCGTGCTCGCCACGTCGTATCTGGCCGAGGTGTTCGAGCCGTACTTCGGTGACGGCTCGTCACTCGGACTGCACCTGGAATACGTGACGGAGCAGGAGCCGCTGGGCACCGGCGGCGCCATCCGCAACGTCGCCTCCCGGCTGCGCTCGGGCCCGGACGACCCGGTGCTCATCTTCAACGGCGACATCCTCACCGGGCTCGACATACGCGCCCTCGTCGACACCCACCGCACCACCGGCGCCGATGTCTCCCTGCACCTCACCCGCGTCACCGACCCACGCGCGTACGGGCTGGTGCCGACCGACGCCACCGGGCGCGTCACCGCCTTCCTCGAAAAGCCGCAGACCGCCGAGGAGATCGTCACCGACCAGATAAACGCGGGCGCCTACGTCTTCAACCGCTCGGTGATCGACTCCATCCCGGCCGGCCGCTCCGTCTCCGTCGAACGCGAGACCTTCCCCGGCCTGCTGGCCGCCGGTGCCCACCTCCAGGGCATGGTCGACTCCACGTACTGGCTCGACCTCGGCACCCCCCAGGCATTCGTCCGCGGCTCCGCCGACCTGGTGCTGGGCCGCGCCCCCTCCCCGGCGGTCCCCGGCCGCTGCGGCGACCGGCTGATCCTGGACAGCGCGCAGGTGGCGCGCGACGCCAAGCTCACCGGCGGCACCGTCATCGGCCCCGCGGCCCGGGTGGGCGCGGGCGCCAGCATCGACGGATCCACGGTGCTGGCCGGCGCGGTGGTGGAGGAGGGCGCGCAGGTCCGCGACTCCCTCATCGGCGCGCGGGCCCGGATCGGGGCCCGTACGGTGCTGCAGGGCGCGGTGGTCGGGGACGGTGCGCTGGTGGGGCCGGACAACGAGCTGCGGGACGGGGTACGGGTGTGGTGCGGGGCGGACATCCCGGCGGGGGCGGTGCGCTTCTCGTCGGACCAGTGAGGTCCAGCGAGGGCTTGTGCGGGCGTGTCGGAGGCGCGCCGTAGGCTGGCGATGTGCCCGCCCACCGCAGTTGGACCCCTTCCGGTCCGTACGACCTCGTGCGCAACCTGAGCGTGCTGCGGCGGGGTCCCGGGGACCCGGCGTTCCAGGTGTCCGCCGACGGCGCCATCTGGCGGGCCAGCCGCACCCCTCAGGGTGCGGGGACGATACGCCTCGTACGCCGGGGTGAGGCGGTCGAGGCGCAGGCGTGGGGGCCGGGCGCGGACTGGCTGCTTGACCATCTGCCCGTCCTGCTCGGCGCCGAGGACGACCCCTCCGCCTTCACCCCACGCCACCGCCTGGTGCACCAGGCGCACCGCCGCCACCCGGGCCTCAGACTGATCCGCACCGGTCTGGTCCTGGAGTCGCTGATCCCCTCGATCCTGGAGCAGAAGGTCACCAGCGACGAGGCGTACCGGGGCTGGCGGCTGCTGCTGCAGCGCCACGGCGAGCCGGCGCCCGGCCCCGCCGAGCGGCTGCGGGTCATGCCGGAGCCGCGCGCCTGGGCGCTGATCCCGTCGTGGGAGTGGCACCGGGCCGGGGTCGACGCCAAGCGCTCGTCGACCATCCTGCGGGCCGTACGGGCCGCCCGGCGCCTGGAGGAGGCCACGGCCATGGATCTCGCCGCGGCCTCGGCCCGGCTCCAGGCCATCCCGGGCATCGGCCCGTGGACGGCGGCCGAGACGCTGCAGCGCAGCAACGGCACCCCGGACGCGATCACGGTCGGCGATCTGCACCTTCCGAAGATCATCGGCTATGCCCTCACCGGCGAGCGCGGCACCGACGACGCGGCGATGCTGCAGCTGCTGGCCCCCTACGCCGGCCAGCGCCACCGCGCCGCCCGTCTGATCCTCCTCTCCGGCCGTATCCCGCCCCGCCGCGCCCCGCGCTTTTCGGTCCGGGACTTCCGGGCGATCTGAAGGTCATACGTCAGGCGTGCGCGTCCGGACCGCCGCCGATCCCCGGCACGCTGCACTTCGGGACCTTCGACACCAGCCGGAACGACACCGCCTTGGTCGCGTTGTCCTTGCCGAACTCCGCCACGATGAGCAGCGTCGCCCCGGCGACCCGCCGGCCGTCCGACGCGGTGGTGTCGTCCGGGATCATGTCCGGGTGGATCACGGCCTTCCCGGGCTCGGACGGGAAGGTCAGCGCGTAGCCCGCGGTGGCCCAGGGGGCGTGGGGCGGCGCGCCCGTGGGGCAGTTCTCGTCCCCCTCCAGGGCAGCCGCCCGTACGCCCATCTTCTTCAGCTGCTGCTGGAGGCCGGGCAGGCCCTCGGGGCGGTTCAGATGCAGGACCAGCGAGCCGTCGTCCTTCTTGGTCACGGCGTACGCGGGCGAGCCGCCCGATCCGCTCAGCGTCGGCACGACCACCGCCGCCGCCGCGGCCGTCGCCACCGTCGCGACCGCGAGCGGGAGGCGAAGACGGCGGGCCGGGGTCCGGGTGGCCGGGGCGGGAGCCGGGGCGGTGGCCATGGCCGACAGATCGGCGCCCAGGCGCCGCTTGAACTGGGTGGGCGTGCTCATGAGACAACCTCCAGGGTGTGTTCCGCACGTTCGGTGTGTTCGGCGATGGGCGGGCGTCCGGCGCGCAGCGCGCGCTTCGCGCGGTGCAGGCGGACCCGTACCGTCGCCTGGTTGAGCCCGAGGGCCTGTGCGGCCTCGCGCGGGGTGAGGCCGTCGACGGCCACCAGATCGAGGACTTCGCGCAGCGGTTCGCTCAGCGCGCGGTGCCGTTCGACCAGTTCGCGCGCCGCCCGCTCCGCGTCGATCCGCTCCTCCAGCGCGGCGATGTCCTCCTCGTCCAGTAGCCGACGCCCGTTCAGCCGGGCCATAACCTGCTGTTCGCGGGCGCTGCCCCGGTAGTGGGCGGCCAGGACGTTGCGGGCGATGCCGTACAGCCAGGCGGCGGGCGCCCCGCGCTTCGGGTCGTACTGGCCGGTGGCCTCCAGCGCGGCGACGAAGATGTCGGCGGTGAGGTCAGCGGCCAGCTGCGGGCAGGTCGTGCGCCGGGTCACAAAGCCGAGGACGGCGTCGAAGTTCTCTTCGTAGAACACCGCGAATCCGGCGGCGTCCGGCCGGGGCGGCGCGGCCCGGCTCGCATGTCGTTCGGGCACGGCGGCCCGTTCGGGTATCAAGGGCACCCGTTCCTCCAACGTGGTCGGTGGTCCCTTCACCCGCTACTTGGCGCGGCAGCGGCCAACCGTTACACCGGTGGCCGCCGCCGGAGTTGCCGCCGGGTTATTGAGTTGTGTGCAGGACCGTGCGGAACGTCACCGACACCCGGCGACCACGAGGGACCCGTCCGGCCGCCCCGGGGTCGCTCTTGCGCGCGGCGATGGCATGCCGCCAGGCGTAGCGGGCCGGACCGGCCATGACCAGCAGGCTGCCCGGCGCCAGCGGCACCGCCAGCTTGGTGCCGTCGTCGGGGTTGGGGTTGGGCTTGGGGTTGGGGTTGGTGAAGTCCATCAGACAGCTGGAACCCAGGGATATCGCGGCGACGACCGGGCCGAAGCACGGCACGCAGTCGACGTGGGCGCTGATCCCCTGCCCCGGCCGGTACTCGTTGACGATCACCTGGTCCGCCTCCCGGTCCATCAACCCCTCGTCCACCAGCCGGGCGGCCAGCTCCCGGGCCCACACCGGAAGCGGCGGCGCGGTCGCCTGCGACGTATCGGCGGCCACGGCGCGGCGGCCGTAGTCGTACCGATGGCCGTAGTGCTGTACGCGCCGCTTCAGCTGCGCCGACCATGACGCCGCATCGATCCCCGCGAGCAGGGCCGTACCGGCATCGGGGGCGAGCCAGTCGGCGATGTAGCGCAGCCCGGGCACCGCGGCGGACGCGGCGGACGGTGCCGAAGGCGGCTGCTGGGCGTCGGTGTTTGTGCCGGTGTCGGTGTTGGTGTCGAACGAGAGTTGGCCAGAGGTCTCGGACATGCCTGCACAGTAACCATCCCCCGGGGACGGCGGATTCACGGTGACATCAGGGCTCCGCCAGCGCCTGTACCTCCGCGTAGGAGGGGGCCGTGAGGTCTGTCGGCCGGCCGTCGCGGACGGCGGTCGCGGCGGTCACGGCCGCGGCCAGGGCCCTGCGGTAGAGCAGCGAGCCGAGGCTGACCCTGCGTACGCCCAGCGCGGCCAGCTCGGCGAGCGTGGGCCCGGTCGGCGTGTACAGGATGTTGAGCGGGACGAGGAGGGCCGCCGTCAGCGAGGCGATCCCGTCCGGATCCGACAGCCCCGGTACGAACACCCCGTCAGCCCCGGCCTGTTCATAGCTTGCGAGGCGCGCCGCGGTCTCGTCCTCCTGGCGTCCGAGCCAGTGGGTGTCGGTGCGGGCGTTCACGAACAGCGCGGGTACGGCGGCCTTGACCGCGGCGATCTTCGCGGCGTGCAGCTCCACGGGGGCGAGGGTGCCGTCCGCCCGGCCGTCTTCCAGGTTGATCCCCGCGGCGCCCGCGTCGTACAGCTCGTGGGCCAGCGCGGCCACTTCCGCCACGTCGTCGCTGAAGCCCCCTTCGGCGTCGACGGTGAACAGGAAGGAGCCCCGTCCGAGGCTGCGGGCCAGGGCCAAGGTCGCGTCCACGGTCGCGGCCGCCCCGTCCGGGAGGCCGGTGGCCGCGGCCACGCCCAGGCTCGTGGTGCCGACCGCCGGGAAGCCCCGCGCCGCCAGGGCGGCGGCGGAGGCGTAGTCCCAGGCGTTGGGCAGCAGCAGCGGGGTGGCGGCCTGGTGGTGCAGCCGGGCGAAGGCCGTCAGTGGGCGCTGGAGCAGTCCGTCGGCCAGGGCGAGGGCGTGGGCCCGGCCGGGGCAGACCCGCGGTGGTGCGCCGAAGGTGAGGGGCACGGGGTGTGCGCGCTGGGCGGTCGCGAGGTCCAGTCGCACCACATCGCCCTCGGCGATCTCCCGGCCGGCGACCCGGGTGGCGCGGGCGGCGATCCGGCGCATGGTCCGTACCGGCGGATCCTCCCGGAGCACCCGGGCCGGCGGTACGTCGCCGCCCGCCGCCTCCGCCAATGCGGCCCCCGCGCAGGACTCCACCAGCGCGGCCGTCGCATCGCATGCCTGCACCAGCAGCCCGATGCGGTTGGCGACGGCCTCCAGAGCGGCCTCATCGGCACTGGCCGACGCCAGCCGCGCCACCAGCCGGGCCACTGCCTCGTCCGCGGCCGCGTCCGTACCCCCGAAGTAGGCCCCGGCCACCACGGTCACCGCCTCCGCGACCGCCCCGGGCTCCGGCAGCCCCAGGGCCTCGGCGAGGGCACGCACCACCCGCACCCGGACCTCCCCTCTGGGCCCGGTCGCCACCGCCCGCCACAGCGAGGCGGGCTCCAGCCGGGCCAGTTCGGCCTCCACCAGAGCCCGCCGCCGCCGATGCGGCTCACCGGAGCTGAACCGGGCCACGGTGGCCCGCAGCCAGGCGACACTGGCCCCGGCCGGCCCCCCGGCCGAAGCCCCATCGGTAGCCGGGAGTTCCGGGACGAGCGCCGGGTCGGCGAGCGCCGCCCGTACGTCCGCGAAGCGGTTGAACTCATGCGTCGTGTGCGTCCTGTGCGTCATGGCCCGACGCTAGGACCGGAAAAGTTCGGTGCCGCCCGAACCACCCCCGGCAGGGCTTGCGACCATGGCCGCATGAGCCATGTGATCACCATGAAGACGGTCACCCTGAGCCGGACTCTCGCCTATATGCAAGGCGGCGAGTTCACTGCCCAGCAGCAGCAGATCCACGACACCATGCGCGAGTGGGCGCGGGGCGTCCAGCGCCGCATCGACTACCAGCAAATCGACTGGGGCCTCACCGTCCCCGAGGCCCTGGAACACCTCATCATGGGCCGGGCCGATGCGGAGGGCGAGTACGTCGGCTACGCGTACTACGCCGCCCTGCTGGCCGTCATCGAGTGCATCGGATCCGACCCCGTCGACGTGGGCGTCTATTCCAAACCGTCCACTTTCTTCGGCCTCATGGACGACGAACTCCGTGCGCTGGGAGTCCCCGCCGACCTGCTGCCGTACGGTTTCCTGTTCGCGGACTTCCCCGACCTGCTCCCGTTCCCCGTCCCGAGTCCCATGGACGGCTACCCGGCCATCGGCTACCTCCCGCTCGACAAGGCCAAGACCGTCGCTGACGCCTACACGGCCGTGCTCGACCGCATGGACCACCGCTTCTCCCACGACGCCAAACTCCTCATCGACAAGCTCAATGTGGAGCACGAGGAGTGGCAGACCGCCCTGAAGTACGGCCACACCATGGACCTGCTCGTCTTCTGCATCCAGGGCTGATCGGGCCCTACGGACGCGGAGACGGCGGTCGCGCCGCGCGGGTCCGGATCAGGGGCGCCGTGAGGCATACGGCGGCGAGGAGGATGCCGAAGCCGACCATCAGGGCGGTGGTGTAACCGTGCACGGACGCCCCGGTCGGCGTGGCGTGGCCTTCGGATGCCAGGTATGAGGCGGCGGCGCTGGTCGCGATGGTGTTGAGCAGCGCGGTGCCGAGCGCGGCTCCCAGCTGCTGGGAGGCGTTGTAGGCGGCCGACGCGGCTCCGATGTCGTACGGGGCCACGTCCGCGGTGGCCAGCCCGGCGGTCGAGGTGATGACACTGCCGAGGCCGAGGCCGGTGAGCACCAGGGCGGGTACGAGATACAGCGGCAGGACGTGTGCGCTCTGCGGTGTCAAACGGGTCAGGACGAGCATCCCGGCGGCCGCGGCGACCAGCCCGGGCAGGATCAGCATCGCGGGCGGGACGCGTCCGTGCAGCCGGCCGGTGAGGAGCGTGGAGCCGAGCAGGGCGGCCAGCGCGTTGATGAGGAGCGTCAGGCCCGCCTGGACCGGCGAGTAGCCGAGGACGGTCTGGGTGTAGTAGCTCATGAACAGGTAGAAGCCGAACATCGCGACGAACATCAGGGTGATCGAGACCAGCGAACCGGCGCGGGCGCGGTGCAAGAGCACGCGCATCGGCAGCAGCGGGTGCTGGGCACGCACCTCGACGGCGGCGAACGCGGCCAGCAGCAGGACGCCGCCGACCAGCAGCGCCGACACCTTCGGTGAGCCCCAGCCGAGCGGTTCGGCCTCGTTGAAGGCGTACACCACAGCGCCGAAGCCCGCGGCGCTGAGCAGCGCGCCCGCGACATCGAGCCGCCCGCCGCCACGGATCGGGCGGTCCGCCGGCACAACCGCCGTGCCGAGCACGGCGCACAGGGCGATGGGGACGTTGATGTAAAGGCACCACCGCCAGCTCGCGTACTCGGTCAGCAGCCCCCCGGTGACCAGCCCGAGGGCCGACCCGGCGGCACCGACCGCGGCGAACACACCGAACGCCCGGCCCCGTTCACGCGGATCGGTGAACGTCGTGGTCAACAACGACAACCCGGCGGGCGCGAGCGCGGCGGCGAAGACACCCTGCAGCGCCCGCGCGCCGAAGAGCATCCCGGGGTTCACGGCGGCCCCGCCCAGCGCGGACGAGGCGGCGAAGCCGACCAGGCCGATGATGAACGTACGCCGGTGCCCGAGCGCGCCGCTGACCCTGCCGCCGATCAGCAGCAGCCCGCCGAAGGTCAGGGCGTACGCCGTGATTGCCCACTGCCGGCTCGCATCGGACATGCCCAGCGCGCTCTGCGCGGAGGGCAGCGCGATGTTCACGATTGTCCCGTCCAGGACCACGAGCAGCTGGGCCGCGCTGACCGCCGGCAGAGTCCACCACCGCCGCGGTGCGCGGGTGCGGTCTCCCTCGCTGTTGTGGGTCTCGACGGCAGGCTCCGCCCCGGGCGGTTTGATGTCTGGGGAGTTCATGTATTCGAGTGTTTCGTTGAACTGACTCCGGAGACTTTTCACCGCCCGCGGTCCGCGACCCGGGGCCGATGAGCGGACAACCCTCAACCCCGGGTCGAACCCGTGAGGCTTCAGTCGCTGTTCAGGGCCTTGTGGACGGGGTGGCGGGCGCCGAGGCGGGCCGGGGCCGCGGTCAGCGCCGCGAGAACGAGCAGCGTCGCGGCGATCATGCCAACGGTCTGCGCGGAGGAGGGCAGGATCACGGCCTGGGGGCCGGCCTGGAGGAGCGCGCACAGGCCCATACCGGCAGGGGCGCCGAGCGCGGCCGCGGGCAGGGCCGGCAGCAACTGGGCCGCGATCAGTCCAATGGTGACCTGCCCCGGAGTGGCGCCCAGCGTGCGGGCGACGGCCAGGGGGCGTCGTGCGTCGAGGGCGGCGTTCCAGGCGGTGGCGGCGGCGTTGACCGCGGCGAGCACGATCAGCGCGACGATGACGCCTTGGACGATGTGATCGGTCAGCACCCTGGGCGGATCGGGCAGGGTGGACGCTCCCAGGTCGAGCCGGAACGGCGGCTGGGCGTGGAAGGTCAGGGCCGCGGAGAGCCCGGTGGTGACGGTGAAGGTGCTGACCGCGGTGAGGAGCGCGCGTCGGGGGCGGCGGGCGGCGAGGCGCAGTCCGAGCATGAGCGGGATGGGCAGCCAGCCGGCGGCGCCGGTGAGCGCGGAGTGCGGTCGGGGCGCGCGGGCCGGATCGGCGAGCGCATGGGCGGTGGTCGTGTGGGCAGCCCGCCACGCCGGACCGATGGCCGCGCCGGCGGCGATCGCGAGGGCGGTGATGGCCACGGCTGCGACGGTGCCGGCGGACGGGGTGGCCGGCCCGGTGTCGAGCAGCCCGGTGTCGGGCAGTCCGCCGCCGGGGTCGCTGAGTACGGGGGCGAGCAGGCAGCCAAGACCCAGGCCCGCGGCGCCCGAGACCAGCGCGAGGGCCAGGTGTTCGGCCAGCAGCGCCGCGGCCACCAGGCCCGGGGTGGCGCCGGCCGCCTTGAACAGTCCGACCCTGCGGGTCTGTTCGGCCATACGGCCGGCGACCAGGCTGCTCGCGCCGGCCAGCGCAAGGGCGACCAGGAGCCAACTGCCGACCGTAATGGCGTCGTGCACGGTGCGCAGGCCGACGGCGTCGTCGGTGAGGAACTGCCAGGTGCGTACGTTCACCTCGATGGCCTTGACGGCCGGGGAGGCCGCGAATGCCCGGGCGTCCTGGGGGTCGGTCAGCTTCAGATGGGCGGTGTAGGAAAGGGGCAGCTCGGGCGTGGCGAGGCCGCGCAGGTCGGCCTGCGTGAGCCAGAACAACCCGGCGCTGGCGGAGGGGCCGCCTCCTTGGGGGGACCACTGGGCGTGCGGGTAGGGCCCGGTGGCGGCGGTGAGGGCGATGCCGGTGACCGTGAAGGTCCGCCCGGCGACGGTGAGGCGGTCGCCGGTGCGCACGCCGAGCGCGAGGGCGAAGGCGCGTTCCACCACCGCGCCTCCGGGACGCACCCAGGTGCCCTGGGTCAGCTGGGGGTGGTCGATGGCGTCCGGGGTCGTGTCGCGGCCCTCCGCCACGGCCTGGACCGTCAGCCCGTGTGCCTTGATCATGGGGAAGACGACGGGGTAGGGGCCGCTGTGCTCGGCGATCCCCGGGAGGCGGAACAGCGGGTCCAGGTCGTCCAGCGCGGTGTCACCGATGCTGATCGGCATGGCTATCACGTCCGGTCCGTTGGTCGCGGCCCGGATCTGCACGTACGACTGCCCTGCCGCGTCCCGCAGGGTCAGCCCCAGCGCCAAGGCGGCGCACGCGGTCGTCACGGCCAGCGCCAGGATCGCGGACGGCAGCAGGTGGCGGCGCAGGCCGCGTAGTGCGAGACGGGCTATCAGGACAAGGCGCCCCATCGGTCAGCCCTCCAGATCGATCAGGGAGGCAGCCGGTGCCTGGGCCGGCGAGAGGGCCGTGTCGTCGACGAAGGCTCCGTCATGCATGGTGATCAACCGGTCGGCGGTGGCGGCGGTCCGCGGATCGTGAGTGACCATGACCAGCGTCTGCCCGGCCACCCGCAGCTTCTCGAAGAGGCGGAGCACGTCACGTGTCGCCGCGCTGTCCAGATTGCCGGTCGGCTCGTCGGCCAGGATGAGGGAGGGCGCGTTGGCGAGCGCCCGCGCGATCGCGACCCGCTGGCGCTGGCCCCCGGACAGTTCCGACGGCAGGTGGTTCGCCCGGTCGCCCAACCCGACCTGCTCCAGCAACTCCACGGCCCGGCGGCGGGCCCGGCGCCGCCCGCATCCGGCCAGCAGCGCGGGGAACTCCACGCTCTCCACCGCCGACAGCTCGTCCATCAGATGGAAGGACTGGAAGACGAAGCCCACATGCGCGCGGCGCAACCGGGCCAGGGCCCGTTCGCCCAGCACATCCAGGCGGTGGCCGGCCAGCCAGATCTCCCCACGGGTCGGCCGGTCCATGCCGCCGAGCAGATGCAGCAGCGTGGACTTGCCGCAACCGCTGGGGCCCATCACCGCGACGCTGTGGCCCGCGCGCACCGCCATGTCGACGTTGTCGACCGCCCGCACCAGGCTCTGGCGCTCGCCGTACTCCTTGGACACCCCGCACACTCGTAGCAGCACGGCGCCGCTCGCATCCCCGGTCATGAGTCCTCCCTGTCCGACCTGTTCCCACGCCATGTCCGATCGCATGTCTCCAGCCAGCGCAGGTCCGCCTCGAGCCGCAGCACGACGCCCTCCAGCAGCAGTGAGGCGACGGGTTCGCCGGGCTCCTCCAGCGCCGCCCGCTGAGCGTCACGCAGCCGACGCATCAGTTCCCGGCGCTGGAGCGCCACGAGCTCCACCGGATCAGCCATCCCGCTGGCGGCAGCCGCGACCAGCTTCAGATGGAACTCCGCCAGATCCGGTTTCGGCCACGCCGCCCCCGCAAACCACCGCGCCGCACGTTCCCTGCCGGCGGCGGTGGCTTCATAGACCTTGCGGTCGGCCGCCCCCTCGGCATCGACACACACCACCAGGCCGGCCTTCTCCAGCCGCGACAGGGTGACGTACACCTGGCCCGGGTTCATCGCCGCACCAAGCGGCCCGAGCGCCGTTTGCAGCCGAGCGCGCAGCGCGTACCCGTGGGCCGGCTCCTTGGCCAGCATCGCCAGCAACGCGTCCTGCATTTCTCACCCTCCGCAGCTAGCGGCTATGTCTAACGGTTATCTGATTGCGAAGTCAACTCGACTGTCAGCCCAGCCGGATAGCTTCATCTGCCATGACCAGTCTGGATACAACGATGAGGTCGTCGGCCGACCCGGCAAAGGTGAAGTTCTACCGGATCGCCGTCGAGGGCTCGCGGCTGATCCGCTCGGCGTGGACGGAGGGAAGGCGGCCCCGGGAAACCGTGACGGAGTGCGCGAGCGAGCACGAGGCAGAGCTGAAGTTCGAGGAACTGCGCTGGAAGAAGCTGCGGGAGGGGTTCGCCTGCATCGCCGACGCCGCCCAGTCGGCGCGCGGCACCGTCGTGCTCGACGTCAAGGTCCCCAACCGGTGCTCCGCCCAAGCATTCGACCTGTCTCCGGACGGCCGGACCATCGCCGTCGGCACCATGCTCAAGGACGCGTACGGCGCCGAGATCCACCTGATCGACGTCGGCACCGGGCACCGCCGGCTGATCCACGCCGAACCAGTGGGCAAGAGGCAGACATTCGTACACGCCGTGCACTTCGACGCGGGCGGTGAGCACATCGTCTACGCGCTCAATGAGGAAACGCGGCTCTTTGATCCAGCAAGCGGTCAAACCCGGATTCTCGCCCAGTACCGGGAGTTCCAGGACGCCGACTTCAACCCTTTCCGTGCCCGTCCTTCATGGGACGCGGCCCGGCGGCGGCTGCTGCTCTTCGACACCGGCGACCGTGTCCGCATACTCGACGCACTCGACGCACTCGACGCATTCGACCAGGACTGGAACGAGGTGTTCGCGACGTCCACGGAAAGGCCGGCCATGCGCTGCTGGGCAGGCGCGCTTTCGCCGTCCGGGAAGCTCATGGCGCTGTGCTTCACCAAGGGGTCCCGGTACAAGGAGGACGACCCCGAGGTCACCGAGGTCGAGATCTGGGACATCGACCGGGATGCGGTCCTGCGCCGTATCCCGATGGACCGCAAGCCGCATGCGATCGGCTTCGACCCGGCCGACACGCTGCTGGTCGCCAACCCCGAGTCCGCCGAGGGCCCGTGCGCGTACTCCCTGGAGACCGGCGAACTCGTCTGGCACTTCCCGCACCCGTACCGCACCGACCGCTGGGCCACCTGCTACGGCTGGGCGTACTCGCCCGACGGCGCCACCCTGGCCATCGGCCGGCGGAGGGACACCGACATCGTCGACGCCGCTACCCGCCACAGTGACCCCATCTTCAGATGCCGCCCGGGAGACCTGGGCACGGGGCGCACCTATACGGTCAGGATCTCCGCGGACGGCACACTCGTCGCCTCCGGCGGCGACACCGGCCGCATCATCGTCCGCAAACTCTGAACATCCGCAGACTCTGAGCAGGCGGGGGTGAAGGGTCCGTCAGGCGGGTTCGGCGTTGAGGACGCGCCCGGCGGGGCTGCGGGTGTGGGCCCATGCGGGCAGCGCGGTCAACACCGCGATGGCCAGCAGGACGGCGAGCGCGGCGGTGAGCAGCCACGGTCCCGGGGGCGTGACCTGCGAGCCGAAGAACCAGTACAGGCCGAGCCCGGCCGGAATACCCACCGCCACTCCGGGCACGGCGGGCAGGAGTTGCGCGACGCAGAGCGCCGCGACGACCTGGCCGGGTGTGGCGCCGAGGGTACGGGCGATGGACAGGGCGCGCCGGGCCTGTACGGCGGTGCTCCAGCCGAGGAGCACGGTGTTGAGCGTGGACAGCGCCACCAGCGTGAGCGTGACGGCGAGCAGCACGTGGCCGGTCAGGTCGACCCGCACCTCGATGGGGCCGAACCGCCTGAAGTC
This sequence comes from Streptomyces milbemycinicus, assembly GCF_002154605.1. GTDB lineage: Bacteria > Actinomycetota > Actinomycetes > Streptomycetales > Streptomycetaceae > Streptomyces > Streptomyces milbemycinicus. Next base: position 13,030 of record NZ_MUNE01000120.1, on the reverse strand, counting down.
GGGCCTCCCGGCGAGTTCGGTGTGCCAGGTGAGCAGGGCGGTGACCATGAGGGTGGTGGCGGCCGTGCCGGCGGAGACCAGGACGGCGCGGCCGGGCCGGCGGGCGAGCAGCCGGATGCCGAGCAGCAGCGAGGTGGGCAGATGCGCCGTCACGGCGTTCAGGTGCGGGTGGCGCGTGAGCAGGTGCGCCGGGTCGGCCAGGGCGTGGACGGTGCTGGTGCGGGCGGCGCGCAGGGCGGGGCCGAGCGCACCGATCAGGGCGACCATGACGGCGAGGAAGATCGCGGCGGTGACGGTGTCGGAGTCCGGAGGGCTGACGGTGTTGAGCAGCCCGGCGCTGGGATCGACCAGGCGGGGTGCGGCCAGCGTCCCGGCGGTCAGTCCGAGCGTGGTGGCCAGGAGGGTCAGCAGCAGGTACTGCGCCAGCAGGACGGCGGTGACGGTGGCGGGTCCGGCGCCGACGGCCTTGAGCAGTGCGGCCCGCCGGTTGTCGCGGGCGGCGCGGGTGGTGGCGAGCGCGGCGAGGGTGACGATCGCGGCGACAGCGAGCAGCCAGCCGCCGACGACCAGGGCAGGCTGGATGTCCTTGATCATGGCCAGGTCCGTCTGGAGGACGTCCTGCCAGTAGTGGACGCTGACCGAGGAGTCGACCTCGCGGTCGCCGGCGAACACGGTGTCCTGCCATCGTTTCGTCGCGGTGGGATCGGTCAGCTTCAGGTGGATCAGGTGGACACTGGGCTCGTCGCCCGCCGCCGCGCGGGTGTCGGCGGAGGTGAGCCAGATTCTGCCGCCGAAGTCGGACGGCCCGGGCCCCTGCGCGGTGTCGCTCCATGGATATACCGAGGTGGCTGCGCTGATCGCGGTCCCGACGACCGGATAGCCGCGTCCGCTGATGGTGACGCGGTCGCCGACGCGTACGCCGAGTGCTTGCGCGAAGCCGCGCTCGACCACCGCGCCGCCGGGACGCACCCAGGTGCCGGAGGTCACCAGCGGCCGGTCCACGGCGGACGGTGAGGTCTCGCGCCCCTCGACCGAGGAGTGCGCGGTTCGGCCGTGCGCCCTGATGTAGGTGTCGAACGCGAAGACCGGGTCGGCCTGGGCGGCCACACCGGGCGCGTCCGCGAGGCTTTCGGCCACGCGGGACGGGTCCGTGGCCGTCGTGGCGGCGATGATGTCGGGTCCCGCGGTGGCCGCGCGGGTCTTCTCGTACCCGGTGACCACCGCGTCGTTGGTCGCCAGTCCGAGGGTCAGGCTGGCGCCGGCGATGGTGACGGCGAGCAGGAACATGACGGCCTCGCCGGGACGGCGGCGCATATCGCGCAGGACCAGGCGCCACATCAGCAGCAGATGTCCCACGGTCAGTCCTCCCAGCTCAAGAGCGTGCCGAGCCGTGTGCTGCCGCTTTCGGTGTCCAGGGAGGTGTTCAGGGGTGTGTCGTCGGCCAGCGCGCCGTCGCGCAGGGAGACGATGCGGTCGGCGGTGGCGGCGACGCGTTCGTCGTGGGTGACCATGACCAGGGTCTGGCCGGCGGCGCGCAGCTCGTCGAAGAGCCGGAGGATGTCGTGGGTCGCGGCGCTGTCGAGGTTTCCGGTGGGCTCGTCGGCGAGGACCACCAGCGGCTTGTTGACCAGGGCGCGGGCGATGGCGACCCGCTGCCGCTGCCCGCCGGACAGCTCCGAGGGCAGATGCCGGGCCCGGTCGGCGAGTCCGACGTGACCGAGGAGTTCGGCGGCACGGCGGCGGGCGGTACGCGGTGAGACGCCGGCGAGCAGCGCGGGCAGCTCGACGTTCTCCGCCGCGGTCAGCTCGTCCATCAGGTGGTAGGCCTGGAAGACGAACCCGACGGCGCGGCGCCGCAGCCGGGCCAGCGCCCGCTCGCCGAGGTCGTCGACGCGCCGCCCACCGAGCCACACCTCGCCCTCCGTAGGCCGGTCAAGTCCGCCGAGAAGCTGGAGCAGCGTGGATTTACCACAGCCGCTTGGCCCGGTCACGGCGAGCGTCTGCCCGGTGGGAACGTCGAGGTCGACCCCATCGACGGCCCACACCGCGCTCTCGTCCTCCCCGTACACCCGGGCCAGGCCGACCGCGCGCAGCACCGGCCCGGCCGCCTCACCGTGCCCGCGGCCGGCCGATCCCGCGCCCGGACTGTCGTCCGTATCCCTCCGCCGCGATCGGCCCCTGGCCCGCTGACCGTCTCTCGTCATTCGATTCCTTTGCCTTTCCCACCCGGTGTGCGGGCTGACCAGGTCCGCTCGCACGCCTCCAACCAGCGCAGATCGGCCTGCAACCGGAGCGCGATGCCCTCCAGGAGCAGCCCGGCCTCCGAGCCCGTATCGTGAGCGAGGGCGGCGCGCTGGGCTTCGGCGAGGCTGCGCATCAGCTCCCGCCGCCGCGCGTCCACCAGCGCGAGCGGATCAGCCAGGCCCGACTCGCCGGCGGCCACCAGCTTCAGGTGGAACTCCGCCACGTCCGCTCTGGGCCCGGGGTCCTCGGCCATCCATGCGGCCACCCGCTCCTGCCCGGCCGCGGTCAGCGCGTACACCTTGCGGCGCGGGCCGCGCACCGGCTCGTCCTCACGCTCCTGGACGGCCAGGCCCGCCTTTTCGAGCCGGGTGAGCGTCACATAGATCTGCCCCGCGTTCAGCGTCTCCCCCAACGGCCCGAGCGCCGCCACCAGCCGCCTGCGCAGGTCGTACCCGTGCGATGGCTCCTTGACCAGCAGCGCCAGCACCACGTCCTGCACGGGCCACCCTCCTCTGCGACTCCCCAATAGATAGCGGTTAGCTAAAGGGGCGTCAAACCAGCGAGCGCGTCTGGGCGGAGATCGGCTGGAGCTGTGCCCTGTGGGGAGGGCGGGGCAAAAGTAAGAGGGGGCGTTCCGGAATATTCATGGCAGGACGGTTGATCGTGAATCTTGAATCGCAGTGGGCCGCGTGATTCCCTGTCGATCACGCACCACGCGCCATACTGACCCGCCTGCGCAAGGGCGCCCGCCCGGCCACGTACGCCGAGGCCCGCGCCGCCCGGGAGGCCGTAGTAGCCGTCAGCCTCCGCTGCGCCGGCGACGAAGGGTGCCTGCCTCGTTCACTGGCGACCGTCCTGCCGTGCCGTGCCGTGCCGGGCCGGGCACGCGGCACCTGGCCCACCTGGACGGTGGGGGTGCGGGCCCGCCTGCCGTTCGGCGCCCATGCGTGGGTGGAGGCTGAGGGACGCATGGTCGAGGAGAGGGCGGACCCTTCCTACTTCCGCCCCCTGTTCTCGGTGCCGGCGGAAGGTGCCACCTGACGTCAAGACGAGGGCCCTGATGGGTGCTCAGGCGCCGAGCGCCTGCCGGAACACGTCCGCGTGTGCGGCGCACCAGGCGGCGAAGGTGCGTGGCTTGCGGGCGAGGAGTTTCTCGACGGTGTCCGTCCGGAGTCCGGCGGTGTCGGCGCGCATGAGGGTGAACCCTTCTACGAGGGCCTCGGCGAGGGCCGGCGGCGCTCCGTGGGGGAATCGGGACCGTACCGCCTCGGCCGCTGTGGCCACCTCGCGGACCTCGATGGCGGTCCCGGTCGTTTCCGCGAGGATGCGGACCTGGTCGGTGACGGTGAACGTCTCCGCGCCGGTGAGGACGTACTCCGCGCCCTGGTGGCCGTCCTCGGTCAGGGCGAGGGCGGCCACCGCGGCGATGTCCGCGGGGTCGATCGGCGCGTAGCGGCCGGGGCCGATGGGGTCGAGGACGTAGCCGGCTTCGCGGAGGGTGGGCAGCCAGTCCAGGGCGTTGGTCATGAAGCCGCCGGGTCGCAGAAAGGTGGCCGGGATGCCGGAGGCGCGGACGAGGTTTTCGCGTTCGTGGTGCCAGCGGCCCATGGCGGGCATGGGGTCGCCCAGGACGTTGAAGGAGGACAGGTGCACGATGTGGCGCACTCCGGCGGCCCGTGCGGCTGCGACGGCGTGCGCGGTGTGGGCGGTGCCGATGCCCGGGGTGAGCAGGAACAGGCGGTCCGCGCCGTGGAAGGCGGAGGTGAGTGTCGTCGGTTTGTCCAGGTCGGCCACGACGCGTTCGGCCCGCTGGGGCAGGTCTGCGGCGCGGGCCGGGTCGCGCAGGAGGATACGGAAGTCGGTGCCTTGTGCGTCGAGTTGGCGGACGAGTTCGCGGCCGACGTTTCCGGTGGCTCCGGTGAGCAGTAGCATGGCACTCCTTCGGTCATTTGCCGGTTAACGAGTTCACCGGGTCGGACGTTAGCCGGGAAATGATTAGCCGTCAAACGATCGACGGACGGCGTCGGGTGCCCGTCCCGTACGTCACCTCACCGAAAGGCCGCGATGCCCGAGTTCCTGGACTTGCACAGCAAGACGTCGAAGACCCTGCGGGCCCTGGCCGAGCGCGGCATGCGGGAGCACGGCCTCCACCTCGGCCAGAACCACCTCCTCGCGGCCCTCTGGGAACACGACGGCCGCACCCCCGGCGAAATCGCAGCGGCGCTCCACGTCACCACCCCCACCGTCACCAAGATGGCCACCCGCATGGCCGCCACCGGCCTGCTCACCCGGCGCCCCGACGACCGGGACAGCCGCCTGGTCAGGCTGTGGCTCACCGACGCCGGACGCGCCCTGCAAAAACCGGTCGAGCAGGAACGCCGACGCATGGAGGAAGCCGTGACCGCGGACCTCACCGACGACGAACGGCGCCATTTGCTCAGCGCGCTGACGAAGATCCACCGCGCAGCGAACGACCTCCTGGACGACGCCTGAAGTCCTCGACGCCGTGACCACAACGCGTCATCGATCCGGCTGATCCGCCTCCGCCGGGCTCCGCGGGAGGTCGACGGTGACGTCGAGGCCGCCGCCGGGCCGGGCGGTGACCGAGATCCGGCCCCCGTGGGCGAGCGTGACCGTGCGTACGATCGACAGTCCCAGTCCCAGTCCGTCGGTACGGACGCGGGTCCCCTGCCCGTGCACGAACCGTTCCAGCGGCGTCTGCGCCTCGTCGGGCGGGATCTCCCGGCCGGTGTTGGAGATCCGCAGCACGGCGCGCGCACCCGCCGCCGTGCCCGTATCGAGGATCAGGTGCCCGCCCGCCCGGTTGGGATCGTCGAGTCGCAGGCCGTGGAGCGACCGGAGTAGCCAGTCACGCCCGACCGAGGGCGCGACCGATCCGGGCGTGGAGTTGGGCGGCCCGCGAGTCCTCGTATCCGGCCGTCAGGGTCAGCGCCTCGGACCAGTGCGTGCGCGCCTCGTCGGTGCGGCCCGCCGCGTCCAGCGCACCGGCGAGCCCGTCGAGCGCCAGGGCCAACCGCCAGTCGTCGTTCAGGTCGCGATGCGTCGTCGCCGCGCCGCGGTGGAAGTCGGCCGCCTCGTCGAACCGTTCGAGCTGCTGGTACGCCTCTCCCGTGCCCTGCCAGGCTCGCGCCTCGCGTGAGCGGTCACCGAGCCGCCGCTGGAGGACGGCTGCCCGCTGGTACGAGGCCAGGGCGTCCTCGGCATGGCCGGTGGCCTGCTGGGCCCGCCCCAGAGTGAGCAGCCAGTACCCCTCCCACATGGTGTTGCGATGGCTCACCGCGATGTCCACCGCCTGCCGCGCATATCCAAGAGCCTCTTGGGGCTCGCCCTGTTCCAGACGGGCGGCGCTGAGCAGCCGGAGGACATTGCCCTGTCCGCCCTTGTTGTCCAGCGCGCGGAACATCTCCAGGGCGCTCTGCGCGAGGTCACGGGCCCGCTCGGCCGCACCGAGTTCGTACGCCACCTCGGCGGCGTTCGCCAGGGCGACGGCCTCCCACTGGGGGGCGCCGATCTCCCGGAAGATTGTCAGCGCCTCGTCGAAACGGCTCTTCGCATCGCTCAACCGCCGCTCCCTGAGGCGGATCAGGCCGATGTCGTTGAGCGAAAGCGACTCGCCCAGCCGGTCTCCGCGCTCGCGGCGGATCGCGAGGGCGCCCTCATGGAAGTCCGCCGCTTCGGACAGCCGGTGGGACTGGGTGCAGGCCATGCCCAGGCTTTCCAGGATCTCGGCCTCGGCGCCACGGTCACCGAGCCGCCGCGCGGCCCGCAACCCGATATGCCCCATGGCCAGCCAGTCCTCGAACGGGTTGAGCAGCATGTGCACGCTGCGCAGCACGGCCGCCAACTGCCAGGCGATCTCGTCCAGCCCCGCCGCCTCCGCCTCGCGGGCGACGGCCATCAGATTCGCCGATTCCAGCTCGTACCAGGCCATGGCCTGCTCGTAGCCGTCGAAGGTCAGGGCGGCGACACCGGCGTCCAGAGGGGTGAGCGGGATATGCGCCTCTCCCGGATTGATCCACCCCTGGGCCGCGTCGGCGGCGTGTACGTACCAGGTGAGGATCCGGCGCACCGCGGCCGCGCGGGTCTCGGGGGCCTCCTCGTACTGGGCCTGGTCGGTCGCGTAGGCGCGCAGCAGGTCATGGAACTCGTAGCGGTCGGGCGCGGTCTGTTCCAGCAGATGGGCCCCGGCGAGAGAGTCCAGCAGGCGATGGGCCTGGGCGGTGCTGAGGCCGGCGATCGCGGCGGCGGCCGGCACTCCGAAGGCCGGTCCCGGATGGAGACCGAGCAGCCGGAACAGCGTCGCGGCCTCGGCGGTCAGCGCCCGGTAGGACCGTGCGGCTGCGGAAGCGTCGTCGTTCGCCCGAGCGTCTTCGGTCATGGGCGTACCCCCGTCAGGCCGGTGGTCTGTCCGCCCATGCCCAGGCAGAGCGAGCGGGCGTGCTGTTGTTGTTCGTGCTCGATCACGTGGGCCCGTACGAGCGGCCCTGTGTCCACCCAATCCGTTGGCGGTGCTGAGGGGTGCTGGGCTCGTCGTGCCGCGCGGCATCCTCGCCCGGCGGCGACGCAGGGGAGCCATACCTCGGGCGCCGACGGCTCGCGCACGACTACCGGTTCCGGCTGGCCGGCGGGCGCTTGGGCGCCCCGCTTGTGCTTTCCGCGCGGGGGGCGGGTCGGCCAGAAGGTCACCACCCACGCGCGGAATCGGGCGACATTCTCTAACAAGGTCAACAGCTCCTGTCTGTCGGCTGGTTAACCCGGGACGGCCTGCCTGCTGTCCTGGGGCGCTTCTGTGTGGGGACGCAGGGGCCCCGCCTGTGGAGTTACGGGACCCCTGCGCGGGGCTCGAACCAAGCCGCCACTGGGGCGCGTGCTGGGAGTCCTCTTGCGACCCGTTACGCGGTGAAGTCATGCCGCGTCACGGGCAGATCGCTCCGGCCATGGCCCGTATCGCCTGCGTCCTGGTGCGGCAGATCTCCTCGTCTCCGGCGTACGTCAGTCGGTGCACGTGACCTCTTCCCTGATCACAAAACGCGCCCAGATGCATTTGCTGTGTTGCTCGTGCCTGTGGCCCCACGTTTCCGCCAGCTGTGAGACCAGGTACAGCCCGCGTCCGCTCTCTTCGTCGGGATCGGGGGTCCGGAGTTGGGGGATCTTGTCTCTGTCGGGGTCGGAAACCTCAAGGAGCAAGGCCCGATCCTGGACGGAGACGGTGATCTCGATCAGAGCGAACGTCACACGACAGTGACGGATGGCGTTGGACACCAGTTCGTCAACCGACAGGGTCACGTCGTCGGCGAGAGCGCCGCTGATCCCCCAGTTCGCGAGGGTCTTCCGTATGCGGGTCCGTACACCCGGGACGCTGCGCTTGTGCTTGGAGACACGAAAGGTGTCCCGGCGGTCCGCTGTGGCGGTGGGCATGCCTGCTACCCCCTGACTCATCGTCAAGTTCGCGCTCTGTAGTGGCGCGTGTTCAAGAGGTTAGGGCTGCGCGCATGCGTTGCGCAACTCCTAGCTATGCAAGCTTGCACGGCGGCGGGTTATCGTGTTGTCGAGCCGTACAGTGGGCTCATCGTCGCGCTGGGTAGTCAGCAGAGAGGTGGGGAACCCATGCCCGCAGGGGGAAAGCCGACCGTGCGCAGCAGGCGACTCGGTGCAGCGCTCAAGCGGTACCGACTTGCCGCAAAGCTGGATCAGCAGCAAGCCGCGGCAGTGCTCGAAGCCTCGGCGGCCAAGATCAGTCGCGTTGAGTCTGGCCACGTAACCGCTCGCGTTGTCGACATTCGCCTACTGCTGGACGCTTACGGCGTCAAAGACGGTGAAGTGCGGTCGAAGCTTGAGGACTTGGCCAGGAACGCCAACCGTCGCGGTTGGTGGCTCGAGCATGCGGCGCACTTGCGCGAGGACTATCTCGAACACATCGCGATTGAGGATGACGCTACCTTCATCCGCGAATGGCAATCCGCTGCCTTCCCGGGTTTGTTGCAAACCGCCGCCTACGCAGAGGCGACTATTGCGGAGGGCCCAAATTGTGTTGATCCCGAACGGGCGGCGCATCTGGTGAAGGCACGCGAGACGCGGCAGGCGAAAATCGAGCCCGGAGGGGCCATGTATACGGCCATCGTTTGGGAGCCTGTGATCATTCACCCGCTGGTGAGCGTTGCGATCCACCGGGAACAGCTGTCCGCCGTACTCGAGGTAAGCAAGAGGCAGAATGTCACCGTTCAAGTCCTGCCATTCGCGGCTGGATTGCTTGCGGCGATCTCTGCGTTTTCTTCGTTCAGCTTCGGCTCCGACCCTGCGGTTGAAGCCGTGACCATGGAAAACCTGCGTGGTACGTCGGTCCTTGAGGACCCCGACGACCTCGGTGCTTACGCCAACGCTTTTGACCAACTACGATCGGCAGCACTGGCCCCGGATGCGAGTGCGCGACTCATCCGGGGCGCACTGCGGAGCAGCGAGGAAGAGAAATGACCCCAGAGGTTATTGGTCCTTACCGTAAGTCGTCTTACTCCCTGCAAGAGGGTAATTGCGTGGAAATCGCCCCAACGGTCATCGGTGGCCGTTCCATACGGGACGGCAAGGACAGGAGCGGCCCGCACCTGACGTTCACGGGTGACGCATGGCAAGCGTTCCTCCTGGACGTCAAGTCGCGGGAGTTCGACCGTTAAGCAGATCAGACGCTAGGGCCCCGGCAAGCCGTTGCCGGGGCCCCGTTCGCCGGTGTCTTGCGGATGACGTGTAGTTGTCCAGAACAAGCCGCTCGCCGCGCGACGTCTGGAAGCGGAGACCGTCAGGGCTGAGCGTCGGGAATATCTGGTTTCGCCGAGCTCAGCATCGCACCCGGCAGGATCACCAGGCGCTCGTCCGCGGCGATCTTGACGTCGTCGGGCAGCCGGGCCGCGTACGTCTCCGTCAGGTCCCGGCCGATCACCGCGATGTCTCCATTGTCCAACTGCCAGATGTCGGGGCAGCCGTCGCGGCCACCGGTGGCGTTCAGCTCCTTGGCGGACTTCCCCAGGCGCCGCTCGAACGAGGCCGCGGGGTCGGCCTCCCAGGCTCGCTCCATGAGTTCTCCCATCGCGTACCACGGAGGACAACGGCTACTCACTGTATGTGTGCATGACACTCATGGCAATGGATCGTCTACTCCGGCCGGACCAGCCGGGTGTCGTACGCGAAGATCACCGCCTGGACGCGGTCCCGGCCGCCGATCTTCGCCAGGATGCGGCCCACGTGCGTCTTGACGGTGGACTCCGCGACGACCAGCCGCTGCGCGATCTCGCCGTTCGTCCAGCCCCGGCCGATCGCCGTCAGCACCTCGCGCTCGCGGCCGGTGAGGGCCGCCAGGCGGGGGTCGGTGCCGTCGGCCGTGCTTGCGTCCGGCGCCGGGAGGTGGTGGGCGTAGCGGTCGAGGAGGCGGCGGGTCAGGGCCGGGGCGACGACCGCGTCGCCGGTCGCCACGGCCCGGATGCCGGCGAGCAGTTCCTCGGGGCGGGCGTCCTTGACGAGGAAGCCGCTCGCACCGGCCCGCAGGCCGGCGTGGGCGTATTCGTCGAGGTCGAAGGTGGTGAGGATCAGCACGCGGGTGCGGCCGCCGGACGCGACGATACGGCGGGTGGCCTCGATGCCGTCGAGGCCGGGCATCCGTATGTCCATCAGCACCACGTCGGGCTGCAGCTCGGCGCACAGCCGTACGGCCGCGGAGCCGGTCTCGGCCTCGCCGACCAGCGCCATGTCGTCCTGGCTCTCCAACAGCATCCGGAAGCCGAAGCGCTGCATGGCCTGGTCGTCCGCGATCGCGACTGTGGTCACTGCTGTCCGCTCCGCTCGGCCGGTAGATGTACGTGTACGCGCCAGCCGCCCGAGGGCAGCGGGCCCGCGTCGAGTGTGCCGCCGTACAGCGCGGCGCGCTGCCGCATACCGGGGATGCCCTGCCCGCCGTCGGGGCCGTCCGGGCCGTCGGGGCCGTCGGGGCCGTCCGAGGCGGTGCCGGAGCCCGTGTCCGTGATGCCGAGGTCGACGCCGTGCGGTGCGTATCCGATGGTCACCTCGGCGTTCGCGCCGGGCCCGGCGTGCTTGAGGGTGTTGGTGAGGGCTTCCTGGACGATGCGGTAGACGGTGAGCTGCAGACCGGGGGAGAGTTCGCCGCCCCGGCCCGAGGTGGTCACCCGCACCGGCAGCCCCGCCTCGCGGACCCGGCCCAGCAGCTGGTCGAGGTCCGCGAGCGCGGGCTGCGGGGCCAGATCGGCGGTCGCGTCCCGCAACATACCCAGCAGTTTGCGCAGTTCGCCCAGGGCCTCGCGGCTGGTGTCGCCGATGGCCTCCAGGGCCTGTGTCGCGCGCTCGGGGTTCTTGCGGGCCGCGTACGAGCCGCCGTCGGCCAGGCCGGTGATGACGGACAGATGGTGGCCGATGATGTCGTGCATCTCCCGGGCGATCCGGGTCCGTTCGGCCGCGGCGGCGAGCCGGGCCTGCTGGTCCCGCTCCACCTCCAGCTGTCTGGCCCGCTCCAGCAGCGAGGCCGTGTAGTCGCGGCGGGTGCGGACCGCGATGCCGGCGAGCACCATGACCGCGCACGTCATCAGGTACGGCACGAGCTGCCGTTCGAAGTCGCCCTCCGGCCACCGCACGGCGGAGACGGTGATCTGGGCGGCGGCGAGCGCGCTCGCCCAGACCAGCTCGGGCCAGGGCCGCCGCACCGCGACCCCGTACAGGACCGCCATCCGGATCGCCCCGGCCTCCAGAGCGATCCCGGTCCAGGAGTCGACGAACCCCGGCACCGCCAGCACGCACATGACGGCGAGGGGCCTGCGCCGCCGCCAGGCCGCGGGGAGCACGAATCCGGCGCTCACCAGCCACGGCAGCCAGCCCGGCACATCCGTCCCGTACGCCGTCAGCTTCCACCGCGCACCGATGAGGTCGGCCAGCGCGGCCAGGGCGAGTACGCCCGTCAGCAGCAGGTCCCACACCAGCGGCCGGCGGGCGTCGAAGTCCCGTACGCGCCGCACGGCCAGGTGGAAGCGGCGGGTCAGCGTCAGGGTGCCGGGGGCCCACTCGGAGGTCATCGGGCGCTCGGTCTCCCTGTCGCTCGGTTTCGGGGGTGCTTGGTTTCGAGGGTGCTTGGTTTCGGGGGTGCTCGGTCTCCGGGGTGCGTGTGGGTCACACGTCGCGGCGGCGCAGCAGCAGCCCCGCCGCGCCGAGCGCGACCGCCGCCCAGGCGCACAGCGCCACGAACGCCGCCCCGGGGGAGAGCAGGTCCGCCTCGGAGCCCGTCGTCATCAGGGCCTCCAGGTTCCGGGACGGGAAGTAGGCGACGGCGTCCTCCGCCGCCCCGAACGGCAGCATGCCCACCACCTCAGGGAGGATCAGCACCCCGCCGATGTACGCGCCGATCCCGGCCGGGACGCCGCGCAGCGCGGCGCCCAGCGCGAGCGAGATCACCCCGATGAGGGCGATCCCGGCCGCCGCGCCGACCAGGGCGCGGGCGATCCCCGGGTCGGTCAGCGCGGCCTCCTGGTCGGTGCCGTTGAGGAACGTCTGGGCGAGCATGAAGGTGGCGAAGGTGGTCACCAGCAGCGTGACGAAGGCGGTGGCGCCGAAGACGGCGGCCTTGGCCCACAGCACCGGCAGTCGGCGCGGAACGGCCGCCATGGTGGCGCGGACCATGCCGGTCGAGTACTCACCGGCCGTCACCATGACCCCGAGGACGGCGACGATCAGTTGGCTGAACTGGATGCCGAGGAGGGTGAATTGCACCGGCCCGGTGATCCCGCCCCCGTTTCCCGAGCTGTAGTTCGCCCCGATGAGCGCGCCGATGGCGATGGTCAGCAGTGCGGTGGCACCGAGCGCGATCCACGTGGAGCGCACCGACCACAGCTTGGACCACTCCGAGCGCAGCACGCGCACGCGGGTGACTCGGTATGCGGCCGTGGCGGTCATGCGGCGGCCCCCTCGCGGTACTCGACGGCGTCGCGGGTGAGTTCCATGAAGGCTTCCTCCAGGGAGGCCGTGTGCGGGGTGAGTTCGTAGACGGGGATGCCGTGGCGCGCGGCGGCGCTCCCGATGCGCTCGCCGTCCGCGCCGGTGACGCGGAGCGTGCCGGGCGCGTCCGAGGCGATCTCGACGCCGGGCGCGGCCAGCAGGTCACGCAGCCGCGCCGCCTCGGGGCTGACGACCTTGACCTCGCCCACCCCCGCGCTCCGCACGAACCGCTCCACGGTGGTGTCGGCCAGCAGTCTGCCGCGCCCGATGATGATCAAGTGCTGGGCGGTGACCGCCATTTCGCTCATCAAGTGGGAGGAGACGAAGACGGTACGGCCCTCGGCCGCCAGCTCCTTGAGGAGCGTACGGATCCACCGCACGCCCTCCGGGTCGAGGCCGTTGACCGGCTCGTCCAGGATGACCGTGCCGGGGTCGCCGAGCAGCGCGGCTGCGATGCCCAGCCGTTGGCCCATCCCGAGCGAGAAGCCCCCCACCCGCCTGCCCGCCGCCTCGCGCAGCCCGACCTGGTCGAGGATCTGCTCGACGCGGCGGCGGGGGATGCCGTGGGTGTGCGCGAGGGCCATCAGATGGCCGAGCGCCGACCGCCCCTTGTGGATGGACTTCGCCTCCAGAAGGGCGCCGGCCACGGTGAGCGGGGCGGGGTGCTCGGCATACGGGCGGCCGGCCACGGTGACCCGGCCGCGGGTGGGGGCGTCCAGGCCGAGGATCATGCGCATGGTCGTGGACTTGCCCGCGCCGTTGGGCCCCAGAAAGCCGGTGACCT
>NZ_MUNE01000012.1 GCF_002154605.1 Streptomyces milbemycinicus | reverse complement strand
ACCGGCCGTCGCGCTGTACGGCGCGCGGTTCACCCACTGGAACGTCACCGTCACCAACCAGCGCGCGGGCCTGATCAAGATCGATGAGATCGCCCCGTACAGCGCGACGGCCGGTATCAGCGAGGTGCGTGAGTTCGACCAGACCGACGTCCCGGACTTCGCCGGTCCGCTGCACTCCCGTATCGAGTCCTACGGCCACCCGGAGGCGCTGCGCCCCCGCAACCTGTACGAGGCGCAGCGCGACTTGGACTGCTGAACTTCCCCGAGATTCCCCGAGATTGACGGTGAAGAATTTCGCCCCCTGAAGCCTCTTTCATGTGAACCGGTCACCGACCGGGAAGCATCAAAGGAGAGAAGAGATGGGGGCCGGGCATGAGCGACGGGGGCGAGGAGACCACGAACGGCGGGGAGTTCGAGTTCGAGGGGCTGGAGGACTTCGGGGATTTCTACGCCCGGACCTACCCCTGGCTCGCCGCCCGCGCGGTGATGCTCAGCGGCAATCGTCAGAACGCGGAGGACGCCGTCCAGGAGGCGTTCATCGAGGCGATGCGCCGCTGGCCGACCGTGCGGGCGTGCGCCTCGCCGGAGGGGTGGGTCGTGACCACCATGCGCCGCAAGCTGTCGCGCGACGGCCGACGTTGGTGGTTCCGGTGGAAGCCGGTCGAGCTCACCGTACCGGCCGCCACCACCGCCACCGTCGAGGAGACCGCGGAGGCGATGGCCGTGCTGCGCGCGCTCGGCATGCTGCCGCCGCGCCAGCGCCAGGTGGTCGTGATGCACTCCCTGGAGGGGATGAGTTACGCGGAGATCGGCGCCGAACTCGGCATCAGCGCCGGGGCCGTCGGCAGCAATCTGCACAAGGCCCGCGCCCGGCTCAGCCTGTTGCTCGACGCTTCGCCGGAGCTCGATCGGCCGGGAGATTCCCTGGTCCCCGGCGTACGGACCGACCCGCTGTCCACGGCGCTGCGCGGTGCTGCCGAGTGGCTGCTGGACGGGCTGCGCGCTGCTCACGACCGTGGCGACCATGGTGCCCCCGACGACCGGGGGCGGAGATGATCGCCACCGCCATTGCCGCCCCCGCTGCCGCCCCCGCTGCCGCTGCCGCCGCCATTGCCGCCGCCCGGGCCGTGCTGGCCCTGGTGCTGCTGGTCGTCTTCTACGCCCTGGTCGCGCTGCTGGTCCTGGTGTGGCTGGCGTTCCTGGTGCTGGGGCTGTGGGCCGCCGGGGAGCCGGAGAGCACGGCGCCGCCCACCAGCGTCATCCTGGCCTGCGCCGCGTTCGCGCCGATCCTGGCGGGCATGGTGTGGGCGGTGGTGCGCACCGCGCGGCCCGCCGGGCCGGCGGAGGGCACGGTGTGGGTGAGCCGCCGCAGGGCCCCCGCGTTATGGGCGGCCGTCGAGGAGCTGGCCGAGGGTGTGGGCACCGCCCCGCCGGACGCCATCCGGCTGACCACCGAGGTCAACGCCTCCGTCACCGAGGACGCCTCGTTCCTCGGCCTGGTGCCCGGCCGCCGCACCCTCTACCTCGGCCTGCCCCTGGCGGTGGGCCTGCCGCCCGCCGAACTGCGCGCGGTGCTCGCACACGAACTGGGCCACTTCTCCCGCCGCCACAGCCGCTTCGGCGCCCTCGCCCACCGCGGTTCGGCCGGGCTGGCGGCCGCCTGCGAGGCGATCCGGAGCGCGGCGGCGGCCAACGACCTGGTGCGGATGTACGCGGGCGGGCCCCTGCTGCTGCTCCGCGGCTACACGCGCGTCTTCCGCTGGCTGACCCGGCCGGTCCGGCGGCGCCAGGAGCTCGAGGCCGACCGCGAGGCGGCCCGGGTGGCCGGGGCGCGGACCGTCGCCGACGCCCTGCGCTCGGCGTCCGCGCTGGAACAGGGTTGGCTGGAGTTCATCGCGGGCTTCCTCACCCCCGTACGCCGGGCCGAGGGGCGGGTACCGGACGATCCGTTCCGTGCCTTCGCGCATCTGGTGGAAGCCCCCGAGCTGCGGGAACCGTTCGCCGCGCTCCGGGCGCGGGCCGCCGAGCGGCCCGCCGACCGCGACGACCCGCACCCCGACCTGGCCACCCGCCTCAGCCGCCTGGCCCGCCTCCCCGACAGACCGGCCGAGGGCGGTATCGCCGAGCCCATCGAGGTGCCGTCGGGGTACGCGGTGGAGCTGGCCCGCACGCTTTACCCAGGCCGGGGTGCCAGCCGGGGGACAACGATGCCGTGGCGGGACTGGCTCGGGCTGCTGGCCGAACACCGGGCGACGCGGCTGCTGGGGCCACTGGCGGAGGCGGTCCGTACGGTCGAGAAGGCCGAGGGGATATCCGGGGAGCCGCACCGGGGGCTGACGATCCAGCGGGTCCTGCGCCTGCTCGACAGCGGACGGCGGATGCCGCTCGCCCGCGCGCTGGGCAGCCGCGTACCGCCACCTGACGAGCCCGGCCGGGGTCCGTTGGGCCTGCTCGCGGAGGCCCTGTACGTGCTGATCGGGGCGCAGTTGGTCGCGCGGGGCAGCGCGCACTGGACGATGAACTGGACCGGTCCGGGCACCCTCGTACCGCCCGAGGGCATCGCACCCGAGACGATCCGGGACTGGGCCGACACCGCCGTACGCCTGCCAGGCGAGACCCAGCGGCTCGGCTTGTACGTGGCCGCGCTGGGGGTGGACGAGCGGGCGCCGCTGCCGGGGGAGAGGGCGCCGGACGGGGCGAAGGGGACTGAGAAGCGACCTGCCGGAATTTCGCGACCCTCCGGGATCAGCATCGCGCCCGGCGTGGACGCGCCCGCGCAGCGGCGTATCTCCGGCATCCGGGTGCTGGCGCTGACCGTGCTGCTGGGGATGACGGCGATGTCCTGGCTGCTGTGGGCCAACCGCGGGGAGCGGACGTACCCCGGGACGGGGTGGCAGCCGACCAGCACGTACGACCCGGCCGCGGGCGGCGCCGGGCTGCCGGGGGAGCTGCCGGGCGCGGGCGGGTACTCGGACTGGCCGACGACCACGGCTCCGTCCTTGCCCCTGCCCACTGCCCCGATCTGGACGCCGGGGACGTTGCTGCGGCCGAGTTTCGACATCGAGTCGTTGGTGCCCAGGCGCACCCCGTGAACCGAACGGCCGGGGCTCAGCCCGCTGAGACGGTGCGATCGGTCCTGGAGCCGTCCCCGACAAGCTCCCCCACACCATCCCCTCGCTCCGTCCCAGGCCCGACGGCCCGCATCAGCGAGGCGTACCCGGCCGCGGCCAGGGTCCCCACCACCGCGCAGCCCGCCCACAGCACATCCGCCCCGTAGTGGTCGATCACCGCCCCGGCCGTCAGCGGGGCGACGAGCGCCGCGAGCGACCAGGAGAGCACATAGACCCCCTGGTAGCGGCCGCGCCCGTGGGTCGGGGAGAGCCGGGCCACGAGCCCCATCTGGATCGGGGTGTTGATGATCTCGCCCATGGTCCAGACGCAGATGGTCAGGGCGTAGACCGCGACCGATCCGGCGAAGGCGGTGAGCCCGAAGCCGTAGCCGATCAGCAGCGCGGCGCCGACCAGCAGCCGGGTCGGCTCGCGGTGCCGCTCGATGAACCGGGTGACGGGGATCTGCACGGCCACGATCAGCACCCCGTTCACGGCGATCGCCAGCCCGAAGTCCGTACTGGACAGCCCGCTTGCGCCCATCGCCACCGGCAGCCCCACGAACCCCTGCTGGATGAGGCTCGCGACCAGGAACGACAGCGCCACCACGGCCATGAACGACCGGTCGCGCAGCACGTTCCCGAGCCCGATCTCCGGCGCCGCGTCCACTGTCCCCGCCGCTCCCACCGCCTGCTCCCGCACCGGGCGGGACTCGGGCAGCTTGACGAAGACGACGACGGCGCACAGCAGCGTCATCATCGCCTCGCCCAGGAAGAGCGCCAGATAGCCGTGCTCGGCGATCAGCCCCGCCACGGCCGCGGAGAAGGCGAAGCCGAGGTTGATCGCCCAGTAGTTCAGCGAGTAGGCGCGTATATGGTCTTTGGGGGCGACGATGTCGGCCATCATGGCCTGCACCGCGGGCCGCGACCCGTTGGTCGCCATGCCGACGAAGAAGGCGACCGAGGCGATCGCGACCGGATGCTCGACGAAGCCGAGCACGGCGACGCTGACCGCGGTCGCGCTCTGCGCGATGAGCAGCGTGGGACGCCGCCCCAGCCGGTCCGTCATGACCCCGGCCCCCAGCGCCGCCACCGCCCCGCCCAGTCCGTACAGTGCGCCGACCAGACCGGCGTACGTGGCCGAATAGCCGCGGTCGACGGTCAGGTACATGGCAAGGAAGGGGGCGACGAAGCCGCCCAGCCGGTTCACCAGGGTGGACGTCCACAGCCACCAGTAGGCGCGGGGCAGACCCGAGACACTTTCCTTCGCTGCCTGCGTCAGCCTGGTGACGGACGGTAGCGCAACGGACATCGGGCGACCCCTTGTGCAAAAACGCGGCATAGGTAAGTGGTGCAAGCGGTACCCGCAAATTACCGACCCCGGCCCCCCGTGCGCCACTGGATTGACCGGGTGCGTGAAGCGTTGCGTTCATGCCGGTCAAGTAGGCTCGACGCCATGGCCGACGCACCGTACAAGCTGATCCTCCTTCGCCACGGCGAGAGCGAGTGGAACGCGAAGAACCTGTTCACCGGCTGGGTGGACGTCAACCTCAACGAGAAGGGCGAGAAGGAGGCAGTCCGCGGCGGTGAGCTGCTGAAGGACGCCGGCCTGCTCCCCGACGTGGTCCACACGTCCCTCCAGAAGCGCGCCATCCGCACCGCGCAGCTCGCCCTGGAGTCCGCCGACCGCCACTGGATCCCGGTCCACCGCTCCTGGCGGCTCAACGAGCGCCACTACGGTGCCCTCCAGGGCAAGGACAAGGCCCAGACCCTCGCCGAGTTCGGCGAGGAGCAGTTCATGCTCTGGCGCCGCTCGTACGACACCCCGCCGCCGCCCATCGACGCCGACTCCGAGTGGTCGCAGGCCGACGACCCGCGCTACGCGACCATCCCGCCGGAGCTGCGGCCGCGCACCGAATGCCTCAAGGACGTCGTCGCGCGCATGCTCCCGTACTGGTACGACGGCATCGTCCCGGACCTCCTGGCCGGCCGCACGGTCCTGATCGCCGCCCACGGCAACTCGCTGCGCGCCCTGGTCAAGCACCTCGACGGCATCTCCGACGCCGACATCGCGGGCCTCAACATCCCCACCGGCATCCCGCTCGCCTACGAGCTCGACGCCGACTTCCGCCCCGTCAAGCCGGGCGGCACCTACCTCGACCCGGAGGCCGCGAAGGCGGCCATCGAGGCGGTCAAGAACCAGGGCAAGAAGAAGTAAGCCACTGCTGGTAAGCGCCGTGAGTAAGCCCCCTGCCTGCGGTTCTCCGCGAGCAGGGGGCTTACTGCCGGGCCGGGGCCGAGCGTTCGCGGCCCTGGTGGCGTTACTTCGACGACGAGTCGGACCGCAGCAGCTGGACCTCGGCGAGGTTGGCGTTGCCACCGTGTCCGTCGTAGACCCGCAGCATCGGGATCACCGCGTGCTGGGGCAGCTTGAACGTGTACCACTGCTGGTCACTGGTCACGCCCGCGACGGTCAGGAAGGTCGTCCAGGTTTTCCCGCCGTCGGTGGAGCTCTGCAGCACTGTGCCGTTGGCCCGGTCCGCGAACTTCGCACGGGGGCGGATCAGCACGGCGTCGACCGCCAGTGAGGAGCCGTCGGTCGGTTTGACGGTCACCCAGCCGGTCGAGGTGGTGGTGTCGGTGTACGTGGCGATGTCGCTGTCGAACATCCGCCATCCGTTGGCTGCCGTGGTACCGGTCCCCGGCCACTGCGGGGTGGACGCGTCGACCCAGCCCCGGTCGATCTTGTCGGGCACCATATGGGTGTTCCACAGCTGGAGCGACGACCCGTCGGTGGTTTGGAAGACCGTCGAGCCGGGTTCGCCGTCGGCCGTCGTGTAGTCGGCTGTGAAGCGCAGTGCGCGGCCGAAGTCCACGTCGTCCGGCAGCACCGCCGTGGCGCTCCAGTGCTCACTGTCGGTGCTGGTGACCTCCGCGTCGGTGCCCTCGATGCGCACGTTCACCTTGGCCAGCGGCTGCGTGGCCACCAGGTCGAGCGTCACCTTGTCGCCGTTGACGGCCCGTGCCGGGTCGTCATTGCTGGACGAGAGCGTCGCCGACTTGACGGCCTGCGCCGTTTCGACCCGGGAACCGTGAATCCGGAATTCGCCGAAGGAGGAGATCCCGGGGTAGTTCGGGTCGGTGGGCACGCCCGGGTCGTCGACCTGGACCTTGAGGAACCGGAACGACTTGTCCTGGACCTTGGACAGCACCGGGATGGTCTCCATCTTGAAGTCCGGGGTGGTGTTCGTGGTCTCTCGTGAGGTCAGCAGGGTCCAGGTGGAGCCGTCGTTCGACCCGTAGACGTTGGCGCCCTCGGAGCGGTTGCCGAAGTTGTACCGGGCCCGTAGCCCGAACGCGTCGGCCCGCACCCCGAACCCGGTCCCGAAGTCCAGCGTGAACGGAGCCCTCAGATCGCCGGAGAAGGTGTTGATGTCACCGTCGGTCATGTTCCAGACATTGGCCTCGGACAGGGACGAGGTCACCAGCGCCGGATAGCTCAGGGTGCCGTCGGCGAGCTTCGGGTTGAGTAGTCGCAGCGCCTTCACCGCGTCCTGCACGGTGACCAGCCCGGCCGAGAAGGTGCTGTCATCGGCCGTGTCGATCGTGGCCTTGACGGAGGACACCGCGTCCTTGAACTTCTGGAGGGGTGCGCGGACGTATGTCGCCTTGGGATCGAACCCGTCCTGTGCCGCGGTGAGCGCGCCCGCCCGGTCCGGTGCGACCACCAGGTCGAGCTTCAGGACGGTGTCGGTCCTGCCGTCGGAGGCGACGACGGACGCGTGGACGTCACCTGTCTGGGAGCTCGTGGGTGTCCAGCTGAACGCTCCGGTTGTGCTGTCGACCGTGGCGCCCTCGGGAAGGCCGGAAGCCTCGTAGGTGAGGGTGTCGTCGCCCGAGTCGGTCGCGGCGAGCGACCGCTTGAGCGGCGCCCCGGCCACACCGACCAGTGTGGTCCGCTGCCCTTGCGGGAAGGCCGGCGGGGTGAGCTGGGCCTTGGCCTGGAGGTTGACGCTGTCGATGTCGACGTTCACATCGGAGGCGCCGACGACCGTGTAGTACGCCAGGTTGTCGCCCGCGGTGCTCCCGTGAAGGATGCCGAGGTCCATGTCGTACGTGACGTAACGCCACTTGCCGTGGGTGTCGGGCAGGCTCACCGTGTGGTACGGCTTCAGCGACATGTCCTTGCGGATCTCCAGGGTCGCCGGGCCGTTGGTGCGGATCAGCACCCCCACCGGGCTGTATCCGTTACGGCTGTCGTACATCAGGGTGCGGACCGCGATGGTGGCGCCCTTCTTCGACGCCCGCATCCGGACCATGTCGCGTCCGTCCTCCTCGCGGACCCCGGAGCGGCCGTCGAGGGGGATGGCGCGGTGCGCCATCCGCACCAGCGGGCTGTCCTGCTTCGGACGGGTCTGCCCGGCCACCTTCTCGGGCAGCGACAGCCAGTAGTCCGGGTTGTAGTCGGGGTTGCTGTTCCAGAAGTTGTACGCCCCTGTTCCCCAGAAGAACTCGGGGCCGTCGGCCTGCTCCTTGACCTTCGCGAGGTTGGGGGCCACTTCCTTGACGTCGACCCCGAACTCGTACCGGTAGATGTTGTAGAGCTCGTCGATGGGCTGGAACACGCGTCCCCGGTAGGCCTCGGAGAGCTTGCCAGGACCGCCCGTGGTGTCGATCCAAGGGACGGTCTTGCCCGTCATGTACGCGTACCAGGCGTCCGCTCCTGCGAGAAGCCGGTCGTTGCCGAACCGGAACGGGGACACGGCGTTCGACTTGGTGGACACGGTGCCGGCGACCGGGTCCAGCCGGGTTTTCTGCACCGTGAGCATGCGCGAGATCTCCGTCGCGATGTCGATGCCGTCCCATGCGTGTGCCTGGTCGCGGCCCATCTCCTGGTGCTGTACGAACGAGTAGCCGTAGTGGTTCAGCGGGTCGTCCGCGCTGATCACGCGGAGCAGGGAGTTCAGGGCACCGTTGGTGTTGCGGTTCGGGTTGGACTTGTTGACCGAGAACCACTCGACAGCCTGCTCGTAGCCGGCCCGGTTGTCGGTGAAGACATAGCCGGCCAGCTCACCGACGATGGGGTACAGCTGCTGGTTCATGAAGAAGGTGTTGCCGTAGAGCAGGGTCTTGATGACGGGCGTCACGAGGTTCTTGGTCAGGTTCGTGGTGTCCGCGTCGGTCCAGCTGGTGTCGTAGCCGTCGGAGCCGGGATTCACGCTGGAGTAGCGGAAGATCTCGGCCGCGGCGAGCATGCGCATCAACGGGACGCCGGCGTGGATGTGGTCGTCCGGATACGACGCGACCTTCTCGGGGTCCATGTGCGACCACGTCCGGATGATGTGCATACCGTTCGCGCGGTAGACGGGGTCACCCGTGATGAAGTACTCGATCGCCTGGGTGTAGGCACCGAAGGCATCCTGGATGAACCTGGACTCGATGCCCTGCGAGTTGAACGCGTCCGACTTCGGGGTGTCGACCTCCGACCCACCGTTGACCGGGGTGAGGGTGCGCGACGCGTACGTGGTGCCGTGCATGGACGCGTAGTAGGAGGCCCATGGCTCCACGCCGTCGAGCACCTGGCGACGGGCCAGCCGCAGGCTCGACGCGCTCACCGCGATACCGGGGTGGACGAACCCGTCGCTGCTGGTGACCTCCTTCAGCGTGACGGTGGGGAAGGCGTCGCCGGTCACCGGATCGGAGGTGGTCGCCGCCGCCGCGGAGGACGCCGGAACAAAGGCTGCGAGCAGAGCACATACGACGGTGGCTATCGCCCACCACCGCGTATGTCTGAGCCTCATCCCTGATTTTCTCCACATACAACTCTCCAGTGGGTGTGGGTGCCTGCCGGGAATGAGTGGGGGGTGAGGGGGCGGACTCCGGTCAGACGGTGTCCTGGGTGAGAACCACGAGGTTGGAATACGCTTTCTTTATCCGCGTGTCGCGACGGTGCCCGATGCGGGTGAGTACGGCCGTAACACGTGACCAGCGCCCAGGTCACGCCTTGTTTCCGCATAACTCCGCATGACTCCGCATGGCTGCGGACCTCCTAGAAACCGATTTCTGTGAACCATAGATACCCCGGCCCCACCACACAAGAGGCGTGCGCAGACAGTCCCGACCGGCACATGCGGCGCGACCCGGCCGCCTAGATCAGGGATGGCAGGACGCTGCGGGGCCAGTTGCCCAGCCAGAAGGCGGCGGTCGAGAGTTTGGGCTGTGCTTCCGTGGAGCTGTCGTGGGGGAAGAGTTCGGTCGGGGCGATGTAGCCCTCGCCGGGTTCCAGGCGGAGCCGGAAGCAGAGCATGAGGTGGCCGTTGCCGGGAACTGCCGGCAGTCACTCGCGCGTGCCGATCGCCTCCGCCGGGTGCTGCCGGAGGGCCAGCCGGGCCGGGAGGGCGGTGGCGGCCAGGGCGAGGGCTGCGGTGGGGGCGAGGACGGCGAGGTAGG
>NZ_MUNE01001198.1 GCF_002154605.1 Streptomyces milbemycinicus | reverse complement strand
GCTGCTGCAGATGCGCCACGGGGAGCTGGTGCCGAGCCTGCACTCCGCCACGCTCAACCCGCATATCGACTTCGCGGACACGCCGCTGCGGGTGCAGCGGCGGCTGGAGCCCTGGCGCCGGCCCGAGGTGGAGATCGACGGGGAGCGGCGGACGGCGCCGCGGATCGCGGGCGTGTCCGGCTTCGGCGCGGGCGGCTCCAACGTCCACGTCGTCATCGCCGAGTACGATCCGACCGCCCCGCGCCCGGCGGCGCCCGCCACCGACGAGCGGCCCGCGCTGCTGGTTCTCTCCGCGCAGAGCGAGGAGCAACTTGTCGAGCAGGCCCGGCGGTTGCACGTCCGGCTGGCCGAGCTCGACGAGGACGCGCTGCCCGACGTCGCCTGGACCCTGCAGGTGGGCCGGGCGGCGCTGGACGAGCGGCTGGCCTTCGCCGCGGCCTCGATGGCGGAGGCCCGGGCCCGCCTGGAGTCGTTCCTCGCGGACCCGGCGCGGCCCGGCCCGTGGACGCGCGGCTCGGTCCGCGTCAGCCCCCCGGCGGCGGACGAGGCGCTGGGCGCGGCGGTGGCGGACTGGACCGGGCGTGGCGCGTACGAGGGG
>NZ_MUNE01001197.1 GCF_002154605.1 Streptomyces milbemycinicus | reverse complement strand
GACCAGGCCCCATACGGCGGCGGAGCCGGGGTCGAGCGCACCCTTCATGGTCCCCGCGGCGACCGCACCACGAGTGAGGAAGACCAGTCGGGACTCCTGGAACCTGTCGTCCTCGAGCCACCCCTGGACCACGTTGAGGGCCGCGAGCACCGGCTCGTGCGCCTTTCCCGCCGCGTCCTCGCTGGTCAGCAGATCGGCAGGCGCGGGCTCTGCGGTGGCCAGCACCACCTCGGGGGTGACGGCCCCCGCGTCGAGGGCCGCGCCCAGCGCCGCCAGATCCGGGTACGCCTCGACGTACTTCCCGGCGGCCATCAGTGCGGACCGCGCCCGGAACTCGTCGCTGCCGACGATGACCCACGATCCCGGTACGGACTCCTTCGGAGCCGCCTCGTCGCGCGGGACCTCGCCGCCCTCGATCCACTCGACGCCGAAGAGCGCGTCGCGCAGCCCGTCGCGGGAGCGCCCGAGCTGGGCCGGGTTCACGGGCCGCAGCACGAGCGATCCGACCGTCGCGACCGGTCCGCCCGTGCCGTCGGCCACCGTGATGGACACGGTGTCCGGGCCCTCTTCCGTGGGGCTGAGGGCGACCCGCAGCACGGCCGCTCCGGCAGCGTGCATGGTCACACCGCTCCACGAGAACGGCAGGCTCACCTGGTCGTTGTCGGAGAAGAACGCGCCCAGGCGCATCCCGTGCAGCGACGCGTCGAGCAGCGCGG
>NZ_MUNE01001196.1:360-603 GCF_002154605.1 Streptomyces milbemycinicus | reverse complement strand
CGGTCGGCGTGGGCAGGGCCGGGAGGTCGCGGGGGTGCAGCTGGGAGAGGCAGTGGCGCCAGGCGTAGAGGGGGAACATGCCGTACAGGTCGTTCGCCCATTGGTGGACGCTCGGTTTGAAGAAGAGCGGCAGGATGACCAGGACGGAGCAGGCCGTGACGACCGCGGCCGCGGTGTGCCGCAGGACCGCGCCGATGCCCAGGCCCACGAGCGCCGACAAGGGCACGAGCAGCGCGTTCGCCG
>NZ_MUNE01001196.1:0-274 GCF_002154605.1 Streptomyces milbemycinicus | reverse complement strand
CCGCACCGATCATCATGAGGGCCACGGCGACACCGCTCAGCGCCTCGGTCATCGGGTCGAAGTGGGCCTTCTCCATCGGGCCGTAGTCCGGCCAGCTGTGGTAGGTGTCGAGGCTGCCCTGCACCGCCATGGCGATGACGGCCAGGACGCCGAGGCCGAGCACCCAGCGGGTCGAGCGCAGCGACCACAGCTTGATCCACTCGGCGGCCAGGAGACCGCGGAGACGGACGCGCGGCCCGGCGCTCGGGCCGGACGGGGCCGGGGCCGGGGCCGG
>NZ_MUNE01001195.1 GCF_002154605.1 Streptomyces milbemycinicus | reverse complement strand
GTGGACTTCCCGGCGCCGTTGGGCCCGATGTAGCCGACCATCTCGCCGCGCGGCACCCGGAAGCTGATGCCGTCCACGGCGCGCACCTCGCGCCGCTCGCGGCGCAGCAGCCCGGCCCGGCGCCGCACCTGGAAGACCTTCTCGACCCCGTCGAGCACGATGAAGTCATCAGCGAAGTCGTTCATGAAGCCGTCCGTGAAGCCGTCCGTGAAGCCGTCTTTGAAGTCAGCATTGAAGTCAGCGTTGAAGTCACCCATAAAGCCCCAGCCCTCTCAGCTGCCCGTGCTCCGATACGACCGCAGCCCCGCCCGCCAGGCCAGCCCGGCCAGCGCACAGCAGCCCAGCGCGACCAGCGGGGCGGCGAAGCCGATCCAGCTCGGCAGGCCCAGCGGGTTCTCCCGGCCCAGGATGTGCAGCGCGGGCAGCCAGTTGACGAAGGCCAGCGGGATGACGAAGGTGACGCCGCGCAGCAGGTCCTTCGCGAAGACCGTCGGCGGGTACTGGAGCAGGGTGTTACCGCCGTAGGTGAAGGAGTTCTGCACCTGGGAGGCGTCGTTCGCCCAGAACTGGAAGGCCCCGCCGGCCACGAACACCGCCCCGAAGATCGCTCCCCCGCTCAGCAGCATCACCGGCACCAGCAGCACCCGGTCGGCTGTCCAGTCGATGTCCAGCCTGATCAGAGACCAGATGAGCAGCAGCAGCCCCTGGCTGATCCGGCCCAGCCTGCGCAGCGCGAACCGGTCGGCGGCCGCCTGCGCGAGGATCGGCACAGGCCGCACCAGCAGGGTGTCCATCGTCCCGTCGCGGACCCGGCGGCCGATGCGGTCCATGCTGCCCAGGGTCAGATCGGTGAGGCCGAAGGCGGTGCTGGTGGTGCCGTAGAGGAAGGCCACCTCGGGCAGGCTGAAGCCGCCCAACGTGCCGACGTGCGAGAACATCAGCGCGATGACGACGAAGTCGAGCCCGGTGGCCAGGAAGTTCCCGATCGTCATGATCAGGAAGGAGGTGCGGTACGCCATCGTGGAGCGCACCCACATCCCGATGATCAGCAGGTAGGCGCGCAGCCCGTGGTACGCGCGGGAGCGAAGCGGCTCAGCGTACGTGCGGGGGCGGAGGGGCTCACCGTACGTGCGGGAGCGAAGGGGCTCAGCCACCCTGCACCACCACCTTCCGCGTCGCGACGGACTGCAGCGCCCGTCCCGCCGCCAACAGCACCACCACCCACACCGCCTGGAAGGCAAAGGCCCTCACGAGCCCGAGCCCGCGGTGCTCCTCGAGGAAGACATCCGCGGGCACCTGCAGCATCGCCGCCCACGGCAGCATCCGTGCCACCTCGCCCAGCTGCCCCGGGAAGACGCTCAGCGGGAGGGTCATCCCGGAGAAGAACAGACACAGCAGACTGCTCATCATGGAGATCCCCGTGCTGTCGAGCAGCCAGAAGGCGGTGAGCCCGACCAGATACTGCACGGCGAAGCCGACGCACACCCCGAGGGCGACCGACAGCAGGAACCAGACCCAGGTCAGCGCGGAGCCGGGCAGGGTCAGCTCGAAGGCCAGCGAACCGAGCACCATGGGCGCGATCCCGCGCCCCAGCAGCTGGAACATGGCCCGGCCCAGGTCCCCGGCCAGCCACCACAGCTGCAGATCCACCGGGCGGTAGAGGTCGACGGCGATATCGCCGGAGCGGATCCGATCCTGCAGCTCCCCCTGGAAGCCCTCGCCCATCAGCGCCAAGGTCGCGAGCAGCGCCTGGCTGAGCCAGACGAAGGTCAGCGCCTGCGAGAGGTCATAGCCGCCCAGGTGGGGCCGCTGGTCCCACAGGGCGATGTAGGTGTAGGCGATGATGAAGCCGAAGACCGTATTGGTGAACACCCCGGCCGCGGTGGCGACCCGGTAGGTCGCGTAGCGCCTGAAGCCGCTCATCGCGACGGCCGAGTACAGCCGCAGATGACCGCGCAGCATGGATCACCCCTCCCTTCCCCACCCGGCACCAAAGCTCAGGAGCCTAGCGGCGCGGCCGGAGGGAGGGCGAGGCATTATTCGCCCGAACGGAGCGCGGAAAACCACCCGATTGGCAGGCGGAAATCGTCCATTCCGCCGGTCACAGAGGTGTCACAGGTGTGGGCCACGGCCCCGGCCCGGAACGGATGATGCGACAGTGTTTTCTGGGGCGTACCAGGCCAATCGCCCGACCGTGCACGATTCCGCCGCGGCGCAACCCTCGACGGCGGCCGAGGAGTCTCAAAGGACATGAGCGACGAGCCCCAACTGATCGACGGCGGCATGGGCGGCCCGGACGTCACCAGCACCGACACCAACAACGGCAGGGCCGCCCGCCCCAAAGGCAGAAAGGGCCGCCCCAAGCGCACCGGCTGGCGCCGGCTGCTCCCCACCTGGCGGATGGTGCTCAGCGGCTTTCTGGTGATCGTGCTGCTCGTCGCGGGCGGCCTGGTCACCGGCTATCTGCTCGTCGACATCCCCGCCGCCAAGGACATCGCCATCGCCCAGAGCAATGTCTTCCTCTACTCCGACGGCACCCCGCTCGCCCGCGAGGGCAAGGTCAACCGGGAGAACGTGCCGCTCAGCCAGGTGCCCAAGGCCACCCAGCACGCGGTGCTCGCGGCCGAGGACCGGGACTTCTACTCAGAGTCGGCCATCAACCCCGAGGCGATGGTCCGCGCCGCCTGGAACACCGCCACCGGCAAGGGCAAGCAGTCCGGCTCCACCATCACCCAGCAGTACGTGAAGAACTACTACCTGGACCAGGAGCAGACCGTCTCCCGGAAGGTGAAGGAGTTCTTCATCTCGATCAAGCTGGACCGGGAGGTGAGCAAGGACGACATCCTCGAGGGCTATCTGAACACCAGCTACTTCGGACGCAACGCCTACGGCATCCAGGCCGCCGCCCAGGCCTACTACGGCAAGGACGCCAAGGACCTGAGCCTCGGCCAGGGCGCGTATCTGGCGACCCTGCTCAACGCCCCCAACGCCTACGACGTGGTCACCCACCCGCAGAACAAGGACCGGGCGCTGGCCCGCTGGAACTACGTCCTGGACGGCATGGTCAAGAAGGGCTGGCTGGCCAAGACCGCCCGCGACAAGATGACCTTCCCGGCCCCCGACAAGGTCACCGCCCAGTCGGGCATGTCCGGGCAGCGCGGATACCTCATCGAGGCCGTCGAGGCGTATCTCACCAAGAACGGCATCATCGACGAGCAGACCCTGGCCCGCGGCGGCTACCGGATCACCACCACCATCGACCGCAAGAAGCAGGACGCCTTCGTCGCGGCGGTGCGCGACAAGCTGATGAACAAGCTCAGCGGCTCCCGCAAGGTCGACAAGTACGTCCGGGCGGGCGGCGCCTCGATCGACCCCAAGACCGGGAGGGTGGTCGCCCTCTACGGCGGCATCGACTACACCAAGCAGTTCGTCAACAACGCGACCCGCACCGACTACCAGGTCGGGTCCACTTTCAAGCCGCTCGTGTTCACCTCCGCGCTGCAGAACGGGTCCACCACCCAGGGCGGGGTGCAGATCACCCCGGACACGATCTACGACGGCACCAACAAACGCGAGGTCACCGGGGCCCAAGGCCCCACCGGCTACTCCCCGGCCAACGAGGACGACGTCGACTACGGCTCCATCGACGTCACCACGGCCACCGACAAGTCGGTCAACTCCGTGTACGCCCAGATGGCCCAGGACGTCGGCCCGGACAAGGTCAAGCAGACCGCGATCGCCCTCGGCATCCCCAAGGACACCCCCGACCTGACCGCCTCCCCCTCCATCGCGCTCGGCGTCGCCACGGCCAGCGTGCTGGACATGACCGAGGCGTACGCGACCCTCGCCAACCACGGCGTCCACACCCCGTACACCCTGGTCACAAAGATCACCAGGGACGGCCAGAAGATCGACGTCCCGTCGCCGAAGACCGACCAGGCCGTCACACGCGCCGCCGCCGACACCACCACCACGGTCCTGCAGAGCGTGGTCGACGGCGGCACCGCGACCGCGGCCCAGGCCGCCGGGCACCCCGCGGCGGGCAAGACCGGCACCGCGGAGGACGACAAGGCGGCCTGGTTCGCGGGGTACACCCCGGACCTGGCGACGGTCGTGGCCGTGATGGGACAGGACTCCGCCACCGGGGCGCAGAAGCCGCTGTACGGCGCGACCGGCCTGCCCCGTATCAACGGCGGCGGCTACCCCACGGAGATCTGGGCCGCGTACACCTCCGCCGCGCTCCAGGGACGCACTCCCGCCCAGTTCGAGCTGAACGACGGCACCACC
>NZ_MUNE01001194.1 GCF_002154605.1 Streptomyces milbemycinicus | reverse complement strand
CGCGGCCGGTTCCGGCGGCGAGGCCTGGGCGGTGGGCTCCCAGGGCGACGGCGACGTGCCGATCGTCGAACGCTGGGACGGCACCGCCTGGAACGTTGAGGACGTGCCCCTGCCGGACGGCGCGCGCGGCGGTTTCCACGCGGTCGCCGTCTCGCCCCAGGGCACGGTCTGGGCCGGCGGCGGCCTCTTCAACGACGAGCCGGGGGGCTATCAGGATCAGCTGCTGAAGACCAGGGACCCCGACGGGACCTGGCGGAACGTCGAGATCCCGGCCGACGCGGCCGTCGGCTCCACGATCAACGTCCTGCCGCTCGCCGACGACGATGTGTGGCTGCTCGGGTCCAAGGGGGTAGCGCACTTCGACGGGACGGCCTGGACCCGCCAGCGGCTCCCCGCCCAGCTCGACGACAAGACCTTCTACCTCTACGACATCGAGCAGCGGAAGCCGGGCGAGCTGTGGGCCGTCGGGCTCATCGAGGACGACGAGCTGTGGCGGCGGCCGGTTGCGCTGAGGTTCGTCGACGGCAGCTGGACGGAGGTGCCCACGCCGAAGGAGACCGCCGAACTGCGCGGGATCACCTTCGACCGCCACGGGCAGCCGGTGATCGTCGGCACGACGCGGGAGCCGTCGGTGGACCCGAACGGCAACTACGTCCTGACCCTGGACAACGGCGGTCGCCTGGTCCGTGGGGAGCGGCCGCCCGGCGCCGGAATGCTCGTCGGGGCGGACACCGATGAACAGGGCCGGATCTGGACGTCGGGGACCGTGGCCGAGTTCGATCAGCCGGGTTCGACCCCGTACGTCGCCGTGCGCGACTGACGGACCGTAACCGCACGACCCCTCCCGAGGCCAGGTCAGACATCGCGTCTGACCTGGCCTTTCGACATGCGTACGGGCAAGAGCACAGGCTCGGCCACTGTGTGACAGGGACTGCACAGGAACGGTCATGGTCCGGTCACATCCGCCGCTCGGCACGGTCACGGGCGGCTGTGAATCTTCCTCGCGTTCCTATCAACGGCACCCGAGGAGGCGCAGTGTCAGCGCTGCTCGTGACGGCGAGCCCTCGTCAGCAGGAGGCCTGGCTGGGGCCCATCAGCCCCGAGGTGTACCACGCCTTCCTGGCATCCCGCACCGGCTCCGCCCTGGGCCCCGGCTTTCTGCAGTGCCCGTCCTGGGCCGCGGTGAAGGACGGCTGGCAGGCCCAACTGCTCGGCTGGGGCCCGGAGCCCGGCCCCAGCCGAGCAGTTGGG
>NZ_MUNE01001193.1 GCF_002154605.1 Streptomyces milbemycinicus | reverse complement strand
GGACAAGAGGGGGTGCTGGGTGGGCTGCGCGGGCATCAGCGGCCTTCCTCGATCCAGGTGGCGGACGGCCCGTCCAGGACGATGTCCCAGCGGTAGCCGAGCGACCATTCGGGCTGGGAGAGCACGTGGTCGTACGTCGCGACCAGCCGCTGCCGCGCCCGTTCGTCGGCGACCGACTGGAGGATCGGGTCGTAGGCGAAGAGCGGATCGCCGGGGAAGTACATCTGGGTGACCAGGCGCTGGGTGAACGCCGTCCCGAAGAGGGAGAAGTGGAGGTGCGCGGGGCGCCATGCGTTGACGTGGTTGCGCCACGGATACGCGCCCGGCTTGATGGTGGTGAAGGTGTAGCTCCCGTCGTCGCCGGTGAGGGTGCGGCCGACGCCGGTGAAGTTGGGGTCGAGCGGGGCGGGGTGCTGGTCGCGCAGATGGGCGTAGCGGCCGGACGCGTTGGCCTGCCACAGCTCGATGAGCTGTCCGCGCACCGGGCGGCCCCGGCTGTCGAGGAGTCGCCCGGAGACGGTGATGCGCTCGCCGAGGGGTTCGCCCTGGTGCTGGACGGTGAGGTCGTTGTCGGTCGCGGTGATGTCGGTGTGGCCGAAGACCGGCGTGTGCAGTTCGACGGTCTCCGGGTCGCCCTGGACGGTGACGAGCGGCTGCCTGGGGTGGCGCAGCAGGCTGCTGCGGTACGGCGGGAAGTCGC
The DNA here is from genome assembly GCF_002154605.1 of Streptomyces milbemycinicus. GTDB lineage: Bacteria > Actinomycetota > Actinomycetes > Streptomycetales > Streptomycetaceae > Streptomyces > Streptomyces milbemycinicus. Next base: position 219 of record NZ_MUNE01001193.1, on the reverse strand, counting down.
GCGGCGGGTGGTGGGCGACGGGCGCCCCGTCGGCGCGGGCCTTGCCGTATTCGTCGTGGAGCGCGGTCAGTTCGCCGTCGATGTCGGACTGGGTGAGGGGCGCCTGAGGTATCCGGGCGGGCATCTGATCCACCGTTACCTTTACCTTTCGAGTACGAGCGCGAGGCCCTGCCCGACCCCGATGCACAACGTGGCCAGCCCCACCCCGGAGCCCGCCGC
>NZ_MUNE01001192.1 GCF_002154605.1 Streptomyces milbemycinicus | reverse complement strand
GTTGCGGCGTTGCGGGGGCAGGCTGAGCGGCTGCTGTCGCATGTGGAAGCGCGTGAAGATTTGTCGTCGGTGGATGTGGGCTGGTCGCTGGCCACGGGGCGGACGGCTTTTGAGCACCGTGCGGTCGTCATCGGTGATCGTGACGGTCTGAGGGCTGGTCTGGGTGCGCTGGTGCGGGGTGAGGATGTTCCAGGGGTGGTGGCCGGGCCCGCGTCCGGTGTGTCGGGCGCGGGTGGGCGTGTGGTGATGGTGTTCCCCGGTCAGGGTTCGCAGTGGGCGGGGATGGCGGTTGAACTGCTGGATTCTTCGTCGGTGTTCGCTGAGCGTTTTGCCGAGTGCGGCCGGGCGTTGGCGGAGTTTGTTGAGTGGGATCTTGAGGGGGTGGTGCGGCAGGCGTCGGGTGCTGTGTCGTTGGAGCGGGTGGATGTGGTGCAGCCGGTGTTGTGGGCTGTGATGGTGTCGTTGGCTGAGTTGTGGCGTTCGTTTGGTGTTGTGCCTGCGGCGGTGGTGGGGCATTCGCAGGGTGAGATTGCGGCTGCGTGTGTGGCTGGAGCTTTGTCTTTGCGCGATGGGGCGAAGGTGGTGGCGCTTCGTTCTCAGTCGATTGCTGAAGGTCTGGCCGGGTTGGGTGGTATGGCGGCGGTGTCGCTGACGGCCGTCCAGGTTGCTGAGCGAATTGCGACGTTTGATGGTCGGCTGTCAGTGGCGACGGTGAATGGTCCGACTTCGGTGGTGGTGGCTGGCGAGGTCGAGGCGCTGGAGGAGTTGCTGGCCGAGTGCGAGACCGAGGGTGTGCGGGCGCGTCGCATTGCGGTGGATTACGCATCTCATTCCGCCCAGGTCGAGGTGATCGAGGACCGGCTGGCGGAGCTGCTTGTGGGTGTCGTGCCGCGGTCGTCGTCGGTGCCGTTCTATTCGACGGTCACCGGTGGGCTGATCGACACGGCTGACCTGGACGCCGGCTACTGGTATCGCAATCTGCGGCAGACCGTTCGTTTTGAGGAGACTGTCGGCGCCATTCTGGACGGAGGCGATGCGGTCTTCGTCGAGGCGTCTGCTCATCCGTTGCTGGCCATCGGGCTTCAGGAGATTGCCGAGGCCCGTGGTGCGGAGGGCTCGGTGGTGCTGGGTTCGCTGCGGCGTGACGAGGGCGGCCTGGATCGCTTCCTGACTTCTCTCGCCGAGGCGTATGTGCGGGGTGTGGCTGTTGACTGGGCTGCAGCCTTCGCTGATTCCGGTGCGGCGTGGGTTGATTTGCCGACGTATGCGTTTCAGCGGGAGCGGTTTTGGGTGGGTGAGGAGCCGGGGAGTGGTGTGGTGGAGTCTTCGGTTGGTGTGGGTGGTTTGGTTGAGGGGTTGGCTGGGTGTTCTGAGGGTGAGCGGTTGGGGGTGTTGTTGGAGTTGGTGCGGGGGCAGGTTGCAGTGGTGTTGGGGTATGGGTCGGTTGATGGGGTGGATGTGGGGCGGTCGTTCAAGGATTTGGGTTTTGATTCGTTGATGGCTGTGGAGTTGCGTAATCGGTTGGCTGACGCGACGGGTTTGAGGTTGCCGTCGTCGTTGTTGTTTGACTATCCGACGCCGTCGGTGCTGGTGCGGCATATGGATGCCG
>NZ_MUNE01001191.1 GCF_002154605.1 Streptomyces milbemycinicus | reverse complement strand
TCCCGCTGCAGCGGGAGTCACGCAGAGGGACCGCGAGGTCCGCTGGTGTGACGGATTCCGGCGCCCCGACGCAGAAGGACATGTGATGGCCGACGACCACCGCTACAGCTGGCTGGATGACGATGCGGCGGAGCGGTTGCTTCGTGGTGAGTCGGCCTGGGTGCACCCCAGCGACCTCGAAGCCGGACAAAACGCCGGAAAAAGCGCCGGACAAAATGCCGGACAAAATGCCGGACAGAACGCCGGACAGAACGGCTGGTCGAGTCAGTCGCGGAGCGAAGCGGAACGGTTGGCCGCCGTGCTCGACGCCGTGGCCGAGGTGTCCCGCCCGATAGCGGCGGACGGCACCGCCGACGGGAAGCCCCTCCCGGGCGAAGAGGCCGCGCTGGCCGCGTTCCGCGCGGTGCGGGCCGAGCAGGCCGAGCAGACGGCGCAGGCGGCGCGGGCCGGGAAGGCAGGCCGGGTCGGCCGGGCGGCGTTGCGGAGCGTACGGTTCGGCGCGGACGGCGGCTCGGGACCCCGCGGGACGTTCCGGATGGCGGGCCCGTCGAACGGTCAGGCGCGGCTGCGCAGGCCGCTGCATATGGGGCTGGTCGCCGCGCTGGCCGGCTGCGCGCTCAGCGGATTCGCGGTCGCGACGGCTGCGGGAGTGCTGCCTTTCGGGCCGCAGGACAGCGCGCCGGGCCCCTCGGTGAGCATGCCGGCCGACGCCACCGGCAGGTCGGCCGGCATGCTCACCGA
>NZ_MUNE01001190.1 GCF_002154605.1 Streptomyces milbemycinicus | reverse complement strand
GGCGGGGGCTGACGCGGCCGGGCGACTCCGACGGGGTGGAGGTCGCCGTCGGGGTCGGCGGCTTCGGTTCCGGGGTCGGGTGCGCGGTACGACCGCTGGTGGCCGGCGGGACGAGGGGGACCGTCGGGGGCGCGGGTGACTCATGTGTCTCGCGTGTCACCAGGTTGAGCGGCAGCGCGATGAGAGCCGCGGCGGCGCAGGCCAGGCCGACCCCGGCCGCGGTGCGGAGCAGTCGGCGACGGGTGGCGGTGCGGCGGATGGCCTCGTATCGGCCGGGGGGCGGGCTCAGATGGTCGGTGGTGGGGCGCAGGATCACCGTGAGCGGGTCGTCGGGTTCGTACTCCGAGCCGTCGTCAAGGCGTGTGGTCAAGGCTTCTCCTCAGGTGGGCGCGGAGCAGTTCGCGGGCTGCGTGGAGGTCGGCCTTGACGGTTCCTTCCTTGCGCCCGGTCAGTACGGACACCTCCCGGACCGGCATGTCAGCGTAGTAGTGCAGCAGGATCGGGACGCGCAGCCGTTCCGGCAGGGACTGGACGAGCAGGCGCACCGACGGGTCGGCCTGTTCGGTGTGGGGGCGGGTGGCGGCTTCCGCGGTGGCGCGGCGCAGGGCCTTGCGCTCGCGCTCCAGCTTGCGCCAGTGGTCCCGGACGAGGTTGGCCGCCGTGACGTAGAGGAAGCCGCGGGGTTCCTCCACGGACGTCCAGCGGGCCCAGAGCCGGGTGAACGCCTCCGAGGCGATCTCGTGGGCCGTCTCGTCGTCGTCGACGAGCCGGCGGCACCAGCCGGCGAGGCGCGGATAGAGGGCGGCGAACAGCTCGGACGCCGCCTTGTCACGGGACCGTTTCAACACTCTCCATTGCCGTGGCGGCACGTGTCGGGAGGGATCCCGGGC
>NZ_MUNE01001189.1 GCF_002154605.1 Streptomyces milbemycinicus | reverse complement strand
ACGGTCGGCATGGCGAAGGTCGGGAACTCCACGCCCCGCTCGCAGTCGAACCGGTCGATCGCCTTGATCAGGCCGATCGTGCCGACCTGGACGATGTCCTCCATGGGCTCGTTGCGGCTGCGGAAGCGGGCCGCCGCGTAGCGCACCAGCGGGAGGTTCAGCTCGATGAGGGTGTCACGTACGTAGGTGTGCTCCACGCTGTCCCGGTCGAGCGCGGCGAGCCGCAGAAACAGGGAGCGGGAGAGGGTGCGGGTGTCGATGGCGTCGCCGTTGTCGAGCACGTGCGGTGCGTCGTTGGTGAGCACCTTCGAGCTGCCCAGTTCTACGGACATGCCACCCCCTTTGGGTCGCGGACGGATCCCAGCTGCGCTCGTCGCGTCGAACGCAGCCTCCCCCTGAATACCGGAGGTCGGGCCGCGGCAAACGCGGTTCCTGCAGAATGTCACATGTCGGCAACACGCTGTAGCGCCATGTCGACATTACTGCCCGGAAGGAGTGAGGGGAGGGTCCCCCGTCCCGGTTATGACTCGATCCGGTTTGCGGACCTGAGTCTGGCAAAGCTGCGGGACAGCAGCCGGGAGACATGCATCTGTGAGACGCCGAGCTCGGCGCTGATCTGAGATTGAGTCAGATTGCTGTAGTAACGGAGCAAAAGGATGCGCTGCTCGCGCTCGGGCAGTTGGACGAGGAGGTGCCGCACCAGATCGCGGTGTTCGACTCCGGCAAGCGCCGGATCCTCGTAGCCGAGCCGGTCGACCAGCCCCGGCAGCCCGTCGCCCTCCTGGGCGGCCTCCAGTGAGGTCGCGTGGTACGAGCGCCCGGCCTCGATGCAGGCCAGCACCTCGTCCTCGCCGAGCCCGAGCCGTTCGGCGATCTCGGCCGTGGTCGGGGATCTGCCGTGCAGCACCGTCAGATCCTCGGTCGCTCCGTTGACCTGCACCCACAGCTCATGCAGCCGGCGCGGCACATGGACGGTGCGGACGTTGTCGCGGAAGTAGCGCTTGATCTCGCCGACCACGGTCGGCATGGCGAAGGTC
>NZ_MUNE01000119.1 GCF_002154605.1 Streptomyces milbemycinicus | reverse complement strand
GGGGAGGGTGGCGGTCATCGGGCCTGCCTGGTCCGGGGGTCGACAAAGCCGTACACCAGGTCCACCAGGAAGTTGGCGGCCAGGACGGCGAAGGTGATGACGAGGAAGACCGCCTGCATCAGGGGGTAGTCGGTGTTCTCGACGGCCTGGAGGAGGGTGAAGCCCATCCCGGGATAGGAGAAGACGATCTCCATGACGAGCGAACCGCTGACGATGAAGCCGAGCGAGATGGCGAATCCGGCGACGGAGGGCAGTACGGCGTTGCGGGCGGCGTAGCCGACCATGACGGTGCGCGGGCGCAGCCCTTTGGCCTCGGCGGCGGTGACGTAGTCCTCGGCGAGGGTGGAGACCATCATGTTGCGCATGCCGAGCATCCAGCCGCCGACCGAGCTGAGCACGATGGTGGCGGCGGGCAGCACCGCGTGTTCGACTGCGGAGGAGAGGAAGTCGCCGTTGAACCCCATGTCCAGGGTCTCGTCGTAGCCGCCGCCCAGCGGCAGTACGCCCCACACCTGGCCGAAGAGGTAGAGGAGCAGCAGCGCGAGCCAGAAGTAGGGGACGGCGGCGAGGAAGGTGGTGGAGGGGACGAGGGAGTCCAGCCAGCTGCCGCGCCGCCAGCCGGCGAGGGTGCCCAGCGTCAGACCGAGTACGAAGCTGATGAGGGTGGCGGCGCCGACGAGAACGAGCGTCCAGGGCAGGGCGTCGCTCAGGACGTCGGTGACGGGGCTGGGGAAGTAGGTGACCGAGAGCCCGAAGTCCAGGTGGACCACGGAGCCCAGATAGTCCCAGTACTGGACCGCGATATTGCCGTGGCCCAGCCCGAGCATGCTGGCCAGGGCCTCCTCCTGGCCGGACTCCACGGGCCCGGACTGCGCCATCCGGGTAAGCATCAGCTGCACCGGGTCGCCGGGGATGAGCCGGGGCAGAAAGAAGTTGACGGTGACGGCCATCCAGGCGGCCACGGCGTAGAAGCCGAGCTTTCTCAGGACGTAGCGCACGCTGCCGCGCCCTTACTTACCGGCTTTGCCGTTGGCGGGCTTGATACGAGCCGCCACCCAGCCGCCGTCGGGGTCGAGCCAGATGGAGGGGGCCGCGTAGAGGTTGTCCTCGGTGGGATATCCGGTGACGCGGTTGCCGTTGAACTCCTGCTCGTTCTGGCCGTAGAAGAGCGGGATGGCCGGCATGTCCTTGATGAATTCCTGCTGGATCTTGTAATACCAGGGCTTCTGCTTCGCCGGGTCCTTGGTGGAGGCGATCTTATCCAGGGCGTTGTCCATGACCGGGTTGGAGTAGCGGCCGAAATTGCCGACGTTGGTGGATTCACCGATCTTCGGCGGGATGGTGCTGTCCAGCAGCTGGGCGTAATAGGCGCGCGGATCGGGGGTGTAGCCGCTGTTGTCGAGCAGCATCTGGAACTGGCCGCGGGCGCGGTTGTTGGACCATTGCGCGTACGACTCGGCCTTGACGACGAGCTCGATCCCGGCCTTCTTGAGCTGCTGCTTGGCCAGTTGGGCGACGCTGACGTAGTCGGTCCAGCCGGAGACCAGCTCGACCGTCACGGAGAGCTTCTTGCCGTTCTTCTCCCACGCGCCGCCCGACTTGGTGTATCCGGAGGCGGTCAGATACTGGTCGACCTTGCCCTGGCCGGTCTCGATCACGGCGTCCTTCAGGGACGGGTCGAGCACGGACTCGTAGTTCGGCAGCAGCAGCGCCATGGGGTTGGCGACGGGCGCCTGGCCGTCGTACACGCTCCGGTTCATGAACTCGCGGTCGAGGGCGGCGCTGATCGCCTTGCGGACATTGACGTCGGCCGTCGGGCCCTGCTCGGCGTTGGGCAGAAAGAACGTGGTCGCCAAGGGGATGTTGACGAGTTCGAAATTCTTGTTCTTGGCGAGGTAGTTCTTCTTGATGTCGGGGATGAAACCGCCGCCCCAGTCGATCTGCCCGGAGGTGACCGCGGCCGTGACGGCGCTGTTTCCGGTGAAGGACCGGTACCGCATGGTCTTGAAGTGCGGAAGGCCCTTGAAGTAATAGTCGTCGCGGGCGACCAGATCCATGGTCATACCCTTGACGGATTTCACCTTCCACGGGCCGGTGCCCACGGGGTTGGTATTGAGCGTGGTCGCCCGCTCCTTGACCGGGATCTTCGACCAGATGTGCTTGGGCAGCATCTTCATCTTGCCGAGGATGAAGTATTCCTTGGTGTAAGCGGACTTGGAGAACTTGATCAGCGCCGTGTCCTTCCCCTCGACAACCGCCGAGTCGATGGGAAGGGCGTACATGTTCTGCGCCTTGCTCTCCTTCGCCATCTGGAAGGTCCAGGCGACGTCGTCGGCCGTGAAGGGCTTTCCGTCGTTCCAGGTGGCGTTGGTACGTACCGTGACGCGAAGCGTCTTGCCGCCGTCCGACCAGGTGTACTTGGTGGCCAGCCACGGCTCGATCTCCCCGGCCTTCGCCGCGTTCAGATGGAACAGCGGCTCGTAGATCATTCCGTTGGTCGCCTGGAGCGGCTGCGGGGCGAACGGATTGAAGTTCCGGATGAAATTGCCCGTGGATCCCGTGGCAACGGTCAGCACCCCGCCCGACCCGCCGTTGTTGTTCTTGCCCCCGCCGCAGGCGGCGAGCGTGACGGTGAGCGTGAGCGCGGCCCCGGCGGCGAGCGCGCGGCGCGGACCGGCCGTTGTCGTCGAGATCATGGGTTCCCCTCGCTGTGCGGGTCGAAGCAGTGCGGGTTCACAGGACGCATGCCGGACGGTGGTCCGCGCACCATCGGCGCCGTGAAATTAAGGGCGCCCGGAAGAGGGTGTCAATAGCCCTGACACGGCACCGCTGCTGAACCGGGCTAGTCGAATGAGTCGAACATCCAGGTCTCGCCCGGAAACGGCCTGACAGACGGGAAGTTGGGTGATCAAGATGCTCGGACAGCCATGCGTACGAACCTTGTCCGAAGTGTTGACACTAAACCGGTAAAGCCGTTCACTGCTTGCTGCGCGGCACCGCCCGTCCGCACCGGGCCGCATCCCTGACGCCCCCTGCCTGAGGGAGAGTTCGCAGATGCAGCGCACGTCCGCACGGCTCACCGTCGGCGACCAACCCGTCATCTGGCTCGGCGCCAACTACTGGTCGCGCACCGGCGGTCCGCTGATGTGGCGCTCGTACGACCCCGAGGTCGTCGACGCCGAGCTGCGCGTACTGCGGGACCACGGGCTGAACATGACCCGGTCGTTCTTCTACTGGCCGGACTTCATGCCCGCCCCTGACCGCCTCGACCAGGAACTGTGCGCGCGCTTCGCCGACTTCCTCGACCGCCACCAGGCGCTCGGCATGACCACCGTCCCCACCTTCCTCGTCGGCCATATGTCCGGCGAGAACTGGGACCCCGCCTGGCGCGGCGACCGCGACCTGTACAGCGATGTATGGCTGGTGTCCCGCCAGGCGTGGTTCGCCCGCGAGACGGTGCGCCGCTTCGCCGCCCACCCCGCGGTGGCCGGCTGGCTGGTCTCCAACGAGATGCCCATCTACGGCCGCCAGCCCGGCGTACGCTCCGACCAGGCGCCCGCGGAACGCGAGGCCGTCGCGGCCTGGGCCCAGATCCTCGTCGACGCCGTACGGGCCGGTGGCGGCACCCAGCCCGTCTCGCTCGGCGACGGCGCCTGGGGCCTGGAGAACTCCGGCCACGACAACGGCTTCCGGCTCCAGGACACCGCCGAACTGTGCGACTTCCTCGGCCCGCACGTCTACCGCATGGAGAACGACCCGGTCCGGCAGCACTACGCCGCCGCCTGGGTATGCGAGCTGACCGGCACCTTCCAGCGCCCCGTCGTCCTGGAGGAGTTCGGCGTCAGCTCCGACTTCGCCTCGGGCCCCGGCGCCGCCCGCTACTACCGGCAGACCCTGCACAACAGCCTGCTGGCCGGGGCGACCGGCTGGGTCGCCTGGAACAACACCGACTACGACAACCTGAGCGAGCAGCCCCCGTACCGCCACCACGCCTTCGAGATGCACTTCGGCCTCACCGACACCGCCGGTGTCCCCAAACCGCAACTGCGCGAGCTGCACGCCTTCTCCGAGGTGCTGAGCGCGGTGGACTTCCCCCGCTGCCACCGCGCCGACACCGACACGGCCCTGCTGGTCTCCTCCTACCTCGACACCCTCTACCCCTTCACCCGCGCCGAGGACCGCGCCTACGTCCAGCAGACCGGCCGCCAGGCCTGGGTCGCCGCCCGGCTCGCCGACGCCCCGGCGGCGGTCGTGCGCGAAAGCGACGGCGCGCTGCCCACCGACGTACGGCTGTGGCTGGTCCCCTCCACCAAACAGCTCCTCTCCCCCACCTGGTACGAGCTGGAGCGCCGGGCCCGGGACGGCGCCACGGTCTACGTCTCGTACTCCCCCGGCGCCCACGACGAGCAGCGCGGCCCCTGGTACGCCCATCTGAACGAACTCTTCGGCGTCCGCCACCAGCTGGAGTACGGCCTGGTCGACCCGATCGAGGACGACGAGGTGACCTTCACCCTCACCCGCGCCTTCGGCACCCTCCCCGAGGGCGCCCGGCTCACCTTCCGCGCCGCGGGCACCCACAACAGCCGCGTCTTCCTCCCCGTCGAACCCGACGGCGCGCAGGTCCTCGCGGTCGACGGCCACGGCCGCCCGGCGCTGCTGCTGCGCGAGACCGGCGAGGGCTGCGTGGTCTTCTGCACCTATCCGATCGAGCACATGGCGGCCGTCACCCCCCGCGTCAACCCCGAGGCGACCAGCACGCTCTACGACGCCCTCGCCGCCCACGCCGGCGTCCGCCGCCCGGTCACCACCTCCGACCCCCGTATCGCCGTGGACCGCCTGGTCCACGAGGACGGCCGGGTCTTCGTCTGGCTGGTCAGCCAGGCGGGCGAGGAGCTGTCGGTCAAGCCGACAGTGGCCGACGGCAGGCTCACCACCTTGGCCGGCTCCCCGGCGGAGACGGTGGTCCTGGAGCCGTACGGGGTGCGGGTGCTGCGGCTGGAAGGCTGAGGGGGCGCTACTGCGGCCGCGTCGTCTCCTCGTAGTGGATGTCGTGGCGGGCCGCGATCGGGTTGATCTTCACCGGGTCGAGCTCTCCGTCGGTGAGCACGGACGGCCCCGCCTCGAACAGATCCTCCAGATAGCACTCCCACCCACCGGGCGAGGAGATCTGCAGCACGCGGGGCGGCGGGTCCGAGGCACGGCGCAGGGCGTGCGGGACGCCCTTGGGCAGGAGGACGAACGTCCCCGGTGCCGCCGTGAAGGTCCGGTCGTCGAACTCGACTTCGAGTTCGCCTTCCAGGACGTAGACGCACTCGTCCGCCGCGTGGTGGGTGTGGCGCGGGATGTCGCGCGCGAGCACCACCTCCAGCAGGGAGAGGCGGCCCTCGGTGTCGTCGGTGGCCGCCTTCACGGCGAAAGCCGGGGGCATGGGGACCCGGCCCGGTCGCGCCTGACCGGGGCCGAGCAGGATGAAGCGGGCTTCTGACATCGCGGTTCCTTGTCTGTGCGGTGTGTGGGTCTGTGGGTCTGTGGGTCTGTGGGTCTGTGGGTCCGTGGGTCTGTGGGTCTGTGGGTCCGTGCGGTCTGTGGGTCCGTGCGGCGGGTCTTCGGGGTGGGGGTCCGGCGGCCCGGTCAGCGGCTCTGGCGCACCCCGCGCCGCCACACCTCGGCGATGGCGCGGCCGGCGGTGATGTCCTGGGTCGGGTCGCCGTCGACCAGGAGCAGGTCGGCCCGCAGGCCGGGGGTGATCCGGCCCCGGTCGGCCAGTCCGAAGTGGCGCGCCGGGACGCTGGTGCCTGCCGCCAGCGCCTCCAGCGGGGTGAGCCCCGCCTGCACCAGCAGCTCCAGCTCGCGGTGCAGGCCGTCGCCGTGCAGCGGGGCGAAGGGGTTGGCGTCGGTGCCGGCCAGCAGCGGCACCCCCGCCCGGTGCAGCGCCCCGGCCACGTACGCGGCGTTCGCGGCACGGGCGGCGCTGTCGCCCCCGTACACCTCGTAGTTGACGATGGCACTGATCACGAAGACGCCCTGGGCGGCGATCCGGGCGGCGAGCGTGTCGGCGGCCGGGTCGCCGGGGGCGGTGTCCGCCCAGACGTGGGACAGCCCGTCGGCACCCGCGTCCAGCGCCGTCTCGGCCTCCCCGGCGGTGACCGCGTGCGCGATCGTGCGCAGCCCCACGGCGCGGGCCGCCGCGACGAGGGCGGTCGCGATATCGGCGCCCAGGGTGGGGACCGGCGTTCCGGCGGCCGAGCCGTCGTCGATCACGAACTTCAGGTAGTCGCTGCCCTCGGCGGCCCGGGCCGCGACGAACGCCTCGGCCTGCGCCGGGTCGGTGATCGTCTCGAACGGTCCGTTGGCGTCCTCGGGGCGCTCCAGCATGGGCGCGACCATCGCCATGACCCCGGACGGATGGCCGCCGGGCGCCGTGGCGAGGACCCCGGCGCTGCGCAGGTCGGCGACGTCGTCTTGGTCGGCCGCCAGCCGGCGCTGCCGCGCCAGGTTCGGCGGGAGGCAGAACATGTCCAGCTCGGTCGTCACACCGAAGGTGAGCGCTTGGGCAAGGCTGCCGTCAAAGGTGTGGGTGTGGGCGTCGATCAGCCCCGGGAGAAGGGTCCGGCCGGTGCCGTCGACTTCCACCTCCGCGTGGCCGCCGTCGTATTCGGCGATGCGGTCGCCGTCGATGAGGACGTGTGTGCGGGCGGTGGCCCGCTCACCGTCGAAGACACGGACGTCACGGATGAGGGTGCGCATGAAAGCTCCCCGAACGGTCGGAAGTAGTTCGCGAGACGATAGTACTCTAGCGAACTATATTCATGGCGGACTGTATTCCGGCAACTAGACTCCCGGGACATGAGCGAAGGCGAGCCCGCGTACGACGGCGACGGCGGTGGCGCTGGTGGCGGCGACGGTACGGGCGTGGTGGACAGGATCCTGACGGACTGGCGCCGGGAGCGCCCCGATCTGGACGTGTCGGCGCTGGCGATCGTCGGGCGGCTGTCGTTCGTCGCCGAGAACATCGTCGGCCCGGCGGGCGTGCGGGCCGTCGAGCGGCACGGCATCGGGCGGGGCGACTTCGACGTGCTCGCCACGCTGCGGCGCGTCGGCACCCCCTACACCCTCAGCCCCTCGGTGCTCTCGGCGGAGTTGATGATGTCGCGGGCCGGCATGACCAAGCGGCTGGACCGCCTCGAGCAGGGCGGGCTGGTGGAGCGCAGCCTCGACGCCGAGGACCGCCGCAGCTTCCGGGTCGCCCTCACGGACCGGGGCCGCCAAGTGGTCGACGCCGCGCTCACCGACCTCACGGCCGACCTGAGCGCGCTTGTCTCCGAGCTCACCGCCGACGAGCGGGACGGCCTGGACCGGGCGCTCGGCGCGCTGCTGCGCGCCGCCACGCGCCCGAACCACCCGGGCGGCGGCTGAATCCCGAGCGGCGCCCGGAAGCGCAGCGTGGCCGTTCCACGGCGGCCGTCACCAGGGCAGCGGGCGCCGTCACCAGCCGTCACCAGCCGTCACCAGCCGTCACCAGGGCAGCGGGCG
>NZ_MUNE01001188.1 GCF_002154605.1 Streptomyces milbemycinicus | reverse complement strand
CGGATCTCCCGGCTGACGGTGGAGGGGCTGCGGCCCAGTTCGGCGGCGATCGCGCGGACTGTCGCCTTCTCCAGGAGCCGGTCGGCGATGTAGATCCGGTCGGCTTGGCGCAGGTACCGGGACGCTCGAGAAGGCGGCACCACCGGTCTGGCCGGTGGTGCCGCCTTCTGCCGACCGGAGGGGTTCCGGCCGTTACGCCATCGCTTTCCCGTGCGGAGGTTGATGCCGACGGCCCTGGCCGCCTCCGCGTAACTCATGCCTTGCTGCACGAGCCGGAAGTATTCCTCCCGCTCACGGGTCAGCTTCCTGCGGCCCTGGGCCACCGTCCGGGTCTTGCGGATCTCGAACATCGCACCCCTCGAGCTGGGGTGTTGCGACGATCGCTAGAACTCAAGCAACAGCAGGGAGAGGGCCTCTTCGCGTAGCTGTAGCTACGGGTTGATCTTAGCTGGTGGTGGTGTCCGCCTTACGACGGCGCATCCACCACGTCAGCGCTCCGCCTGCCGCGACGGCGGCGGCGGCGATGGCGCTGATC
>NZ_MUNE01001187.1 GCF_002154605.1 Streptomyces milbemycinicus | reverse complement strand
GCGCGGCGCCGCGCGCCTCCCAGACCCCGGCGATGGCCAGGCCCAGCACGATGGCGTACACCACGCCGATCATCATGGTCATGTACTCGATGACATCGGGGGTCTCCGAGGGGTCGTCGTCCTCGGGGACCCGCCGCTGGTTGAGCAGCGTGACGGCCACGACGAGCGCACAGACCCCCGCCGTCACGAGAATCAGAATCAGCCATTCGGGCATGGGCAACCTCCGTCAGGTCTCGGCGTCGGCGTCAGCCGCGCGACCCGCGGCCGCGCGCCGTGGAGCGCGAGCGCGAACGGGGGCGCAGGGCGGCGGCCGCGAGCACCGCGGGCGCAGTGATCAGCAGGGTGAAGGTGACCAACGAGACGCCGCCGCCCGACTTCTGGGGCGCGGGCGCGTGGTATGCGCGCAACTCCGCGGTACGAGGCGGGCCGGTCGGCGCCGGGGAGCTCGGCAGGGGCGTCCTGGGCGGCTTCTCGGCGGCCGAGCGGGACGGCGGCGGGGGCGCGCTGGG
>NZ_MUNE01001186.1 GCF_002154605.1 Streptomyces milbemycinicus | reverse complement strand
GGGGTGGGGATGGTGAGGGGCCCTCACCATCCCCACCCCCAGCGGCGTGCTCGACCCGGCCCGCCTCCACGACACCCTCGCCGAACTGCCCGGCCCACCACACCCCGTACTCGTCGTCGCCACCGCGGGCACCACCGACACCGGCGCCATCGACCCCCTGCCGCGCATCGCCGACCTCTGCGACCGCCATGCGGCCACCCTCCACATCGACGCCGCCTACGGCGGGCCGCTGCTGTTCAGCGACACCCTCCGCACCCGGCTCCACGGCCTCGACCGAGCCCGGACCACCGCCCTCGACCTGCACAAACTCGGCTGGCAGCCCGCCGCGGCCGGCCTCCTCGCCGTCCCCGACAGCGCCGTCCTCGCCCCGCTCGCCCACCGCGCCGACTACCTCAACGCCCACGACGACACCGCCGCCGGCCTCCCCGACCTCCTCGGCCGCTCCCTGCGCACCACCCGCCGCCCCGACATCCTCAAAATCGCCGTCACCCTGCGCGCCCTCGGCCGCCGCGGCCTCGGCGACCTCGTCGAACGAGCCTGCGCCGCCGCCCAGCACCTCGCCGACCTCATCGACTCCCGCCCCGGCCTCGACCTCTACGCCCGCCCCGCCATCAGCACCGTCCTCTTCCGGCCCGCCGGAGCCGATCCGGCCGCCGTCGCCGCCGTACGACGCCGCCTCCTGCGCGAGGGCCGGGCCGTCCTCGGCCGCGCCACCACATGCGAAGGGCTCTGGCTCAAGGCCACCGTCCTCAACCCGCACACCCAGCCCAGCGACCTGCGGGCGCTGGTCGCACTCGTGGAAGGCAGCACCCCATGAGCAC
>NZ_MUNE01001185.1:375-753 GCF_002154605.1 Streptomyces milbemycinicus | reverse complement strand
GCTGGTGCTGGCCACCGGCTCCAACCCGGTGCTGCCCCCGCTGCGCGGCCTCTTCGAACCCCACGGCCACGACCTGCCGGACGGCGTCCACGCCTTCCGCACCATGGACGACTGTCTGGCCCTCGCCGCGGCCATCCGCCCCGGCGTCCGCGCCGTCGTCATCGGCGGCGGCCTGCTCGGCGTCTCCGCGGCGCGGGCCCTGGCCCAGCGCGGCGCCCAGGTCGTCCTCGCCCACCAGGGCGAACACCTCATGGAACGGCAGCTGGACACCGGCGCCGCGGAGATGCTGCGGCGCCATGTGGCGGCGCTGGGCGTGGAGGTCCACACGGAGTGCCGCGTACGGGGGCTGCGCACGCGGTCCGTGTCCGTGTCCGTGTC
>NZ_MUNE01001185.1:0-262 GCF_002154605.1 Streptomyces milbemycinicus | reverse complement strand
CGCGGCCGGGCTCACCGTGGCGCGCGGCGTCGTCGTAGATGACCAGCTGCGCACGAGCGACCCGCGGATCTTCGCGATCGGCGACTGCGCGGAGCACGCCGGCGTTCTGTACGGCCTGGCGGGCCCGGCCCAGGACCAGGCGGATGTGCTGGCACAGGTTGTGGGCAATCGTGCCGCAGGGGCGCACGGGTGGGCACAACCCGGCCACCGGGCCGCGCACGGCGACGAAACCGGCCCCCGCTACGCGGGAAGCCGCGCCCTC
>NZ_MUNE01001184.1 GCF_002154605.1 Streptomyces milbemycinicus | reverse complement strand
GCAGCTGGACGACGACGTCCGCGTAGCCATGACCCCATCTGCCGGCGAAAAGCTCCCTTACGGTCGGGTGAAGCGTCTTCAGCTCCTCTTCGGCTACGAGGACAACAGCAACCTGTACCGGATGCGAGACCGCAGCATCCAACGCGCCGAGAAGTCGTTCACCGAGAACTCCGACAAGGACGACGACGCAAAGCCATCGGCCGGGAATGATGAGAACGTCATCCCCGATCAGACGGATACGGCAGCAGCCTGACCACGCCGCTAAAGGAACCCGCCGCTCATGACCACCGCCAGTATCACAGGGGCCACCGTCCCCCCCATGCCCGAGAAGACGCCCAAGGCACTCCGCGCCGCCATCGCCCAGCACGCCCCGAAACTCCTCGTCGACTTCGAACGGCACTGGCGTCGGGACATCATGGACACCTACGACCTCGCCCCCGTCCCCGCCTTCATGGCCCGCTGGTGGGGCGAGTACGCGCTAGCCCGCAACCCCAGCCTTGAGGCCGAAGTTCACCGCCTGGAGGACGACGCCGCGCAGGAACCCGACTACGCCCGCGCCAAGGCCATGATCGAAGAGGCCGGACGACTCCGCCGCGAGGCCGCAAAGGCGGAACCCGGCCAGTGACAAGCGAATTCATGGGGCCACCCTGGCAAGCCGACTGGACCAAGGAAGCCGGGAACAATCGCAACGCCCTCCCAAGGAGACCCGCGCCCTGGTCGACGCCGCCCGCGCCGAACTCGTCACC
>NZ_MUNE01001183.1 GCF_002154605.1 Streptomyces milbemycinicus | reverse complement strand
CGCCAGCGACACCAAGGAGGTGGGGGCGAGACGAGATATCGCGGACTACACCTTCCAACGCATCCTGGAGCGCGGCAACCAGCAGGCACCAGCAACGGCGGCGGCCACCAACTAGAAGCCGCCGCCGACGCCTGCTGGTTGCCGCGCTCCAGGATGCGGCGGAAGGCGTAGTCCGCGATATCGCGTCCCGCCCCCACCGCCTTGGTGTCGCTGGTGGTCACGTCCGCGCCGGAGGTGTAGCCGGCGATGGTGAAGTAGGCATAGCGGCCGATGGCGTTGGCGGATGCCTGGCAGTCCGCCTGGCGGCAGAAGACGGGTACGCCGCCGCCGGCGAGGGACGCCACATTGGGCCCCGACTGATTCTTGGCCCGCTCCGCCGCCGCCTTGGTGTCGAAGACGGCGATGCCGACGGTGACCGCGACGCCGTCCTTGGAGAAGGTCGCGCGGAACAACTGGCGGCAGCCGTTGTTGGTGAGGACGGAGCCGAGGCCGCCCTGGGTCGCCGTCGCGCAGTTCTTCGTGGCGGCGGTCGCGGCCTTGCTGTACTCATGGCCGTTCCCGACGGCCTTTTCGCCAGGGAAGAGCGTGCCGGTGCTGATCGGCGCCTTGTCCCGCTTCGCGCTGGAGATGATGTCCAGCGGCTTCGGCGGGGCCGGCGGGGCCACATCGGAGAACGTGGGCTCGGGGG
>NZ_MUNE01001182.1:685-873 GCF_002154605.1 Streptomyces milbemycinicus | reverse complement strand
GCCTGCTGGTGCGGGGCCTGCGGCGCGCCCATCGCCGACGGTGCGCTGTAGGCGCCCGCGGCGACCCCGGGTGCGCTGCCTGCGCCCGCTCCGCCTCCGGAGAGGATCAGCCGGGGGCCGTCCGTCGCGTTGCCCAGATGGACGGTCGAACCGGGGCCGATCTCCATCTGCTGGACGCGCTGGCCCTG
>NZ_MUNE01001182.1:0-679 GCF_002154605.1 Streptomyces milbemycinicus | reverse complement strand
TGTCGCCCTGCGGATCGCGTCCAAGGCTGTATGACCTGGATGGATCAAGTGTCCAGGTCTGTCCGTTCAATTCCAGTACGAGTTCCGGCACTCCACGCCCCACTACTTGTCCCCCGATGGACCCCTGTACGGGAGTCTAGGGATGGCGAACATCGTGAGGAACTATTTCAGGCTCAGTCGCTCAACCGGAAGTCGGGCATTGACAACACCGCGCGCAGGCGGCGTTGACTCGCCCGAAAGGCCCCCGGAAAGTGGTAAGCGCCCACGGATGGGGCAGATCATGGATCATCCGGGCAACTCATACCGATCGGGGGGACCGACGCCATGAGCGCCAGCGGCAGCGGACGCGTGCGCCCCGCAGAGGTGTTGCTCTCGACGGTGGCGGCCGTGAGCTGGGCCTTCCTGGCCATGGCGGGTGTCGCCGCGCTCGGGCTGCATCTGGTCGGCGCGGACAGCGCGGGCGCGCTCGGCCCCATGACGGCGGCCGCGATGGTGCTCGCGGTCGGCGGCTCGGTCACCCCGTCCGGGGATGTGAAGGCGTTCGGGCTGACCGGCGCCCAGGCCCATTCGGCCGTCGATATCGCGCCACTGGGCATCAGCCTGGTGGGCGCGCTGCTGCTGGGCTGGCTGTTCGTACGGTCGCTGCGCGGGGCGGGGGCGGTGATCGACGGGGCCGAAC
>NZ_MUNE01001181.1 GCF_002154605.1 Streptomyces milbemycinicus | reverse complement strand
CGTCGGGCGGGGCGACCGAGGCCGGGCAGTCGTGCCTTTACGTCGATCCGGACGGCGGGATGTCCGTGCGCCGGACCGAGTCGGCGAAGGCGACTTTCGATACGCAGTACGCCAATGGCTTCATCGTGACCATCGACCTCGCCGGCGCGGACGCCGCGCGCTTCGGCGAGTTGACGGGCAAGCTTGCCAAGGAGCAGCCCCCGCGGAACCGGCTGGCGATGGTGCGCGGCGACAAGCTGCTGTCCGCCCCGACCGTCGCGTCCGCCATTCCCGGGGGCAAGGTCCAGATCACCGGGTCGTTCGATCGGGACGAGGCGGAGCAGTTGGCGCGGGACCTCGGCGGCGGCTGAGCGCCAAGCCCCCTCCGTGGGCTCAGTTGTGCTCCATGGTCAGGGTCAGGGCGGTGCCGGGTTCGAGGGCCTGGCAGATATGCGGGGCGTCGCCGGGATACGCGATGTAGTCGCCCGGCCCCAGCTCGACCGGCTCCTCGCTGGGGCCGATGAGCACGCGCCCGGCGCTTACGACCGCGTGTTCCACGGTGCCCGGCTGATGCGGATCGGATTCGCGCGGCGGGCCAGGCTCCACATGTACGAGGTAGATGTCCCGGCGGGCGTTCGGCGGGCTGGAGGCCAGCAGGGTGGCCACGTAGTTCGAGCGCTCGGACGGCACGGCGATGCCCTCGCCGTGGCGCAGCACGGTCACCGGGGGGCGGGGCGGGTCGACCAGCCTGCTGAACGGCACGTCGAGGGTGACGCTGATCGCCCAGAGCGTTTCCACGCTGGGGTTGCCCGCGCCCGACTCCAGCTGGGACAGCGTGGACTTGGCGATTCCGGCGCGTTTGGCCAGCTCGGACAGGGACAGCCCGGCGCGGCCGCGCTCTTTGCGGATCGATGCGGCGATCCGTCCCAACGGGGGGCGGGGCGTCGGCTGGGTTCGTTCGCTCTGTCGGTCCACGTGTTCTCCTTGACGAACGACGGATGCTTTGTTCACCATATCGGCCATGCGTTCGCTATGGAAAACACTTGATCCCCCACTGCTGCGCGATATCGCGATGGTGGGCCTGGCCATCGGCGTCGTGGGCGTGTCCTTCGGGGCGATCGCAATCTCCCGTGGCGAACCGGCCTGGGTGCCGCTCACCATGTCGCTGACGGTGTTCGCCGCCGGGGCGCAGCTCGCCGCGCTGGACATCACTCTCGGCGGCGGCGGGACGGCCGCCGCCGTGGCCGCCGGGCTCGTACTCAACGCCCGGCTGCCGCTGTTCGGCCTGGCCGTCGCCGATGTGCTGGGCGGCGTACGGTGGCCCGCCCGGCTGCTGGGCAGCCATGCGCTGGTCGACCAGTCGGCGGCGTTCGCCCTGGCGCAGCGCGAACCGGCGCGGCGCAGAGCCGCGTTCTTCGTCTGCGGCGCGCTGCTGTACGTGATGTGGAACCTCGGCACCCTGCTGGGCGTGGTGGCCGGACGCGCCATGGGCGATCCGGGCGCGCTGGGCCTGGACGCTGCCGAGCCGATGGTGCTGCTGGCCCTGGTGCTCCCAGCCCTGCGCGAGCCCCGCACCCGCCGGGCGGCGCTGCTCGGCGCCGCGATCGCGCTGGGCTGTACGCCGTTTCTGCCCGGCGGGCTGCCCGTGCTGGTGGCCCTGGTGGGGGTGGCGGCGGCTGCGGCGGGCGGTGGCACCGGCGGGTCCCGTGGCGCAGGCGGGCCCCATGGCACCGGCGGGTCCCATGACACCGGCGGGCCCCATGGCACCGGCGGGTCCCATGACACCGGCGGGGCCCGTGGACCGGGCGGGACGCATGACACTGACGGGTCCCACGGCGCGGCAGGGGCGGAGGGCAACGCATGACTCCGCTGGCCGTTCTGCTGCTGGCCGTCGGCACCTTCGGGCTCCGGCTGTCCGGCCCGCTGCTCTCGGACCGGATCGAGCTGGGCGACCGGGCCCGGCAGCTGCTCTCCGCATCCACGACCGTGCTCCTGTGCGCGCTGGTCGCCACCTCGTCCCTCACCGCCGACCACGCCTTCGCCGGCTGGGCCCGGCCCGCCGGGGTGCTGGTGGGCGGGGCGCTGGCGGCCCGGCGGGCGCCGTTCCTCGCCGCGGTGGTGGCGGCAGCGGCGACCACCGGGGCGCTTCGGTGGCTCGGGGTGGACTGAGGCGGGACGAGGGGGTTAGCCCGTCGCGGCCGTGAAGTCGCTGCTCAGCAGGCCACAGGCAGCTTCTCGGCAGAGGTGGCGGATGCCGGAACGTCCTCCCCGTGCCTGCAGTCGCGGCAGCGGGTGGGCTCCGCCGCGCGGAGGGGGCGTTCGCAGCCGTCGCAGGTCTGCCA
>NZ_MUNE01001180.1 GCF_002154605.1 Streptomyces milbemycinicus | reverse complement strand
GGCGCCCGCCGACGGAACGTTCCGTCGGCGGGCGCCCTGCGTACCCGGTGTACACAGCTACCCTTGACAGGTGACCGACGCCCAAGAGACCGCAGCAGAGACGACACTGCGAACCACCGGGGGCGCTCCCCCGGACGACCTCCCCTCGGCGCCGGTCCCCTTGCTGGAGCCGCGCGAGGGCATCCCGCCCGTCACCGCCGACCCGGACGCGCTCGCCGAGGTCATCACCGCCTTCGCCGAGGGCCATGGCCCGGTAGCCGTGGACGCCGAGCGCGCCTCCGGCTACCGCTACGGCCAGCGGGCCTATCTCGTCCAGCTGCGCCGCGCCGGCGCGGGGACCGCCCTGATCGACCCCGTCGGCTGCCCCGACCTGTCCGGCCTGGGCGATGCCATCGCCGACGCCGAATGGGTGCTGCACGCCGCCACCCAGGACCTGCCCTGTCTGCGCGACATAGGCATGCTCCCCGGCCGCCTCTTCGACACCGAACTGGCGGGCCGGCTGGCCGGGTTCGCCCGGGTGGGCCTCGGCGCCATGGTCGAGAACATCCTCGGGTACGCCCTGGAGAAGGGGCACTCCGCAGTCGACTGGTCCACCCGCCCGCTGCCCGACCCGTGGCTGCACTACGCCGCGCTCGACGTCGAGCTGCTGGT
>NZ_MUNE01001179.1 GCF_002154605.1 Streptomyces milbemycinicus | reverse complement strand
CCCCCGGCCAGCCCGACGGCACCCCCCGCCGCGCCCCGCACCATCCCGTCCGTCCGGCACTTCGTCCCTGCGGCCGGCCCCGGCTGGCGGCCCGGCGCGGGCAGCCGCGTCGTCACCAACACGCGTGGCCCGCTCGCCGACGAGGCCGCGCTGATCGCCCGTGAGCTGGGCCTTCGCGTCAGCTCGGGCCCTGCGCGCCGTGGCGACCTGGAGCTCGCGCTGAACCCCAAGCAGAGCGGCGGCCGCGAGGCGTACATCCTCACCGTGAGCGGCGGACGGGCCCGGATCACCGGCTCCGCCGACGCCGGGGTCTTCTACGGCACCCGCACCGTCAAGCAGGCGCTGCGCTCCGGGGGGCGGGTGCCGCAGGGCGTCATCCGCGACGCCCCGGACCGCTCACAGCGCGGCCTCAACCTCGACATCGCCCGTAAGTACTACTCGCCCGCGTGGATAGAGGCCCGGCTGCGCGAGATGGCCGATCTCAAGCTCAACCAGCTCGGTCTGCACTTCTCCGACGATCAGGCCTTCCGTATCCAGAGCTCCACGCATCCGGAGATCGTCGCTCCGCAGCACCTCACCAAACCGGAGGTGCGCCGGATCGTCAGCCTCGCCCAGAGCCTGCACATCACCGTCGTCCCCGAGATCGACTCGCCCGGCCACCTCGGCGCGGTCATCCGCGCGCACCCCGCGCTCCAGCTGCGCACCGCGAGCGGGACCGCGTTCCGCGGCGCCGTGAACATCTCGAACCCGGCCGCCGCACGCATCGTGGACGATCTGATGCGCGAATTCGCGCCACTCTTCCCCGGCCCGTACTGGCACCTGGGCGGCGACGAGTACGGCGCGCTGATGTCGCGGAACCCCGAGGCCACCTATCCGGCCCTGGCCACGGCCGCCCGGCTGGCCTACGGGCCCCGGGGGCGCATCCAGGACCTGGCCACCGCGTGGCTCAACGCCCGCGCCGCGGTCGCGCGCCAGCTGGGCAAGCAGCCCAAGGCGTGGAACGACGGCTTCTTCTCCGGCGGCGTCGTCACCCCCGACCGATCCATTCAGGTCGAGTACTGGACGGGCCGGGAGGCCGGGGCCAGACCACCGGTGGAGTATCTGCGCGAGGGGCGCACGGTGGTGAACCTCAACGACGAATACCTCTATTACGTGCTGGGGCAGCCGAACAACTTCCGCTACCCGACCGGCGAACGTATATACGAAGAGTGGTCCCCGGCGGTGCTGCGCGGCACCACGCCCGTCCCCGACCCGTCGCTGACCGGACCCGCCCGGGTGCCGGGCGCACGCTTCGCGGTGTGGAGCGACATCGCCGACGCGCAGACACAGGCACAAGTGGCCAACGGCATCAGGCTGCCGCTCGCGGCGCTGGCCCAGCGGCTGTGGGATCCCGGGAAACCGGCCCTGAGCTGGAAGAATTTCGTCGCGCTCTACGACCGGCTGACGACGTGAGCTCCGCGGCCCGCTGAACGGGCCCTCGCCCGGACCTCAAGAACGGGCCCTCGCGCAAAGGAAGGACGGTCGGGGCCGCCACCCCCCACAGGAGAGGCCCCGACCGTCGTCCGGTGCGGGCCCGCGAAGGACCCGTACTCCCTACAGCGTCGCACGCCCCGAATCCGTCACACCTCCCCTGGACGAGATCGAGACCGGACCGAGGCACCCGGGCCGAGTCCGACGCCCGGTACGGCTCTGGACGTGACCGGTCGAATCCCCGTAACGTGCAGGTCCGCGCTGTGAGCGCGGTGTTGTTTATTCCTTGCGTGGCCCAAAAGGGGCGACGTTTTCAGGGGGACTCCAAAAAATGTATCCGTGCGGGAACTGCCGCGCCGTGGCCGTCGGCCCCGACGGGCGCTGCGCAGCATGCGGGACCTACCAGCAACAGCTCGATCAGCAGCCACCCCAGCAGCCTCAGCCGTATGCCCCGCCCCAGCAGGGGGGCATACCGGCCGCGCCGCCGCTCGCGTACCCGGCCGCCCCGGGCATGGGGATGCCGACCGGAGGTGTGGATCTGCGGCGCGGGCTGTCGACCACGCTGGTGGTGCTCTTCGGCCTGGCGATCCCCTCCCTCATCTTCGTGCTCATAGCGCGCGGTGACCAGTACGGCATCCTCGGTGACATCCTCGACGGCGGCCTGCTGAGCATGAGCGGTGAGGATCTCCGGAAGCTCGAGGACGCGGACGACGTCTACACGACCGCGGTGGTCCTCTACTTCTTCCTCATGGTCGCGATCGCCGTCGTGTGGGCCGTCTGGTTCCGGCGGCTGCGGCTGAACGCCGAGGCGTTCGCCCCCGGGCAGCACCGGTTCGGCAGCGGGTGGGCCGCGGGTTCTTGGTTCACCCCGGTCGTCAACCTCTGGTTCCCCAAGCAGATCGCCAACGACATCTGGCGCGCCAGCTCCCCCCAGGGACCGCACAACGTCCGCCGCGGACTGCTCAACGGATGGTGGGTGACGTGGATCGTCGCCGCCGTCACCAACGTCATCGGCACGATCCGCTACAACTCCCTGCAGGGGAAGATGGAGTCCGCCGACTACCGTCCGAGCTATTCGGAAATCAAGAGCGACCTCGACGACCTGCACGGCATTCTCGCGATCGACATGTTCGCGACCGTCGTCCTCCTCGCCGCAGCCATCCTGGCGCTGCTGCTCGTCCGTCAGATCACGGCGATGCAGGAGCAGCGCGCCTCGCTTCCGCCGCAGGCCGGCCCCGCCCCGTACGGGATGCCGGGCGGCGCTCCGTACGGCATGCCGACCGCTCCCTACGGCACGCCCGCCCCGCCCTACGGCACGTCTCCCACGCCGCCCACACCTCCCACACCTCCCTACGGCCCGCCCGGTCCGGCGAACCAGCAGTACCCGCCCTATGGCCACGGCTAGCCTCGGCTACGGCATCGTTGGACCTCCGTTTCTCCGAGTGGGGCAGGTAGAGGGCGTGCAGGGGGACGACGCGGAACTGACCGCCGCTGTGCGCGCGGCGCAGGACGGAGACGAGACCGCTTTCCGGACCGTGTACCGGGCGGTT
>NZ_MUNE01000118.1 GCF_002154605.1 Streptomyces milbemycinicus | reverse complement strand
AACCAGTAGTCGGCGTCGAGCGGGGTGGTCGTCAGCGGCTCGGCGGTGACGGTGGAGTAGAAGGGGATGGTGGGCGCGGTGGGGGCCAGATCGGCGAGTTGCGCGAGGATGGTGTCGCGGATGCGGTCGACGTGCGGGCTGTGGGAGGCGTAGTCCACGTCGATGGTGCGGGTCCGCGCGCCTTCGGCCTCGGCGGCCGCCAGGACGGTGGCGATCTGGTCGGGGGGCCCGGAGACGACGGTGGAGCGGGGGCCGTTGTGGGCGGCGACCGCGACGTCCTCCGCCTGCCGGCCGAGGCTGGTCAGGACGCGGGCGGTGTCCTCGGCGCCGAGGGTGAGGGAGGCCATGGCCCCGTGGCCGGCGAGGGCGCGTAGCGCCTGGCTGCGCAGCGCCACCACCTTGGCGGCGTCGTCGAGGCTGAGCGCCCCGGCCACACAAGCGGCGGCGATCTCGCCCTGGGAGTGGCCGATGACGGCGGCCGGGGTGATGCCGAAGTCCTGCCACAGACCCGCCAGGGACACCATGACGGCCCAGAGGGTCGGCTGGATGACATCCACGCGGTGGGGGTCGGTGGTGGTGTCGGCGGAGCGCAGGACGGCGGTGAGCGACCAGTCGACGTACGGGGCCAGGGCCTGTTCGCAGGCGGCGATCCGGGTGGCGAAGGCGGGGGAGGAGTCCAGCAGCCCGACGGCCATACCGGGCCACTGGGAGCCCTGGCCGGGGAAGACGAAGACCGGGCCCTCCTGCGGGTCGAGGGCGGTGCCGCGGATGAGGTGGGGGTGTTCACCGCCGGTGGCCAGGGCCTCCAGCGCGGCGGTGAGGTCGGCGAGGTCGGTGCCGGTGACCACGGCGCGGTGGTCGAACGTGGCGCGGGTGGTGGCCAGCGACCAGGCCACCTCGGCGGGCGAGGCGTACGGGGTGTCGGTGTCGGCGACGGCCCGGACGAGCCCGCGCGCCTGGTCGGCCAGGGCCTCCCGGGTACGGGCCGAGACCACCCAGGGCGCCACGCCGCCCAGGAGGGCCGGCTCTACGGTGTCCTCCTCCGGTGCGGTGCCCTCAGCCTCAGTCCCAGCCTCAGCCTCCGCCGCCGTGGGCAGGCCCGGCTCCTCCAGGATGATGTGGGCGTTGGTGCCGGAGATGCCGAACGCCGAGACACCCGCCCGGCGCGGCCGGTCGGGGGCCGTCGGCCAGTCGACCGGCTCGGTCAGCAGCCGTACCGTGCCCCGGTCCCAGTCCACATGCGACGTGGGCTCGTCGACGTGCAGGGTGGCGGGCAGCGAGCCGTGGCGCAGGGCCATCACCATCTTGATGACGCCCGCGACCCCGGCGGCGCCCTGCGTATGGCCGATGTTGGACTTGATCGACCCCAGCCACAGCGGACGGTCCTCCGGCCGCTCCTGGCCGTAGGTGGCCAGCAGCGCCTCGGCCTCGATCGGGTCGCCGAGCGTGGTGCCCGTGCCATGGGCCTCCACCGCGTCCACTTCGACCGTGGCCAGCCCGGCGTTGGCCAGCGCCTGGCGGATCACCCGCTGCTGCGAGGGTCCGTTGGGGGCGCTCAGCCCGTTGCTCGCGCCGTCCTGGTTGACGGCCGTACCCCGGATGACGGCGAGCACCTGGCGCCCGTTGCGCTCGGCGTCCGACAGCCGCTCCAGCAGCACCAGGCCCGCGCCCTCGGAGAAGCCCGTGCCGTCGGCCGCCGTGGCGAACGGCTTGCACCGCCCGTCCGGGGACAGGCCGCGCTGCCGGGAGAACTCGACGATCACGTTCGGGGTCGACATGACCGTCACCCCGCCGGCCAGCGCCAGGTCGCATTCGCCCTGCCGCAGCGCCTGGACCGCCAGGTGCATCGCCACCAGCGAGGACGAGCACGCCGTGTCCAGCGTGACCGCCGGGCCCTCCAGACCGAGGGTGAAGGCGATACGGCCGGACACCACGCTGAGCGCGTTGCCCGTCAGCAGGAAGCCCTCGGCGCTCCGCTCGATATGCGGTGTGCCGAAACCGGGCACACCACAGCCCGTGTACACGCCGGTGGGGGTGCCCTTGAGGGCCGTGGGGTCGATATGGGCCCGTTCGAGGAGTTCCCAGGCGGTTTCGAGGAGGAGCCGCTGCTGCGGGTCCATGGCGAGGGCTTCGCGCGGGCTGATGTTGAAGAAGGAGGCGTCGAATTCATCGGCGTCGTGGACGAAGCCGCCGTCCCGGACGTAACTGGTGCCGGAGTGGTCGGGGTCGGGGTGGTAGAGGGAGGTCAGGTCCCAGCCGCGGTTGGTGGGGAAGGGGCCGATGGCGTCGGTGCGGCTGTCGACCAGCTCCCACAGGGTTTCGGGGGAGGTGACACCGCCGGGGTAGCGGCAGGCCATGGAGGTGATGGCGATGGGCTCGTGCTGGCGTTGCTCCGCTTTGCGCAGGCGCGCTCGGGCCTCGCCCAGGTCGACGGTGACCCGCTTGAGGTACTGGCGCAGCTTGTCTTCCGTGGACGACATTGGTCCTCCCCCACTTCTCGTCAGGACGAGCCCAGTTGCTGGTCGATGAGCGCGAACATCTCGTCGTCCGAGGCGGACTCCAGCGCCTCGCCGTCGATGTCCGCCGCACTGGCCGTGCTCCCCTCCAGCCGGGACAGCAGGGCGTGGAGCCGGCCCGCGATCGTCTCGCGGGCCTTCCCGTCCACGTCATGGCTGCCCAAGGTGGACTCCAGCCGGGCCAAGTCGTTCAGGACGGGGGCGAGGTGGTCGACCGCCGCCGCCTCCGTCCGGTCCGCGGGGGCGAGCTTCTGGTCCAGGAAGCGGGCCATGGTCTCCGCGTCGGGATAGTCGAAGACGAGCGCGGCGGGCAGCCGCAGACCGGTCGCGGCCGAGAGCCGGTTGCGCAGCTCGACGGCGGTCAGCGAGTCGAACCCCAGCTCCTTGAACGAGGTGTCCGCGCGGAGCGCCGCGGGGTCGCTGTGGCCGAGCACCGTCGCCGCATGCGTACGTACCAGGTTGACCAGCTCGCGGTGGCGCTCGGCGGCCGAGAGCGCGGCCAGTCGGCCGGCCCAGTCGGTGGACTGTGCGACGGCGGCGGTACGCCGGACCGGCGCTCCCGCGGCGGCGACGGTACGCAGCACCGCGGGCACGGCGTCGGACGGCTGGGCGCCGAGCGTACGCGGATCGAGGTCGAGCGCGAGCGGGGTCGCGCCGCCGTGTCGCCCGGCGGCGTCGAACAGCGCCAGCGCCATCGGGGTGGCCAGCGGGGTGAAGCCGGTGCGGCTCATCCGGGCCAGGTCGGCGTCCGCCAGATGCCCGGTCATCGCGCTGGTGGCCGCCCACAGCCCCCAGGCGATGGAGGTGGCGGGCAGCCCCGCCTGCCGTCGCCGGACGGCGAGTGCGTCACAGTAGGCGTTGGCGGCGGCGTAGTTGGCCTGCCCCGGTGTGCCGAGGGTGCCGGCGGCCGAGGAGAAGATCACGAACATGGCCAGCGGGAGGTCCTTGGTGGCCCGGTGGAGAT
The DNA here is from genome assembly GCF_002154605.1 of Streptomyces milbemycinicus. Taxonomy (GTDB): domain Bacteria; phylum Actinomycetota; class Actinomycetes; order Streptomycetales; family Streptomycetaceae; genus Streptomyces; species Streptomyces milbemycinicus. The sequence goes on along the minus strand of NZ_MUNE01000118.1, from coordinate 39,852 downwards.
TGGCCGCGGCCGTCGCCTTCGCCGCCCAGACCGACGCCAGCCGCTCCGGTGTCTGCGCGGTCAGCACCGCGTCGTCCAGCGCCCCCGCGGCGTGGATGACACCGGTGAGCGGATGGTCGCGGTCGACGGTGTCGAGGGCCTGCCGGAGGGCCTGCGGGTCGGCGGTGTCGGTGGCGGTGATGCGGACGGTGGCGCCGAGTTCGGTGAGCCGGGCCGTCAGTTCGGCGGCGCCGGGGGCGTCGGGTCCGCGGCGGCTGAGAAGGTGGAGATGGGTGATGTGGTGGGTGGTGACGAGGTGCTCGGCGACGAGGGCGCCGAGGGTGCCGGTGCCGCCAGTGATCAGGACGGTGCCGTCCGGGCCGAGCGTACGGGGCATGTCCAGGACGTATTTGCCGGTGTGCCTGGCCTGGCTCATCTGCCGCAGCGCCTGCCGGGCCTCGGTCAGCGGCCACGCCCGGACCGGCGGCGGCGCCAGGACACCCTGGGCGAAGTGGCCTGCCAGCGTGGTCAGCATCTCCGCGACCCGGTTCAGACCGGCGTCCGGGACCAAATCGTAGAAGCGGTAGCGGACGCCGGGGTACGTGTCGGCGATCTGCTCGGCGTCGCGCTTGTCGGTCTTGCCCATCTCGATGAAGCGCCCACCGCCTGTCAACAGGCGCAGGGACGCGTCGGTGTACTCGCCCGCAAGGCTGTTGAGGACCACATCGAAGCCGCGGCCGCCGGCGGCGGTGCGGAAGGCGTCCTCGAAGTCCAGGTCGCGGGAGGAGGCGCGGTGGGCCTCGTCGATACCCATCGCCTCCAGCACAGCGTGTTTGCCAGGGCTGGCGGTGGCGTACACCTCGGCGCCCAGGTGGCGGGCGATCTGCACGGCCGCCGTGCCCACACCGCCCGTGGCGGCATGGATGAGGACCGACTCGCCCGCCTTGAGGCCGGCCAGGTCCACCAGCCCGTACCAGGCGGTCAGGAACGTCGTCGGGACGGCCGCGGCCTGCTGGTCCGTCCAGCCCGGCGGGATCGGGACGACGGCGCGGGCGTCGGCGACGGCCACGGGCCCGAAGGCGCCCTCGAACAGCCCGAAGACACGGTCGCCGACGGCCACCGACGTCACATCGTCGGCCACGTCCAGCACCACGCCCGCGCCCTCGCTGCCCCGGAACACCCCCTCGTCCGGATACATCCCGAGCACGATCAGCACATCGCGGAAGTTGATGCCCGCGGCCCGCACCGCGATCCGCACCTGCCCGGGCGCCAGCGGCTCCAGCACCTCGGGGCAGGCCACGACCGACACGCTGTCGATGGTGCCGGTGTCATCGGCCGCCAGCCGCCAGGCAGGCGCACCCGGCGGCGGAGCCAACCCAGCGGCGCCCGCGCACTCAAGACGGGGCGTCAGCACACGGCCATCGCGCACCGCCACCTGCGGCTCGTCCAGGGCCACCGCCCGGGTGACGGCGCCGAGCACATCGTCGGGCCCGGCGCCGTCGTCGATGTCGCACAGCAGGAAACGGCCCGGGTTCTCCGCCTGTGCGCTGCGCAGCAGACCCCACACCGCGGCCGCCGCCGGGTCGGGGCCGTCGTCGGTTTCCGCAGCTGCGACCGCTCCCCGCGTGACCAGCACCAGCCGGGCGTCGGCCAGCTCCGGTGTCTCCAGCCACCGCCGCGCCGGCGCCAGCACACCGGTGGTCACGGCCAACGCGACCTCGGCCGAATCCTCGTCGCCCTCGGCTCCCGCGGCGCCCACGGCGCCGGAAACGCCGACGAGCACTGTCGACGGCAGGGCGGCGGCGGTCAGCAGGGCGTCGATGTCGGCGTAGCGGGGCAGGGATCCGGCCTTTGACGGGTCGAACGGAAGCGGGCCGCCGTCCAGCAGCGCCCACCCCTCTACGCCCCGCGTCTCCGTCTCAGCCTCGGTGTCCGACGACGGCGGCAGGGGCACCCACGCCACCTCGTACAGCCCGTCCACCCGCCGCGCGCCCGCGTCGCGCAACTGCCCTGCGCTGGTGGGGCGTACGACCACGGATTCGGCGCTGAGCACCGGCCGGCCCGCCGCATCGGCCACCACCAGCCGGAAGCCGTGTTCCAGCGGGGACATCCGGACCCGGACCGCGCGAGCGCCGGTGGCCCACAGCGACACACCGCTCCAGGCGAACGGCAGCCGCATCTGCCCGTCCTCCCCCTGCCCGTCCAGAGCCAAGGGGTGCAGGGCCGCGTCGAGCAGCGCGGGGTGCAGGGCGAACCCGTCGGAGCCCTCGTGCGCCGCCTCCGGCAGCACCACCTCGGCGAGCAGGTCGTCACCCTGCCGCCAGGCGGCGGTCAGGCCCCGGAAGGCCGGTCCGTAGCCGTAGCCGATCGCCTCGGCGCGGCCGTAGAAGTCGGCCACGTCGATCTGTTCGGCGTCCCGCGGCGGCCACACTCCGGCCTGAGCCGGGTCCGCGGCGCCCGGGGCGGTCGGGGCGGTCGGGGAGAGGTGTCCGGTGGCGTGGCAGGTCCAGGGCGACCAGCCGTCCTCCGCGTCGGGGCGGGAGTGCACCCGTACCTCGCGGCGGCCGTCCCCGTCCGGCGCGTACGCCACGACCTGGATCCGCAGCCCACCGGACGCGGGCAGCGTCATCGGGACATGGAGCGCCAGCTCCTCGATCCCGCCGCACCCCGCCTCGTCGGCCGCCCGCAGCACCCACTCCACCAGGGCAGTGCCGGGCACCAGGGGAGTGTCGGCGACGACGTGGTCGTCCAGCCAGCCGCCGCTCCCGGCGGCGGGCAGCCGGCCGGTCATCACCAGTCCGCCATCGGCCAGTTCGACCGCGGCGCCGAGCTGGGCGTGCGCCACCGAGATGAGCCCGGCGCTGCGCAGATCGCCCGGCCCGCCGTCCATACCGAGCCAGTACCGGCGGCGCTGGAAGGGGTAGGTGGGCAGGTCGGTGGTGTGCGGCTCGGCCGGATACCAGGGGGCCCAGTCGATGGCCAGACCGGCGGTGTACGCGCGGGCCACGGCTTGGGCGAGCTGGTGGGGCCCGCCCTGGTCGCGGCGGAGGGTGGGGACGGCGGTGGCGGCGGCGTCGGCCGCCTCGAAACCGTCCTGCATCCCGGGGATCAGCACAGGGTGCGGGCTGACCTCGATGAAGTGCCGGTGTCCATGGGCGAGGAGAGTGGCGAGGGTGTCGGCGAAGCGGACCGGGCGGCGGAGGTTGGTGAACCAGTAGTCGGCGTCGAGCCCGACGGTGTCCAGGCGTTCGGCGGTCACCGTCGAGTAGAAGGCGACCTCTGACACGGTGGGCGCGAGGCCGCTCAAGGCGGAGACGATGTCCTCGCGGATGCGGTCGACATGGGGCCCGTGGGAGGCGTAGTCCACATCGATGGTGCGGGTCCGCGCGCCGCGCGCCTCGGCCGCCGCCAGAACGGTGGCGATCTGCTCCACCGCACCGGAGATGACGGTGGTGGCGGGGCCGTTCGCGGCGGCCAGGGTGACGTCGTCGGCCTGCTCGCCCAGCTCCTCCAGGAGCCCGGCGGTGTCGTCGGCGCCGAGGGTGAGGGAGGCCATGGTGCCGTGGCCGGCCAGGGCGCGCAGCGCCTGGCTGCGCAGGGCCACGACCTTGGCGGCGTCGTCGAGGGTGAGGGCTCCCGCCACACAGGCGGCGGCGATCTCGCCCTGGGAGTGTCCGATGACGGCGGCCGGGGCGATGCCCAGGTGTTGCCAGAGGGCGGCCAGGGACACCATGACGGCCCAGAGGGTGGGCTGGACGACATCCACGCGGTGCGGGTCGGTGGTGGTGTCGGCACCGCGCAGTACGGCGGTGAGCGACCAGTCCACGTACGGCGCCAGGGCCCGCTCGCACTCCGCGATCCGGGCCGCGAACACCGGCGAGGTGTCCAGCAGTTCCACGCCCATGCCGCGCCACTGCGACCCCTGGCCCGGGAAGACGAACACCGGGCCCGCGGCCGCGGTGGTCGCGGCTCCCGCCACCACCGCCGGATCGGGCTCGTCGGCGGCCAGCTTCTCCAGACCGGCCAGCAGCGCGTCCCGGTCCTCGGCCACGATCACCGCCCGGTGCTCGAACGCCGACCGGGTGGTCGCCAGCGACCAGCCCACCTCCGCCACCTCGGCCGAGGGGAGCCGCGCCGCCAGGTTCGCGGCCTGGGCGCGCAGCGCCTCGGCCGTACGGGCGGAGAGCACGAACGGCACGATGCCGCCCGCGGCGGCTGACGCGGACTGTTCCGGGAGCGGTTCGGGCTGGTCAGGGGCCTGTTCCAGGATGATGTGGGCGTTGGTGCCGGAGATGCCGAAAGAGGAGACCGCGGCGCGGCGGGGCCGGTCGGCCTCCGGCCAGTCGGTGGCCTCGGTGAGGAGCCGGACGCTTCCGCTCGCCCAGTCCACATGCGGGCTCGGCTCGTCCACGTGCAGGGTGGCGGGCAGCCGGCCGTGGCGCAGGGCCATGACCATCTTGATGATGCCCGCGGCCCCGGCGGCGGCCTGGGTGTGGCCGATGTTCGACTTGATGGACCCCAGCCACAGGGGCTGTCCGGCGGGGCGGTTCCGGCCGTACGTGGCCAGCAGGGCCTGGGCCTCGATGGGGTCGCCCAGCGTCGTGCCTGTGCCATGGGCCTCCACCACATCGACCCCGGCGGGATCCACCCCCGCCACGGCCAGGGCCTGGCCGATCACCCGTTGCTGGGACGGCCCGTTGGGCGCGGTCAGCCCGTTGCTCGCACCGTCCTGGTTGACCGCCGAACCCCGCAGGACCGCGAGCACCCGGTGCCCGTTGCGGCGCGCGTCCGACAGCCGCTCCAGCACCAGCAGCCCGGCGCCCTCACTCCACCCGGTGCCGTCGGCGGCGGCCGCGAACGGCTTGCACCGCCCGTCCGGCGCCAGCCCGCGCTGGCGCGAGAACTCGATGAACGTGTTCGGTGTGGCCATCACCGTCACACCGCCCGCCAGGGCGAGGTCGCATTCCCCCTGTCGCAGCGCCTGCGCGGCCAGGTGCATCGCCACCAGCGACGACGAACACGCCGTGTCCACGGTCAGCGTCGGCCCCTCCAGGCCGAAGGTGTAGGCCACCCGGCCGGACGCGACGCTCGGCGTGGACCCGGTCATGATCTGGCCCTCGTACCCCTCCGGGATCCGGCCCAGGAACCGCGCGCCGTAGTCGTCGTACATGATGCCGGTGACCACCGCCGTACGGCTGCCGCGCAGCGCCGCCGGATCGATACGGGCGTGCTCGAACGCCTGCCATGCCGTCTCCAGCAACAGCCGCTGCTGCGGATCGGTGGCCAGTGCCTCCCGGGGGCTGATCCCGAAGAACTCCGCGTCGAACAGGGCCGCTTCGGGCAGGAAGCCACCCTCCCTGGTGTAGCTCTTGCCCGTGCGCTCGGGGTCCGGGTCGTACAGCCCGGCCACATCCCAGCCACGGTCCTCGGGGAACGGCCCAATCGCGTCCACCCCGTCGGCCACCAGCCGCCACAGCTCGTCCGGGGAGTGCACATCGCCCGGGTAGTGGCAGGCCATGCCGACGATCACGACGGGGTCGTCTGCGCTCCCGGACCGGGCCGGGGCCCCGGCCCCCGGCGACAGCGGCGTGGTGGCCGCGGTGGCCGCGGTGGCGCCGAGCAGTTCGGTGCGCAGATGGCTGACCAGGGTCTCGGGGGTCGGGTAGTCGAATATGGCGGTGGCCGGGAGGCGGACACCCGTCGCCTCATGGATCGCGTTGCGCAGCTCCAGCGCGGTCAGCGAGTCGAGGCCGAGCTGCGCGAACGTCCGGCCCAGTTCGAGGGTTTCGGGCTCCGGATGCGCCAGGACGGCGGCGATCCGGTCGCGTATCAGCTCCCCGATCACCCGGTCCTGCTCGGTCTCCGGCAGCCCGGCGAGCCGCCCGGCCCAGGAGGGGGACGCCGCCACTGCCGCGGCGGTACGGACGGGCAGGCGTACGAGGCGGCGCAGCAGCGGAGGCAGCGCGCCGGTGGCAGCCTGTTCGCGCAGCACGGCGAGGTCGAACCTGGCCGGGACCAGTACGGGCAGCGCGGTGGCCAGCGCCGCGTCGAACCGGGCCAGGCCCGCCTCCCCGGACATCGCGGCGGTGCCCGAACGCGCCATCCGGGCCCGGTCCGCGGTGGCGAGGTGTTCCGTCATCCCCTCGTCCACCCCCCACAGGCCCCAGGCCAGCGAGGTGGCCGGGCCGCCCGCGGCGCGGATGTGCTCGGCGAGGGCGTTGAGGAACGCGTTCGCCGCGCCGTAGTTGCCCTGCCCACCGCTGCCGAGCACGGAGGCGGCGGACGAGAACAGGACGAACGAGGCGAGGTCCGCGCCCCGGGTCAGCCGGTGCAGCTGCCAGGCCGCGTCCACCTTCGGCGCCAGGACGGCGTCGAGCTGTTCGGGCGTCAGCGAGGTGACCACGCCGTCGTCGAGCACGCCCGCGGTGTGCACGACCGCGGTCAGCGGGTGTTCGCCGGGGACGGTGGCGAGCAGGGCGGCCAGCGCCTCGGGGTCGGCGGTGTCGCAGCTCTCGATCCGTACGTCGGCCGCGAGCCCGGCCGCGAACGCCTCGATGCCCTCGGCGGCCGCCCCGCTCCGGCTCACCAGCAGCAGATGCCGGGCGCCGTGATTTTCGACGAGGTGGCGGGCGAGCAGCCGGCCGAGCGACCCGGTGCCGCCGGTCACCAGCACGGTGCCGTCGGGGTCGAGCAACACCGGCGCCGCGTCGGGGTCGGGGTGTGCCAGGACCAGCCGGGGCACCAGCGCGCGCCCGTCGCGCAGCGCCAGCTGCCACTCACCGGCGGCCACGGCGGCAGCCACCGCCGCCGCCAGCGCGTCCCGGGACGCCGAGGTGCCATCGGTGTCCACCAGCACGATCCGCCCCGGGTGTTCGGCCTGGGCGGCGCGCAGCAGGCCCAGCACCGCCGCGCCCGCCAGATCGGGCGGCGCGTCGGCCGGGTCGGCGGCGACGGCTCCGGCGGTGAGGACTACTAGTCGGCTGGTGGCGAGGGCGTCGTCCGTCAGCCACTCCCGCAGCCGCGCGAGGACGCGGTGGGTGGCGGTGCGCACCCGGGAGGGCGGCTCGTCGCCGTCGTCGGACGTGTCGTAGGGGGCGCCGAGACAGGCCATGACGACCAGATCGGGCGCGGGGGCCCCGGCGGCGACCGACGCGCTCAGCGCGGCGAGGTCGGGGTGGCGCGCGACGTGTTCCGCAGGCAGCGAGGCCGTGGCGGCGTCCGTGGCGTTCGTGTCATCGGCGGCGGGTACGGCCCAGCGGTCCGGCGCCGTTGTCGCGGCGGCGGGCAGCGCGAAGGCATCCCAGCCCAGCCGGTACAGCGGCCGGTCCGCCGGGACCGCCCCGGACCGCCACCGCTGCGCCGAAACGGCGCGCAGCGTGAGCGAGTCGACGGCCACGACCTCGGCGCCGGTGTCGTCGGACAGCCGCATGGTCACGGTGTCAGGACCGGTCGGCGTGATCCGGACCCGCAGCCGGGACGCGCCGCGCGCGAGGAGCCGTACGCCGCCGAAGGAGAACGGCAGCCGGACCGTGCCCGGCGCGCCGCCCGCCTGGTCCACGCCGGTGAACAGTGCGCCGATCGGGTGCAGGGCGGCGTCCAGGAGCGCGGGGTGGATGGCGTACGCCCCGCCGTCGCCCCGCTGGCCGGGGGCGAGACCCACCTCGGCGAACATCTCCTCGCCGACCCGCCACGCGGTGCGCAACCCCGTGAACGCCGGTCCGTACCGGTAGCCCTCGGCGGCCAGCCGCTCGTACAGCCCGGCCACGTCGATGGCCTCCGCCCCGGCGGGCGGCCACTGTGCCGGTGGCGCCGCGGGCTCGGGGACACCGGTCGCCGCGCCGGTCGCCGTGGCGCTCAGCGTGGCGGTGGCATGCCGGCGCCACGGGCCGTACGCGCCGGATGGGCCGTCGCCCGGCTCGTCCGCGACACCCGGGTCCTCCGAACCCTCCGAACCGCCGCCGGACGGACGCGAGTAGACGGTGACGGCCCGTCGGCCGGCCGCGCCGGGGGCCCCGACGGCCACCTGGAGGTCCACCGCACCCACCGGGGGCAGCAGCAGCGGCGCCTCCAGGGTGAGATCGTCGATCAGGTCGCAGCCGACCCGTTCCCCGGCCTGGAGGGCGAGTTCCACGAAGAGCGTGCCGGGCAGCGGCACCGCGTCCACGATGGCGTGGTCGGCCAGCCAGGGCTGGCCGCGCAGCGACAGCCGGCCGGTCAGCAGCAGCCCGCCGTCCGCCGGTTCGAGCGCGGCGCGCAGCAGCGGATGGTCGCTCGCCTCGAGCCCCGCGGCCCGTACGTCCGCCTCCGCCTGCGGGGCGTCCCGCCAGTACCGGCGGCGGTCGAAACGGTAGGTGGGCAGGTCGGTGGCCTGGGTGGCGGGCGGGAAGGCGGCGGAGAAGTCGACGCTCTCGCCGTCCACATGGAGCTGGGCGAGCGCGGTCAGCAGCGTACGGGGCTCGTCGCGGCCCTTGCGCAACACCGTGGCGAGCACCGGCGCGCCGGGGCCGGAGGACGTACCGGCATCCTGAGCCGATTCCCCGGCGGCCACCTCCGGGGCCGCCTCCGAGGTCAGGCAGTCGCGCGCCATGGCGGTGAGCACGGCGTCCGGGCCGAGCTCCAGGAAGCGGGTGACACCCTCCGCGCGCAGCGCGGCGATACCGTCGCGGAACCGCACCGGCTGCCGCGCATGCCGCACCCAGTAGTCGGGGTCGCACAGCTGCTCGGCCCCGGCCAGCGCGCCGGTGACGTTCGAGACGACGGCGATCCGGGGCTGGGAGTACGTCAGCGAGGCGGCGACCTGCCGGAACTCCTCCAGCATCGGGTCGATCCGCGGCGAGTGGAAGGCGTGGCCGACCCGCAGCCGCCTGGTCCGGTGTCCGCGCTCCCGGATCGTACGGGCGATCTCCTCGACCGCCTCCTCGTCCCCCGATACCACCACCGACGTCGGCGCGTTCACGGCCGCCAGCGCCACCTGGTCCGCCCGCCCGGCGAGCAGCGGCGCCACCTCCTCCTCGGCGGCCTCCAGCGCGACCATCGCGCCACCCTCGGGCAGCGCCTGCATCAGCCGCCCCCGGGCGGCTACCAGCCGCGCCGCGTCCGGCAGTGACAGCACTCCGGCGATATGCGCCGCGACCAGTTCGCCGACCGAGTGTCCCGCCAGATAGCCGGGGACCACACCGAACGACTCGACCAGCCGGTACAGGGCGACCTCGACCGCGAACAGCGCGGCCTGGGTCACCTCCGTCGCGTCCAGCGCGCTCGCCCTGTCCGCATCTCCGTCTCCGTCTGCGTCGGCCGGTGCGAACACCAACTCCCGCAGCGACCGTCCCAGATGGGGGTCAAGCGCCGCACACGCCTCGTCGAACGCGGCGGCGAACGCCGGATAGGCCCGGTACAGCTGGGCGCCCATGCCGGGGCGCTGGCTGCCCTGCCCGGTGAAGAGAAACGCGCTGCCACCGAGCCGTGCCGGGGCGGACGCCCGCGTCACATCGGGGTGGGTCCGCCCCTCGGCGAGGTCGGCGAGCCGGGCGGACAACTCCTCGCGGTCCGCGCCCAGCACAACCGCGCGGTGGTCGAGCGGCGACCGTGTGGTGGCCAGCGACCAGCCGATGGCGTCGACCAGGGTGCCCGGGTGCGCGGCCATGTGCTCGGCGAGCGCCGCGGCCTGAGTGCGCAGCGACGCCGCGCCCCGCGCGGAGACCACCCACGGCACGACGGTGCCCTCCGGCCGCTGAGGCGTGTCCGCGGTGTCCGCGGTGTCCGCGGTGTCCTCTGGGACCGGCTGTGGCGGGGCCTCCTCGAGGATCAGATGCGCGTTGGTCCCGCTGATACCGAAGGACGAGACGCCGGCCCGGCGCCGCCGGTCCCCGGCCGGCCACGCCACCGGCTCGGCCAGCAGCCGTACCGCGCCACCGTCCCAGTCGACCACGGACGTGGGCCGGTCGGCGTGCAGCAGGGCGGGCAGCGAGGCGTTCCGCAGCGCCATCACCATCTTGATCACGCCGGCCACGCCCGCCGCGCCCTGTGTGTGCCCGAGGTTCGGCTTGATCGCGCCCAGCCACAGCGGCCGGCCCTCGGGCCGCTCCTGACCGTAGGTGGCCAGCAGCGCCTGGGCTTCGATCGGGTCGCCGAGCGTGGTGCCCGTACCATGCGCCTCGACCGCGTCCACATCCGCCGGGGAGAGCCGGGCGCCGGCCAGCGCCTGCCGGATGACGCGCTGCTGCGCCAGGCCGTTGGGCGCGGTCAGCCCGTTGCTCGCACCGTCCTGGTTGATCGCCGAGCCGCGCATCACGGCCAGCACCTGGTGTCCGTTGCGCTGGGCGTCCGACAGCCGCTCCAGCACCAGCAGCCCCGCGCCCTCGGCGAACGCCGTGCCGTCGGCCCCCTCGGAGAATGCCTTGCACCGGCTGTCCGCCGCCAGGCCGCGCTGCCGGGCGAACTCCGTGAACACGTAAGGCGTCGTCATGACCGTCACACCGCCCGCCAGCGCGAGCTCGCACTCGCCCTGCCGCAGCGCCTGCGCGGCCAGGTGCATCGCCACCAGCGACGACGAACACGCCGTGTCCACCGTGACCGCGGGCCCCTCCAGGCCCAGGGTGTACGCCACCCGGCCGGACAGCACGCTCGGTGCGTTGCCGGTGACCAGATAGCCCTCCGCGGCCCGGTCGATATGCGGGGTGCCGAAGCCGGGCAGGGCGGTGCCCGCGTATACGCCGACCGGCGCGCCCTTGAGCGACCCGGGCGCGATGCCCGCCCGCTCCAGCGCCTCCCAGGCCACTTCGAGCAGCAGCCGCTGCTGTGGGTCGACCACCGCCGCCTCGCGGGGGCTGATGCCGAAGAACTCAGGGTCGAACAGGTCGGCGTCGTGCAGGAATCCACCCTCGCGGGCGTAGCTGGTGCCCGGGTGGTCGGGGTCCGGGTGGAACAGCCGCTCCAGGTCCCAGCCGCGGTTGTCCGGAAACGCGGTCATCGCGTGCCGGCGCGCGGCGACGAGGTCCCACAGAGCCTCGGGGGAGGCGACGTCGCCGGGGTAGCGGCAGGCCATCGCCACGATGGCCACCGGTTCCCGCTGTCCGTCCTCCACCTCGCGCAGCCGCGCCCGCGTGTCGTGCAGATCTGCGGCGACCCGCTTGAGGTAATCGACCAGCCGCTCTTCGTTCGTCTCAGTGGTCACAGCGCCCCCCGCTCATTGCACTCCGAGTTCCTTGTCGATGAAGTCGAGGACCTGGTCGGTCGTCGCGGCTTCGAGCCGTTCGGCCGCGGTGCCGCCGTTCCGGCTCGGGGCGTGGGCCGTCTTCCAGGTGGCCAGCAGCGACTCCAGACGCGCGGTCACCGCGCCCGGGTCGGCCCCTCCGTTCACACCGGACGAGGCCAGTGCTGCCAGGGTCTCCTCCAGGCCGGTGAGTCGGCTGAGCACGGGCGCGTAGAGGTCCGGCGCCGTCGCCGATGCCCCCTCCTCGGGGGCCAGTTCGGTGCGCAGACGCTCGGCCAGCGCCACGGGCTCCGGGTAGTCGAAGATGACCGTGGCGGGCAGCCGCAGCCCGGTGGCGGCGGTGACGCGGTTGCGCAGCTCGACCGCGGTCAGCGAGTCGAATCCGAGCTCCTTGAACGCCGCGTCGGCCGGTACGGCCTCGGGGTCGGCGTGGCCGAGCACGGTGGCGGCGTGCCTGCGTACCAGGTCGGTGAGCAGGCGCCGCTGTTCGGCCGGGGCGAGCGCGCCCAACCGGGCAGCCCAGTCCCCGGGCTCCTCGGCCGCCGCCGCGGTCGGCCGCGCCGCCGCGCCGCCGGAGCGGGCGCCCGCCGCCTGGGCGTCGGCCGCCAGGGCGCGCAGTGGCGCGGGCAGGGCCGCGACGGGCTGTGCGGCCAGCGCCCGGGTGTCCAGGTTCAGCGCGAGCAGCGCAGGACGCCCGTGCCCGAGCGCCGCGTCGAACAGATCGTGTCCCTGCTCGGTGCTGTTCGGGACGATGCCCTGGCGGGCGATCCGCGCCACATCGGCCTCGGTCAGCCCTCCGGTGAGCCCGCTCGCGGCGGACCACAGGCCCCAGCTCACCGATACGCCCGGCAGACCCTCGGCGTGCCGCCGCTCGACCAGGGCGTCGCAGTACGCGTTGGCGGCCGCGTAGTTGGCCTGCCCCGCGGTGCCGAGGGTCGACGCGAACGACGAGAACAGTACGAACATGCCCAGCGGCAGCCCGGCGGTCGCGTCGTGCAGACGGGCCGCCGCCGCGGCCTTGGCGGACCAGGCCGCCACCAGGCGTTCGTCGTCCTGCGAGGGCAGCATCGCGTCGGCCACCACGCCCGCCGCGTGGACGACACCGGTGAGCGGATGCGCCGGGTCGACGCCCGCGACCGCCTCGCCCAGGGCGGTGGCGTCCCCGACGTCCACCGCGGCCACCCGCACCCGCGCGCCCAGCTCGGTGAGCCGGGCCATCAGCTCCTCGGCGCCCGGGGCGTCCGGGCCGCGCCGGCTGAGCAGCAGCAGATGGCGCACCCCGCGCGAGCGCACCAGGTGTTCGGCGATCAGACCGCCGAGGGTGCCGGTGCCGCCCGTGATCAGCACCGTGCCGTCCGGGTCGGGGGCGGGATCGATGTCCAGCACCAGCTTCCCGGTGTGCCGGGCCTGGCTGAGCTGCCGCAGCGCCTGCTTGGCCTGGCCGAGCCGCCACCCGGTGACGGGCAGGGGCGTGAACGCGCCGTCGGCGAACCGCTCGCCCAGGGCGGCCAGCAGCTGCCCGATGCGCTCCGGGCCGGCGTCCGCTATCAGATCGAACGCCCGGTACGCCACGGAGTGCTCGCGCGCGACCTGATCCGGATCGCGTACGTCCGTCTTGCCCATCTCGATCAGCCGCCCGCCGGGCGCGAGAAGCCTCAGCGAGGCGTCCGTGAACTCCCCGGCCAAGCTGTTGAGGACGACATCGACGCCCCGGCCGCCGGTCGCCGACGAGAACGCCGCCTCGAACCCCAGATCCCGCGAGGACGCGCGGTGGGCGACGTCCACGCCCATGGCCTCCAGCACCGGGTGTTTCGCCGGGCTCGCCGTCGCGAACACCTCGGCGCCCAGGTGCCGGGCGACCTGGACGGCGGCCATGCCCACGCCACCGGCCGCACCGTGGATCACCACGGTCTCGCCGGAGCGCAGCCCGCCCAGCTCCACCAGGCCGTACCACGCGGTCAGGAAGGCCACCGGGGCCGCCGCGGCCTCCCGGAAACTCCAGCCGCCCGGCACCGGGGCGACCATCCGGGCGTCCGCCACCGCCACCGGGCCGAACGCGTCGTTGAACAGGCCCATCACACGGTCGCCGACGGCGACCCCGGCCACCCCCTCGGACACTTCGAGCACGACCCCCGCGCCCTCGCTGCCGATCGATGCCGAGGCGTCCGGGTACATGTCCAGGGCGATCAGCGCATCGCGGAAGTTGAGCCCCGCGGCGCGTACGGCGATCCGCACCTGGCCGGGCGCGAGGGGCGCGGAGGCCCGGGGGCTGGGCACCGCCGTGAGATCGTCGGGGCCGGTCTTGCCGGCCGCCACATGCCAGGCCCGCTCGCCCGCCGGGGCCGCCAGCTCCGGTTCGGCGTCCACCCGGGCCATCCGGGGCACCAACGCGCGCCCGCCACGCAGCGCGAGCTGCGGTTCGTCCGTACGGACCGCCTCCCGCAACGCGTCCTGGTCGGTGTCGGCGTCGGTGTCGGTGTCGATCAGGAGGAAACGCCCCGGGTGTTCCGTCTGGGCGCTGCGCATCAGCCCCCACACCGCGGCGGCCGAGGGGTCCACCCGCTCCTGGCCGTCGTCCCCGGTCCGTATCGCCGACCGGGTGACCAGGGCAAGCCGCGCACCGTCGGCCCCGCTCCCGGCCAGCCACTCCTGAGCCAGCGTCAGCATCCGGCGGGCGGTGGCCAAGCCGGTGTCCGCCCCCGCCGGGTCGTTGCCCGTCCGCACCGAAGCGATGACGACATCCGGTGCGGGGGCGCCGTCGGCCACGGCGCGGAACAGCGCGTCGAGGTCGGGGTAACGGTCGGCATCGAGCAGGTCCGGGGCGTCGTCGCCCAGCACCGCGAGCGTCGCGGGCGCCGTCCCGCCCGCCGTAGCGGACAGCGGCGGCACCCATTCGACGGCGAACAGCCCGTGCGACCCCCGCACCCGGCTCGACGCGCGCAACTGCCGGACGCCCGTCTCGCGGAGCGCGACCGCGTCCGCGGTCAGTACGGGGGCGCCCGTGGCATCGGCCAGCAGCACCCGCAGCCCCTCCGGCCGCGGCGACAGCCGGACGCGGAGCCGGGTGGCGCCACCCGCCCACAGCCGCACCCCGCTCCAGGTGAACGGGAGCAGCACCGTCCCGGACGCCGTGTCCGCGCCCGTCGCGGCAGCGCATTGACGGAGCTGACCGGCCAGCAGTACGGGCTGCATCGCCGCGTCGAGCAGGGCGGGATGGATACCGAAGCCACCCGCCTGCTCCGCCGCCTCCTTGGGCAGCACCACCTCCGCCAGCGTGTCCTCGCCGTCGTGCCATACGTTCGTCAGGCCCCGGAAGAACGCGCCGTAGCCGTAACCCGCCGCCTCGGCCCGCTCGTAGAAGCCGTCGATCGCCGCGGGCCGCGCACTCGGCGGCGGCCACGCCCCGCCCGGACCGGACGGCGGAACCGGCCCGGCCGTGCCGGGGAGCAGCGTGCCCGAGACATGGCAGACCCATGCGTCCGGCGCGCCCGAGTCCTCCTCGGGCCGGGAGTAGACCCGCACCGGACGGCGTCCGTCGCCCTCGGCCGCGTCCACGACCACCTGGATCACCAGCCCGCCGGATGCGGGAAGCGCCACCGGGACCTGGAGCGCCAGCTCCTCGACACCACCGCAGCCGGCCTCGTCGGCCGCCCGCAGCACCCATTCGACCAGCACCGCGCCGGGCAGCAACGGCAGGTCAGCGACCAGGTGTTCGGCCAGCCAGCCGCCCCGCGCCGCCTCCGGCAGCCGCCCGGTGAGCACCAGGCTTCCGTCGGCCAGACGTACGGACACCGGGAGCAGCGCGTGTCCGACCGCGGTGAGTCCGGCGCCCGCGACATCGCCAGGACCGGACCCGCCACCGGCCGGCAGCCAGTACCGCTCCCGCTGGAAGGCGTACGCCGGCAGTGGTACGGCCGCGGGTGCGGGCCCATCGGCGTACCAGCTCGCCCAGTCCACCGCCACGCCCGCGACATGCGCCTCGGCCAGCGCCCGGCACAGCCGCTCGGGGCCGCCCTCGTCCCGGCGGAGCGTGCCGATCGCCACGGCCGGTCGGCCCGCCGCCTCGAAGCACTCCTGAAGGCCGAGCAGCAGCACGGGATGCGCGCTGACCTCGATGAACACCCGGTAATCGGCGTCGAGCAGCGCCTGGACCGCCTCGGCGAACCGCACCGGCTGCCGCAGATTGGTGAACCAGTAGCCGGCGTCGAGACCGGAGGCGTCCATACGGGCGCCGGTCACGGTCGAGTAGAAGGCGGTGTCCGTGGCGGCGCCGGACACCCCGGCGAGTACGTCGGCCAACTCGTCGGCGATACGGTCCACTTGAGGGCCGTGCGAGGCGTAATCCACGTCGATCGCGCGGGCCCGCAGCCCGTCGGCGCGCACGGCGGCCACCAGCTTCTCGACCTGCTCGGGCGGCCCGGACACCACCGTGGACGACGGGCCGTTGACCGCCGCGACCGCCACGTCCGGCGCGTGTACGGCGGTCAGCCGCTCCGCCGCCTCGACGCCGCAGCCCAGCGAGGCCATGGCGCCGTGTCCGGCCAGCGTCCGCAGCGCCCGCGCCCGCAGCGCCACCACGCGGGCGCCGTCCTCCAGCGTCATCGCGCCCGCGACACACGCCGCCGCGATCTCTCCCTGTGAGTGGCCCACCACGGCCGACGGCCGTACGCCGTGCGCCTCCCACACCGCGGCCAGCGACACCATGACCGCCCACAGCACCGGCTGCACCACATCGACCCGGCCGATGTCGGCCGCGCCCTGCGCGCCGCGCAGCACATCGGTCAGCGACCAGTCGACATACGCGGCCAGGGCCCGTTCGCAGGCGGCGATACGCGCCGCGAAGACGGGGGAGGAGTCCAGCAGTTCCACGCCCATGCCCAGCCACTGCGACCCCTGCCCGGGGAACACCATGACCGGGCCCGCGCCCACGTCCGCCGCCACCCCGCGCACCACCGCGGGGCCCGGCTCGTCGGCCGCGAGACCTTCGAGCGCGGCGAGAAGGTCCGACCGGTCGCGGCCGATTACGACGGCCCGGTGCTCGAACGCCGTGCGGCGCATCGCCAGCGACCAGCCCACGTCGGCGACCCCACCGGTCGCCGCCCCGTTCGCCGTTACGCCGTCCGCCGTCAGGAAGGTGCCCAGCCGCGCGGCCTGGTCCCGCAGCGCCGCGTCGGTACGCCCCGAAACGGGCCAGGGGACCACGCCGTGGAACGTGTGGCCGTCCCTTTGCCGAGCATCCTGCTGAGCGCCGGCGTCCGGGGCCTGTTCGAGGATCACATGCGCATTGGTGCCGGACACCCCGAACGACGACACCGCCGCCCGGCGCGGCCGGTCGGCCACCGGCCAGTCGTACGGGTCCGTCAGCAGCCGTACCGTGCCCGCGCTCCAGTCCACGTGGCGGGTCGGCTCGTCGATGTGCAGGGTCCTGGCCAGCTTGCCGTCCCGCAGCGCCATCACGGTGTTGATCGCGCCCGCGACCCCGGCCGCGGCGTGCGTATGGCCGATGTTCGACTTGATCGAGCCGAGGTACAGCGGCCGGTCCGCCGGGCGGTCCGCCCCGTACGTGGCGATCAGCGCCTCCGCCTCGATGGGGTCGCCCAGCCGGGTGCCCGTCCCGTGCGCCTCGACCATGTCCACATCCGCGCCGGACAGCCCGGCCCTCGCCAACGCGTCCCGGATCACATTCTCCTGGGCGACGTCGTTGGGCGCGGTCAGCCCGTTGCTCGCGCCGTCCTGGTTGATGGCCGAGCCCCGCAGGACGGCCAGGACCTCGTGGCCGTTGCGCCGCGCGTCGGACAGCCGCTCCAGCAGCAGGAGTCCGGCCCCCTCCGAGAAGCCGGTGCCGTCCGCGGCGGCGGCGAACGGCTTGCACCGGGCGTCGGGCGTCAGCGCCCGCTGGCGGCAGAACTCGGTGAACATCAGCGGCGTGGACAGCACCGTGACACCGCCCGCCAGTGCGAGGGAACACTCGCCCTGCCGCAGGGCCTGCCCCGCCAGATGGATGGCCACCATCGACGACGAACACGCGGTGTCCACGGTGACCGCGGGGCCCTCGAAGCCGAAGGTGTACGCGACGCGGCCGGAGATGACGCTGGTGAGGCTGCCCGTGGTGGCGTAGCCCTCGAAGCCCTCCGGGATTTGCGGCAGCCCGGAGATGTAGTCCTCGCTGGACACCCCCACGTACACGCCGGTCCGGCTGGCGCGCAGCGCGCCCGGCACCACCCCGGCGGACTCCAGCGCCTCCCACGACAGCTCGAGGAGCAGCCGCTGCTGCGGGTCCATCGCCAGCGCCTCGCGCGGGCTGATCCCGAAGAACCCCGCGTCGAACCGGTCGACGTCGTACAGGAAGCCGCCCTGGCTCACATAGCTGGTGCCGAAGTGCGCCGGGTCCGGGTGGAACAGACCGTCCAGGTCCCAGCCGCGGTCGGTGGGGAAGTCGCCGATCGCGTCGCCGCCCGACAGGACGAGCCGGCGCAGGTCCTCGGGGGACCGCACCCCGCCGGGGAAACGGCAGGCCATGCCGACCACCGCGACCGGCTCCTGCTCGCCCTCCTCCAGCTCCCGCAGCCGGGTCCTGGCGTCATGCAGCTCGGTGGTGACCCGGCGCAGGTACTCGACCAGTTTCTCCTCGCTGACCATGTCGTCACCTGCCTTCAGTTGGAGGGGCGCGGACGCGCTTCGGAGAGCACGCCGAGCTCGTTGTCGATGAAGTCGAGGATTTCGTCGGCCGTGGCCGACGCGAGCTTGTCCGCCGCGTCGAGCGCCGTGCCGTTGCCGTTGCTCTCGGTGTTCTTTGCGGCGTTGTCTGCGCTGTCCGCGTTGTCTGCGTTATTCGTGTCGTCGGGCGCGAGTTGCTGCTCGATACGGTGGGCCAGCGCCTCCGGCGTCGGGTGGCGGAAGACGACGGCGGCGGGCAGCCGCAGCCCGCCGGCCGCCACCAGCCGGTCGCGCAGCTCGACGGCGGTCACCGAGTCGAAGCCCAGCTCCTTGAACGAGGCGTCGGCCCGTACGGCCTTTGGGTCGGGCTGCCCGAGCACGGCGGCGGCGTGATCGCGTACCAGCTCCAGGACGGCGCGGCGCCGTTCGGCGGGCCCGAGGCCCACCAGCCGGCTCGCCCAGTCGGTGGTGCGGCCGGGCGCGGCGGCGGCGACCGGGCGGACCGGCGCCCGGCCGCCCGCACTCGCACTCGCACTCGCACTGAGCGTGCGCAGCGCGGCCGGGAGCTCGTGGGCCGGGCGGGCGGTCAGGGCTCGGGTACGGATGTCGGCCGCCACCAGCCGCGGGCGGTCGGCGCGACAGGCCGCGCGCAGCAGCGCGAGCCCGCGGTCGGCGCCGAGGACCCCGGTCCAGCGCCCGCCGGAACCGGCGCCGCCATCGCCGTCGGCGGCGGCCCAGGGCCCGAACGCGACGTCCAGGCCGTGCAGTCCGGCCCGGCGCCGTACGTCCATCACGGCCGCGCAGAACGCACTGGCCGCCGCCCTTTCGGGGGCCACCGGGCCGTCCCAGGCCGTCGCGGCGTCGGACAGGGTCACAAACCGGACGGACGGCAGCCCGGCGGTGGCGTGGTGCAGCGCCCGCACCACCCCGGCCGCCACGGCCCACCCGCGTGCCGCGTCACTTGTCTCGATGTCGGCGGACAGTCCCGCGACATGGACGACGCCGGTCAGCGGATGGGCCGGATCGACCTGCGCCACCACCCGTTCCAGCGCGTCGGTGTCGCGAGGATCCACCGTGACCATGTGCACCTGGGCGTCTTGCGTGTCATACGTGTCGTAGGTGCCGTCCGCGCCCTCGAAGCGGACCAGCAGCAGGTGCCGGACGCACTCGGCGCGCACCAGATGCTCGGCGACCGCACGGGCGAGCGGGCCTCCGGCATCCGTGACGAGGACCGTGCCGTCCGGGTCGAATGCCACACCGCCCGGGGCGGCCACGGAACGAGCCAGGCGTGGCGCGAGCAGCGTGTCCCCGCGCAGCGCGACCTCTGGTTCGCCAAGCGCGGCCGCCAGACCCGCCGCCGCGCCGATGTCGGTGTCGGTCTCGGGGTCGGTGTCCGCGTCCACGTCGACGAGAACGATGCGGCCGGGGTGTTCCGCCTGGACACCACGGGCATGGCCCCAGGCCGCCGCCGCGGCCAGGTCCACCGGCTCGCCCTCGGCGCCGCCCGCCGCGACCGCACCCCGAGTGACCACCGCGAGCCGGCTGCCCGCCAGCCGCGGCTCGGCGATCCAGGCGCGCAGCGCCGCCGCCACGCCTCGTACGGCGGACAGGGCGGCGTCCTCGGGCGCGGCGCCGGGGTCGGCGGCCGGTGGCCGCCACATCACCACGGAGGGCGCGGGCGCACCCGCGTCCAGGGCGGCCAGCAGCGCCGGGAGATCCGTATATGTGTCCCGGCATCCGTCCACGCCCGGCTCCGTCGGCGCCTCTCCCAGTACGGCCACACACCCGGCGTCGTCCTCGGTGCCGGACGGCTCCTGAGGCGCCACCGGCGTCCAGTCGAGGGCGAAGAGACCACCCGCCGCGGCCCCGCTCGCCTCGCGCACCTGCCGTACGGTGCGCGGGCGCAGCACCACCGACGCGACGCTCAGCACGGGAGCCCCGGTCGGGTCGGACACCTCGATCCGCAGCTCGCGTTCTTCCGTGGCATGCCCACCGTCTCCGTCCAGTGGCGACAGCCGGACCCGCGCGGCGCGCGCCCCGGTCGCCCACAGACGGACGCCGCTCCACGCGAACGGCAGCCACAACCGGGCTTCCGGCCCCGCTCCCTCGTCCCTCTCGCCACCGGCGGCTCTCTCATGGCCTGGTTCGGCCAGCAGCGCGGGCTGCAACGCGGCATCCAGCAGGACGGGGTGCAGGCCGAATCCGGCCGTACCGTCGCCGTCTGCACCGCCTTCACCGCCGCCACCGGCCTCCTCGGGCAGCGCCACGTCCGCCACCAGGTCGGCGCCGTCCCGCCACAGCGCCGCAACGCCCCGCAGCGCGGGCCCGTAGCCGTAGCCGCGCCGCTCGGCCCGCTCGTACAGCCCGGCCGGGTCCAGCGCCTCGGCGCCCGCGGGCGGCCAGGGGACGGTCGCGGTCCCGGTGTCCGCCGGAGCGGGCGGGCCGCCCGGGGCCAGCGACCCCACCGCGTGACATGTCCAGCCCTCGCCCGCGCCCGCGTCGGCGGGCCGGGAGGAGATCCGTAGCTCACGGCGGCCCGACTCGTCCGGCGCCCCGACCGCGACCTGCGCCAGCACACCCCCGGACGCCCCGGACAGCCCGGACGCCCCGGACAGCTCCAGGGGCGCGCGCAGCAGCAGTTCCTCCAGCGACGCCCCGCCCGCCTCATCGGCGGCGAGCAGCGCCCAGTCCACCAGGACCGCGCCGGGCACCAACTGGACGCCCGCCACGGTGTGCGCGCCCACCCAGGCCGCGTCGCCGGGAAGCCGGCCGCTCAGCACCAGGCCGCCGTCGGCCAGTTCGACCGCCGAGGACAGCAGGGCGTGCCCGGCCGGCCGGGTTCCGGCCCCGGCCGCGCGGCCCTCGCGGCGGCCGTGGTCCGGCGCCAGCCAGTACCGCCGTCGCTGGAACGGATACGTGGGCAGCTCGACCGTACGCGGCCGGTGGCCCTCGTCGCCCGCATCACCCTCGTCGCCGACGAACCAGCGGCTCCAGTCGACCGCGAGCCCCGCCGCGAAGCCGTCCCCCAGGGCGCGCACCACCTGATCCGGGCCGCCTTGGTCCCGGCGCAGCGTCGGCACGGTGGCCGCCGCCACCTCGGCCTCCTCGAAGCACTCCCGTAGCGCGGGGATCAGCACCGGATGGGGGCTGACCTCGATGAACACGCGGTACCCGGCGGCCAGCAGGGCGTCGATCGCCGACGCGAACCGCACCGGCTGCCGCAGATTGGTGAACCAGTAGTCGGCGTCCAGCTCCTCCGTCGGCTGCCGGGCGCCGGTGACAGCGGAGTAGAACACCGCGTCCGAGGCACCAGGGGAGAGGTCGGCCAAGTCGGTGCGGATCGTGTCCGCGAGCCGGTCGACCTGCGGGCCGTGCGAGGCGTAGTCCACGTCGATCGTGCGGGCCCGGTGGCCCGCCGCCTCACAGGCCGCCATCACCGCGGCGACCTGGTCGGTGGGCCCCGACACCACCGTGGAGTACGGCCCGTTGAACACCGCCACCGTCACCCGCGCCGCCGCCGCGCCCAGGTCCGCGAGGAAGCGCTCGGCCTCCTCGCCGCTCAGCGCGAGCGAGGCCATGGTGCCGTGGCCGGCGAGGGCGCGCAGGGCTTGGGAGCGCAGCGCCACGACCCTGGCGCCGTCCCGGAGCGACAGGCCCCCGGCGACGCACGCGGCGGCGATCTCGCCCTGCGAGTGTCCGACGACCGCGGTGGGCGTCACGCCGTAGCTCTCCCAGACGGCGGCGAGCGACACCATCACCGCCCACAGGCACGGCTGGAGGACATCGACCCGGGACGGCTCGGGCGCGCCCGGCGCGCCGCGCAGCACGGCGGTGAGGGACCAGTCGACGAACTCGCCGAGCGCCGCCTCGCACGCGGCGATGCGGGCCGCGAAGACGGGGGAGGAGTCCAGCAGTTCCACGCCCATGCCACGCCACTGCGAACCCTGTCCGGGGAACACCATGACCGGGCCGGGGGCTGCCCCCGCCGAAACGGCGGCGGGCGCGAGGCCGTCCTCCACCGCGCGCAGCCCGGACAGCAGCTCGTCCCGGTCCGTACCGCTGACCACGGCTCGATGGCGGTCCGCCGACCGCGTGGTGGCCAGCGACCACCCCACGTCCGCCGGGGAGGCCGGGGAGGCCACCGCGGCCGGGGAGCCCAGGGCGTCGGCGGCGACCCACTCGGCCAGGCGGCCGGCCTGGGCGCGGAGCGCGTCGGCGGTACGGGCCGACAGCACCCAGGGCACCACGCCGCCCGAGGTGGTGGGCTCCGGTTCGGGGTGGTCGGGTGCCTGTTCGAGGATGAGGTGGGCGTTGGTGCCGGAGATGCCGAAGGAGGAGACGGCGGTGCGGCGGGGCCGACCGGATCCGGGCCGGTCGGCCCCGGGCCAGTCGATGGGCTCGCTGAGGAGCCTGACCGTGCCGTCGGACCAGTCGATATGCGGGCTGGGGGCGTCGATGTGGAGGCTGGCCGGGAGGCGGCCGTGGCGCAGGGCCATCACCATCTTGATGACGCCCGCGACGCCGGCGGCGGCCTGGGTGTGGCCGATGTTCGACTTGATGGAGCCCAGCCACAGCGGCCGGTCGTCGGTGCGTTGCCCGCCGTACGTGGCCAGGAGGGCCTGGGCCTCGATGGGATCGCCCAGCGTCGTGCCCGTGCCATGGGCCTCGACCGCGTCCACGTCCGCGGGTTCGAGGCGGGCGTTGGCCAGGGCCTGGCGGATGACGCGTTGCTGGGAGGGGCCGTTGGGGGCGGACAGGCCGTTGCTCGCGCCGTCCTGGTTGACCGCCGAGCCGCGGATCACGGCGAGCACCTGGTGGCCGTTGCGGCGCGCGTCGGAGAGGCGTTCGAGCAGGACGAGCCCGGCGCCCTCGCTCCACCCCGTGCCGTCGGCGGCGGCCGCGAACGGCTTGCACCGCCCGTCCGGCGCCAGCCCGCGCTGCCGGGAGAAGGAGGTGAACATGCCCGGTGTGGCCATCACCGTCACACCGCCCGCCAGCGCCAGATCGCATTCGCCCTGCCGCAGCGCCTGCGCGGCCAGGTGCATCGCCACCAGCGACGACGAACACGCCGTGTCCACCGTGAGCGCCGGCCCCTCCAGGCCGAGGGCGTAGGCCACCCGGCCGGACGCCACGCTCGGCGTGGAGCCGGTCAGCAGGTGTCCGTCGAGCTCGGCGGTGGCCTCGTGCAGCCTCGGCCCGTAGTCCACCGCCGTCGCCCCGACGTAGACGCCGGTCGCGCTGCCGGTCAGCGAGGCCGGGGGGATCCCGGCCCGTTCCAGCAGCTCCCAGGAGAGTTCGAGCAGTATGCGCTGCTGCGGATCCATGGCCAGCGCCTCGCGCGGACTGATCCCGAAGAACTCCGCGTCGAAGTCCCCCGCGCCGTACACAAAGCCGCCCCGGCCCGTCGCGCTGCTGCCGCTCCCGTCCGGCGCTTGGCCGAACAGCTCCGCCAGATCCCAGCCCCGGTCGCCGGGGAACTCGCCCACGGCGTCGACCCTTTCGTCCACCAGGCGCCACAGCGCCTCGCCCGAGTCGACCCCGCCGGGGTAGCGGCAGCTGACGGCCACCACGGCGACGGGGTCATCGGCCATGGACGGCCCTGTCGCCGCCGTCGGGACGGCGGTGGGCTGCCCCTCGTGCGCCGCGCGCAGCCACGCCGCCACGGCGTTCGGCGTCGGGTGGTCGAAGGTGAGGGTGGCGGGCAGTTCGGTGTCCGTGGCTGCGCTGAGGCGTTCGCTCAGCTCCGTGGCGGCCAGTGAGTCGAAGCCGAGCTGTTTGAAGGTCAGGGTCGGGTCGATGCCGTCGGGGCTGTTGTGCCCGAGTACGAGGGCGGCGTGGGTACGTACGAGCGCCAGAAGCTCGCCCGGGGAGGCGGCAACGGCCGGGGACGCGGCAACGGCCAGCGGCTCCCGGTCAGTTGGCGGCGCGACCGGCGAGGTACCGGGCCGCCCCGCCCCCCGCTCGTCCAGCCCGTCGGGCCAGTGGCGTTCGCGCTGGAAGGCGTACGTCGGCAGGGGCGCCCGCCGGGTCTCGTGGCCCGCGAAGGCGGCCGCCCAGTCGACGCCGACGCCCCGTACGTGCGCCTGGGCCATCGCCGACACGAAGCTCTGTGCCTCCGGTCGGCCGCGGCGCTGCACCGCGATCGCCACCGGGCGGGGCGCGTCGCCGGCCCATGCCGCGGCGCTCTCCCGCGCCATGCCGGTCAACGAGGCGTCGGGGCCGAGTTCGAGGAAGGTGTCGACCCCCGCGTCGCACAGGTGCCGTACACCGGCGTCGAACCGTACGGCCTGCCGCGCATGGTCGGCCCAGTAGTCGGGCGAGCGCAGCTGGGCCTCGGTGGCCGGCCCGCCGGTCACATTGGATACGACGGGGATGGCGGGCGCGGCGAATGTCAGCCCGGCCGCGACCGTGCGCAGGTCCCCGAGGATGCCGTCGAGGTGCGGGGAGTGGAAGGCATGGCTGACCTTGAGCACGGTGGCCTTGCGGCCCCGCGCCCGCCAGGCGGCGGTCGCCTCCGCCACGGCCTCGCGGTCGCCGGAGATCACCACGGAGGCGGGTGCGTTGACGGCCGCGAGGCCCACCCGTCCGCCGTACGCCTCCAGCGCCTGCCCGGCCTCCTCGGCGGTGGCCTGCCAGGCGGCCATCGCCCCGGGGGCGGTGATGGACTGCATGAGGCGGCCCCGGGCCGCCACCAGCGTGCAGGCGTCGGGCAGCGACAGCACCCCGGCCACATGCGCGGCCGTGATCTCGCCGACCGAGTGGCCCATCAGGTGGTCGGGGGTCACGCCCCACGAGGTCACCAGGCGGTAGAGGGCCACCTCGATGGCGAAGAGCGCGGGCTGGGTGTACGCCGTCCGGTTCAGCGGCGGCTCGCCGTCCGGTGGGGCCTCGGCGAACATGAGGTCCAGCAGCGGGGTGTCGGTGTCGAGCAAGGGGTCCAGGTGCGCGCACACCTCGCGCAGCGCGTCGGCGAAGACCGGGTACGCCGCATACAGTTCGCGGCCCATGCCGGGGCGCTGGCTGCCCTGGCCGCTGAACAGGAACGCGACCCCGCCCCCGCCCGCGCGGCCACGGATCACTCCCGCCGTCTGTGTCCCGGAGGCCAACGCGTCGAGGCGACCCAGCAGTTCGTCTTCGCCCCTGCCCAGGATGACGGCTCGGTGCGGGAAAGCCGTACGGGTCGTGGCGAGCGCGTGGCCGACATCCACCGGGTGGAGCCCGGGGTGTGCGCGCAGGTGTTCGCACAGCGCGGCGGCCTGGGCCGTGAGCGCCTTCGGGCTCGCCGCCGAGACGACCCAGGGCATGACCGGCGGGGCGGTGCGCGCGGACACGTCCCCGGGCGCCGTGGGCCGGTCCGGCAGCACGGCCGGGGCGGGCGGTTCGGCCAGGACGACATGGCAGTTGGTGCCGCCCATGCCGAAGGAGCTGACCCCGGCCGTGAGCCGCCGCCCCTCGTCGGGCCAGGGCTCGAACGCGGTCTGGACGCGCAGGCCGAGTTCGGCCAGCGGGATGTCGGGGTTCGGGGTGGCGAAGTTGAGACTCGGCGGAAGTCGCCGGTGGTGGATGCTCAGGGCCGTCTTCAGCAGGCCCGCGATACCGGCGGCGGCCTCCAGATGGCCCACGTTGGTCTTGACCGAGCCGACCCGCAGCGGCGCGTCCACCGCGCGGTCCCGGTGGTCCCCATCGAGCGCGTCACCGAGCGCATCACCGAGCGCATCACCGAGCGCATCACCGAGCGCGGCACCGAGCGCGGCACCGAGCGCGGCGGCTTCGATCGGATCGCCGACCGGGGTGCCGGTGCCGTGCAGTTCGACGTACTGGAGTTCGGCGGGCGACACCGCGGCCCGCTGCCACGCCTGCCGCACCACATCCGTCTGGGCGTCGGCGCTCGGCCGGGTCAGGCCGTCGGTGGCGCCGTCGTTGTTGACCGCGCTGCCCTCGATCACGCAGTACACCGGGTCGCCGTCGGCGACGGCCGCGGCCAGCGGTTTGAGCAGCACCATTCCGCCGCCCTCGCCCCGTACGAAGCCGTTGGCGCGCGCGTCGAAGGTGTAGCACCGGCCGTCCGGCGAGAGGCCCTGGAACTGGGCCTCGGCCATGCGCATGCTCTCCTCGGCCAGGATCAGGTTCACCCCGCCCGCGAGCGCCAGGTCGGCCTCGCCCCGGCGCAGGCTCTCGCAGGCCAGGTGCACGGCGACGAGCCCGGAGGACTGGGCCGCGTCCACCGTGAGGCTCGGTCCGCGCAGGCCCAGCAGGTGGGAGACCCGGTTGGCGATGAGGCCGCGGTGCAGCCCCGCCATCGTGTGCCGGGTGATGGCGCTGGCGTTGGGTCGGTGCCGGTGGAGGAGCGTGGCGTAGTCGTCCCAGATCGCGCCGGTGAACACCGCGGTCCGGCGCTCCGCCAGGTTCTTGGGGCCGAGCCCCGCGTCCTCCATGGCCTCCCACGCCAGTTCGAGCATCAGTCGTTGCTGCGGGTCCATCGCCGTGGCCTCGCGTGGCGAGATGCCGAAGAATCCGGCGTCGAACGTGTCGACGTGCTCCAGAAGTCCGGCGAAGTACGGCGGGGAACCGGGCTCGGCGGGCCAGCGGCTGTCCGGGACGGGCAGGACGGCGTTCTCGCCCGCGCGCAGCAGGCGCCAGAACGCCTCGGGATCGGGTGCGCCGGGCAGCCGGCAGGCCAGCCCCACGATCGCGACGGGAGACGTCGCCTGCTGCGCGTGGCTCGGGCTGCTCCCGGCCATGACACCCCCATACCTGAATCGCAAAACCGCTGGTTATGGCTTACGAGATGCCCCGAACAGCGCTCATTCTCCGAATGATTTCTAAAGTTGATCTAACCGAGAATGTCTAGGGAGCGCCTTGTATACGCCGGGCGAAACTTGCCCCGGTGATCCTTCGGATCGAACTGGTGACCTGGGGGGATCGCTACCGAAACTGCGGGGTACGGCGACGGTCACTGATCGACGAATCCTGATATGTACCCATCTGGTTGTGGGTCTTTTGACCCTCACACTGGCGCGCGCCGCACGGTTAGGATGCGTTGATGTTGCCCTCTCTGCGATCATTGCTGCTGGTTGTTCGCCCAATGGAGGGGACCGCGGCCCGTGGTGCCGAGCGTAGTTCGGCACCATGAGTCGGTGCAGCCGCCGATCGCAGAGCAACGCCGTCGATCTCCATGGCCGGAAGACCACCTCCCACCTGACTGAAAATCTCACTGGGGGCAATGTTGCAGCCGTGTGAAATGCGCGGATGCGGCTGCGATCTGGCTAAGCTGTTGATGGCGTGGGTAGGCAACGACGCTGAGGTCTGAAGCGCGACCAAAAAGGCTTCCAAAATCGGGGTGAATTTTTCGAATGCTGGCTGAATTCGATCAAAATGGAGAGCCCTCCTGGTTCGACAAGACGCTGGCAACGGGGGGAGTTCGCGTATCATGAGGTACGAGATACTGGGCCCGTTGCGCGTGGTTGACCGATCTTCGGTCACCTCAATCAGCGCCCGGAAGATCGAGGTGCTGCTGGCCGCATTACTCGTGCGGGCCGACGAGGTGGTGAGCAGCGAAGATCTCGTGAAGGAGATCTGGGGCACCCGGGCACCGCGGCAGGCCGTGGCGGCGCTCCATGTGTACGTGTCCCAACTCCGCAAGTTCCTCAGGCGCCCCAACCGCACCGAGAGCCCCATCGTCACCGCTCGCAGCGGGTATGTGCTGCGGCTGGGCGACGACGAGCTGGACTTCCATGTCTTCCAGGGCCTGGTGCGCCAGGGGAGGGCCGCGCAGCGGGCCGGGCGTACCCATGAGGCCTGCGAGGCATACGAGGAGGGCCTTGAGTTCTGGCGGGGGCCGGTCCTCGAAGACCTGCGTGACGGGGCGATCGTCAACGGCTTCGTATGCTGGGCCGAGCAGGCCCGGCTGGAATGCGTCGAGTCGTTCGTGGAAGCCGGCCTGGAACTCGGCCGGCACCGTGAATTCGTCAGCTACCTCTATGCCCGGATAGAGGAGCTTCCGCTGAACGAAGCGTTCTACCGGCAACTCATGCTGGCGCTCTACCGCTCGGGCTGCAGGGCCGACGCCCTGAATGTATACCACTCGGCGCGGGCTGTGCTGAGCGAGGAACTCGGGCTGGAGCCGTCCGCCGCTCTCAAGCGGTTGCATCACGCCGTGCTCGTCGACGCCCCGGAACTCGAAGCCGCATAGCCGAATCCCGTGCGCACCGCCGACTCGTCACGCATCCAGGAATAGCAGAGCAGGGGGTAATTCGTGCGGTACGAGATTTTGGGACCTCTCCGTGTAGTCGACGAAAAGGGCGGTTCACCGCTCAGAGCGCAGAAACTCGCTGCCGTTCTCGCCGTCCTGCTGATCCGCTCGGATCAGGTCGTGATGGCGGAACAGCTCACCAGAGAGATCTGGGGCGAGCTGCCGCCGCGCCGCGACACCGCGAGCATCTACGTCTGCATTTCGCGGCTTCGCAAGTTCCTGAGCCGGCCGGGCCAGCAGAATCCCATCATCACCCGCCCCGGTGGATACATGCTGCGCAGAGCGTCCAGCGAATGCGATTTCGATGTCTTCCAGCAGCTGGTCGCGGACGGCCGGAAGTGTGTCAGATACGGGGAGCCCGCGCAGGCGGCCCTCTGTTTCGAGCAGGCCCTGGCGCTGTGGCGGGGCCCGGCGTTCGGCAACGTCCAGACCGGGCCGATTGTGACCGGCTTTCTGAAGCGGCTGGACGAGATGCGCATCGAATGTGCGGAAATGTCGGCCGAGGCGCATCTTGAACTCGGCCGCCATCGGGAACTCGTCGGCCGACTACGGTCCCTGGTCGCCGAGTTCCCGCTCCGGGAGACGTTCTATCGGCAGCTGATGCTGGCCCTCTACCGCTCCGACCAGAAGTCGGAGGCGCTTGGCATATACGAGTCCGCCCGGCGTGTTCTCGACAGGGAACTGGGGCTCGAACCCGGCCGGAAGCTCAGGGAGCTCCGGCACACGGTGCTCGCCTCGACCTGACGGAACTCACCAGGCGGACGCCATCTGGGCCCGAGCTCGCCGGGGGTTTCCTCGCATGCCGCGAGTGAACCCACCGGCGATGTTCCGGGCCCTTGCGGGCTTTGGCCGCTTGTTGGCCAGTTGACCCGTTGGCCACTTGGCTGATTACTCGGCGACGTAGGTCCGGCGGATCCATTCGAAGACCCGCAGATGCTGTCCGTGGTGCTCCACGAACTGGCCTGTGGGTTCGAAGTGTTCGTACGCGTTGCCGATGAGAAGCTTCAGGGTCGACTCGGTGTCATCGACATGCCGCGTGTGCGGATCGGCCAGCTCCGTGGGGCCGCCGCGCAGGATGACGTTGGGCGCAGATGCGGACATAAGAGGCTGCATTCCCTTCGCTATACACCCAAGAGAAGGTTGGTATGAGGCGGAAAGCGCACCGATGGGCGACATACTTCTTGCTCACAAAGGGCTTGTGGGGGCCCGGCATGGGTGGGCTTCCAGATCATCCCGATCTGCTCCCCCAAAGCCACTGCGCTCGGTCCAGCCTAGAGGCGCCGGGTCATCCGGTGTGAGGGTCGTTCGACCGACAAAAAGGCATCAATTCCCTCACGGATCGTGAGGATTCCGCTATCGCCCCGTCACACTGATGGCCGTCGAGGATGGATGACCCATGTCGATTAGCTCACTGTCGCCCGGTATCGACCCGCCGGCCTCGGCGCGCCTTCCCGGCTCGGCCGGCCCCTGGGCGCGCGAATACGTCGCGTTCAACCGGCGGTTGGCGCTATACGGCCGCGCCGGGGTGATGAGCGCCTGCGCCGTGCTGGGCGTGGCGGCCATGCCGGTGGACGAGATGGCGCCCGCGGCGGTGGTCGCGGTGGCCGTACTCGCCTGGAGCTGGATCCATCTGCGGCTCGCCACCACCTCGGCGATGCGGCAGAGGCCGCTGCTCGCCCTGGATCTGACGGTCATGACGGCGCTGTGTCTGAGCCAGCGGTTCACGATCCCCGAGGCGCAGACCACGCATGCGGGCACCTGGATCCTGGTGTCCGTCAGCTTCACGGCCGTGGCGTACCAGCTGATGCAGCCGCCGCTCACCGGGATTCTGGCCACGTTGTGGCTGTGCTGCGCGGATGTGGTGGGCACCGCGTTGCACCCGAACCTCGAGTGGTCCGGTGTGCTGCGCAGTGTCATCTGGGTGGTGGTGAACATCGCCCTGGCCCGGGCCGTGGTCCGGCTGGTGTTCAGCGAGAGCCGGGCGGCCGACGAGGCCGCCGACCGGGCCGCGCGGGCGCGGCAGCAGGGGGAGGCGGCGGAGGCCCGCTGCGCCGCGGAGCGGGAACACCTGGCCGCGCTCCACGACACCGCCTGCGCGACCCTGCTGATCGCGTCGGCACCATGGGCGTCGATGCGGGCGGAGACGCTGCGCGCCCAGGCCGCCAGAGATCTCCTCCGGCTGCGCGCCGAGCAGCCGGTGGCGGGGGAGGTGGACCTGGCCGCCGAACTGCTGGACGAGATCGCCGCGCATCCCCTCCGCGTCATCAACAGGTTCGACGTGGAACTGGGCACGGCCTGGCGCCCCATCGCGGCGGCCCTGCGCGGCGGCCTCGGCGAGGCGCTGCGCAATGTGGCCCGGTACGCGGGCGTCGATGCCGTACGGGTCACGGCGGAGCGCGTGGACCATGTCATCGTCGTGACCATCGCCGACAGCGGGGTGGGGTTCGACCCGGAGCACATTCCCAGCCAGCGGATCGGGATCAAGCGTTCGATCCGCGCCCGGATGTGGAACGTGGGGGGCCGCGCCACCGTCGAGTCCCGGCCCGGACACGGTACGACGGTGCGGCTGGAGTGGCCGCGTGGGTGAGGACTTCCGGCAGCTGATCACCCGTCACCAGCTCCGTGGCATCCGCGCCGGGGGGCTGGTCATCCTGGTCACTCTGCACATCGGGTCCGCGCTGCCCGGCCTGCTGGGCGGCCTGGGCGAATACCGGTACCCCTGGATCCCCCTGGCCGCCTACGGCCTGCTCACGCTGATCCTCGGCGGCAGCGTCGTCCTCGGCCTCGACGGGCGCCCCTGGCCGCGCGGCTGGGTGCCATGCGCGCTGGCCGGCACCTTCGTCGCCTCAGTGGCCACCACCAGCCAGGTCCCGCCGGACCACTACTTCGTCAGCTCCTTCCACTGGTCCTACTCGCTCGCGGGCTGGTTCACCGTCGTCCTGCTCGGCCACCGAGGACCGTTGGTTTCCGGCGCCTTCCTCGGCGCTCATCTGGCCGTCACCGTCGCCCTGTTGCTGACCGTCGAGGTGCCCTCGCGGTCCGTCGGGGCGAGCATGGCCCTGAGCGCCCTGTCCGCCGGCTGCTTCCAGATGACCATCGCCGCCGGCGCCAAGCTGCTCCTCGACAGCAGCGCGGCCATCGGCCAGGCACTACGGGCCCAGGAGCGAGTACGCACCCGTATCGCCGTCGCCCGGCAGATCCAGACGGACCAGCGCCGCCGGTACGCCGAGCTGAACGCCACCGTGCTCCCCCTGCTCACCGGGCTCGCCAGCGGCTCCCTCGACCCGGAGGACGACGAGGTGCGGCACGCCTGCGCGCTGGAAGCCGCCCGGCTGAGGCGGCTGTTCGCGGAGAGCGACTGTACGTTCGATCCACTGGTCCACGAGATGCGCGCCTGTATCGACGTCGCCGAGCGCAACGGGACCACCGTGCAACTCGCCGTCCGCGGCGACCCCCTCGAACTGCCCCTGCCCCTGCGCCGCGCGCTCCTGGACCCGGTCATCGCCGCGCTGGCCGCCGCCGGGCAGACGGCGCGCGTCACCGTGGTCCGCGGCGGGGATCAGGTGCGGGTGGGCGTCGTGGTGGACGCGCTGCGGGACCGGCTGCCCGAGCCGAAGGCGAACGGGATCCGGGTACGCACGGTCCACGCCGAGGACCGTCTCCTCGTGGAGGCCGCGTGCCGGATCACAGCTCGTCCAGAGCTATCAGACCGTCCTGAACCGCCCTGGCCACCAGCTTGGCCTTCGTGGTCGCCGGCCGGCCGGCGTTCGCGTACTTGATGCGCACCCGGTCCAGATAGGTGTTCACCGTGCGCTCCGAGATCCCCAGGCTCTGGGCGACCACCGCCTTCGACTCGGACTGGAACCACTCCACCAGCACCTCCACCTCCCGTACGGACAGCACGGGGCGGCTCTGCCGGGTGTCGCTGCCGAACGCGCCGGCCAGTGACGGGGGTGTATAGGGGATGTCCTCGGCAGCGGCCCGGATCGCCTTGACCAGGTGCCGCTGCCCCTCCGCCTTGGTGATGTAGGTGGCCGAGCCCAGATCCATGCAGGTCAACGCCGCATCCTGGCTGTCCCGCATGGTGTAGACGACGACCTTGCGCTCCTGGGCCACGAGCTCCTGCAGCTCGTCGTACGCGGGCCGCCCGTTCTGCAACAACAGATCCATGACCACGACATCCGCCACCCGGCCCGGACCATGGAGGGCCACCGACACGTTCGCCCCCTCTGCGACCACGCTGATCGGTACGTCGGCGGCGGCACACCATGCCGAGATGCCCGCGCGCACCACGGGGTGATCATCGACCAACACGACGCTGAGGGGAATCCCTAACTCCACACTCACCCACCCATTCGTGAGAGAACCTGTACAACGAGTAGACAAACTGACGTGCCCCGAGTTTTGTGGAATGGACCTGCTTGCTGTGATGCTTCACGTCATGCTTGGGGTTCCCGTGCAATCGGAGCCGATCCTGCTCAAAGACTCCCCGGGTTTCACACCTCGGATGCGGAAGTGCGGCGAAAGATTCCGTTAATGAACGCATGTTCGACAAAGTGAACATATGTCCGGGTCGTGTGGATGGTGGTCCGTAGCCTTCGCAAGGCCGCTGCCGACCTGCGGAGGTCAGCGGCCGGCGGGACGATGTCCCGCTTGAGGGTCTCCCCCCTGCGGATCACGATCTCACCGACTTCCCCCCGGAACAGTCTCATCGACGGGGGTGCTCGCCCGGAATCATGAGGGCCAAGAGAGCTTTTTCGCGACGATACGCCCCGATATCGGTGGCGGTCCGCTCCTGCGGCCGCAGCTTCGCGCGGCGGCCGCAGCGGCTCGTCAGCCGATGGGTTCCGGCATGGGGTGCACGTCGTAGGCGAGGCGGATGGTGTCGCCGGTGGCGGGGTCGCCCAGTTCCACGCGCCAGGCGTCGGCGAACTGGTCGACACCCGGGGTCATGGGGATGGTGCCGGAGATGAGGACGGTGCCCGGGTTGAGGGCGTCGCGGGAGCGCAGGACGTCGACCCAGTAGGCGGGGGTGAGGAGTTCGGCGAGGGTGCCGTGCTGGATCTCGGTCTCGGTGCCGTCGCGGGTGACCCAGGCGCGCAGGGTGAGGTCGTCCAGACGTGGTTCGACGTCGGCGAGCCGCCAGGCACGGCGGGCGAGGACGTCGGGGCCGGCGTTCTTGCTCCAGGCCACGCCGTGCACCTCGAGGTCGCGGTCGGTGTGGTCGCAGGCGGCCGTGAGCAGCAGCTCGCCGTCGCCGGCCACGACGAGCGCCCACTCGGCCTCGCCGGAGGTGTGCCGGTGCTGGACCGCGACGCGGTCGGTCTGCTGGGCGAGGTAGGGGGCGACGGGGTAGAGGGTCGGGGTCACGGAGGGGGTGGGTACGCCGAGCTCGGCGAGTTCGGCGATGTGCGCGGCGACGTCGTCCTGGCTGCGCCCGGCGTACCCGGCGTTGAGGACCTGGACGATGTCGACCTCGCGTGTCGATCCGTCCGGCAGTTCGAAGGTCAGGCGGGCCATGAAGGCACTCCCAGAGTTCGGGTGACGGTCCGCGGTGGTGGATTTCTCCGCGGTTAACTTCTCGCGCAGGGCTTGCGCATACGACCTGTATACAAGAAGTATGCCGGAAGGTCGATGTCCCCCGAGCAAGGATGGGAACCATGCACGACACCACCAAGGACGATCCGAGGGCGTCCGAGAGGCGCTCCGGCGTCCGGCGGGCCTTTGTCGCAAGCCTGACCGGCACAGCCCTGGAGTGGTACGACTTCGCCGTCTACTCCGCCGCGGCGGCCCTGGTCTTCGGCGATCTCTTCTTCCCTTCGGAGGACCCGCTCACCGGCACGCTGCTGGCCTTCTCCACGTACGCGGTCGGCTACATCTCGCGCCCGCTGGGCGGGGTCGTCTTCGGTCGCCTCGGCGATGTGATCG
Organism: Streptomyces milbemycinicus; assembly: GCF_002154605.1. GTDB lineage: Bacteria > Actinomycetota > Actinomycetes > Streptomycetales > Streptomycetaceae > Streptomyces > Streptomyces milbemycinicus. Next base: position 5,824 of record NZ_MUNE01000118.1, on the reverse strand, counting down.
GCCGCAAGAAGGTGCTGATCGCCACACTGGTCCTGATCGGCGCGGCCACCTTCCTGATCGGCGTCCTGCCCACGTACTCCACGATCGGGGTCGCCGCCCCGATCGCCCTGGTCGTGCTGCGGTTCGCGCAGGGCGTGGGCGTCGGCGGTGAGTGGGGCGGCGCGGTGCTGCTGTCCAGCGAGTTCGGCGACCCGCGCCGCCGCGGCTTCTACGCCTCCGCCGCGCAGGTGGGCCCGCCCGCGGGCAACCTCCTGGCCAACGGCGTCCTGGCCGCCCTCGGCGCGCTGCTGACCGAGGCGCAGTTCGAGGCATGGGGCTGGCGGGTGGCCTTCCTGCTCTCCGGCGCCCTCGTCGCCTTCGGCCTGTGGATCAGGGCGAAGCTGGAGGAGACCCCGGTCTTCAGGGCGATGGAGGCCGAGCAGTCCCGGCCCGAGGCGCCGATCCGCGAGGTCTTCACCACCCAGCCCCGCGCCCTGCTCGCCGCGATCCTCTGCCGCGTCGGCCCCGACGTGCTGTACGCCATGTTCACCGTCTTCGTCCTGACGTACGCCACCGGAGAGCTGGGCATGTCGCGCGGTTCCGCCCTCGCGGCCGTCCTCATCGGCTCCTCGCTGCAGGTCTTCCTGATGCCGCTGGCCGGTGCCGTCTCCGACCGGATCAACCGTCGCGTGCTGTACGGCTGTGCCGCGGTGGCCGCCGGTGTGTGGCCGTTCCTGTTCTTCCCGATGATCGGCGGTGGCAGCTGGATCCCGCTGGCGCTCGGCGTCGTGGTGGGCCTCGTGATCCACTCCTTCCTGTACGGGCCGCAGGCCGCCTTCATCGCCGAGCAGTTCTCGCCCCGGCTGCGCTACACCGGCTCATCGCTGGCGTACACCCTGGCCGGCATCATCGGCGGCGCCATCGCCCCGCTGCTGTTCACCACCCTGCTGAGCGCCTACGGCAGCTGGCTGCCGCTGGCCCTCTACATCGCCGTCGCCGCGGCCGTCTCCCTCGCGGGGGTGCTCCTGGGCCGCGATCCCGAAGCCGCCGTCGACGAGGACGCCCAGCTCGCCACACCGGCCGCCCAGGCCACGGCCGACGCCGTCTGACCCACTGCCGTCCGACCCACTGCCGTCCGACCCACTGAGGAGGAAATATGCGGATCGCCCTGAGCCAGCTCACCACCGGCCCGGACCCCGGGAAGAACCTGCGGCTCATCGAGGAATGGGCACAGCGCGCCGCGGACGCCGGAGCCCGTGTCGTCGTCTTCCCCGAGGCCTCGATGGCCTGCTTCGGCACCCCACTGGCAGCGCTCGCCGAACCCCTGCACGGACCGTGGGCCGACGGAGTACGGGAGATCGCCAGGGCCACCGGCACCGTCATCGTGGCCGGCATGTTCACCCCGGCAGACGGCGGCAAGGTGACCAACACCCTGCTGGCCACCGGCCCCGGCGTCGAGACGTCGTACGACAAGATCCACCTCTACGACGCCTTCGGCTACCGCGAGTCCGACACCGTCGCCGCGGGCTCGCGGACCACCGTCATGGACGTGGACGGCGTACGCCTGGGCCTGGCCACCTGCTACGACGTCCGCTTCCCGGAGCTGTTCCGGGCACACGCCGACGCCGGGGCGGCCGCGACACTGCTGGCGGCCTCCTGGGGAGCCGGGCCCGGCAAGCTCGACCAGTGGGAGCTGCTGGTGCGGGCACGAGCCCTGGACGCCACCCTCTGGCTGGCCGCCGTCGACCAGGCCGACCCCGGCACCGCCCCGGGAGACGCGCCGACCGGCATCGGGTACAGCCGGATCGTCGGCCCCGACGGAACCGTGCGGCACGCCCTGGACGCTGAACCGGATCTGCTGGTGGCCGACCTCGACATCGACGAGGTCACGACAGTACGGAAAAAGACATCGGTGCTGGCCAACAGGCGGCCGGAGGTATGGCAGTGAGCAAGCCGGAGCTGGAATTCCACCTGCCCGCCGGACCGTGGACCACTTCCGCGGAGACCGGTCCGGGCGTGCGGGAACGCGTGCTGGCCGACGACCCCGACGGCGGCGGCCGGACCGTTCTGGTCCACTGGGCGCCCGGTACCGACACCTCGGCGCAGGGCGTGGCACGCCACGACTTCTGGGAGGAGGTCTACCTCGTCGACGGGGCGCTGCACGACCTGACCCTCGGCAAGACCTTCACCGCGGGCATGTTCGCCTGCCGCCCGCCCGGTATGCCGCACGGCCCGTGGACCTCCGAGAACGGCGTCACGATGCTCGTGGTCACCTATCCCGGACCACCGGCTAGGCGCCCTCGAGCAGCACCTTGAGCGTCGACTGCAGGTGATGGTCGATCGCGGCGCACGCCTGCCCGGCGTCACCGGCGGCAAGTGCGTCCACGATGGCCCGGTGCTCCTTCAGCACCGCCTCCTGCCGCCCTTGCTGATTGAACACGGCCACCACCCCGGCCCGGACCTGGCGGCTGCGCAAGCCTTCGTAGTGCCGGTCCAGCAACGTGTTCCCCACGGCCGACACCAGCGCCGCGTGGAACTGGTGGTCCACCGCGATGAACTCCCGGGCCTGGCCGGGGCCGGTGAGTTCATCCTGCCGCTCCAGCAGTGACCGCAGCTCTTGCACCGGCACCCGTCCGGTGGTGACGAGCTGCTGCGCGGCATATCGCTCCACGATGCCCCGCAGCTCCATCAGCTCCCTGATGTCTCGCCCCGTCAGCGGCGACACCCGGGCGCCCCGCTTGGGTACGAGTTCGACCAGGTCCTCGGCGGCGAGCAGGAGCAGCGCTTCCCGGATGGGGGTCCGGGAGACCCCGATCCGGTCGGCGATCTCCTGCTCGGACAGAAACGCCCCCTGCATACTGGGATCGGTCAGAACCGTGTCCTTCAGATACGCGTACGCCGTCTCCCGACCGGACGCCACCGCAACCCCCAGAGGCTCGTATACATAGCGTATACAGACGCTACCACGCGCTCGATGGGCTGGGCTGGCTGATGCAGCCGGACGTCGGTTGTTGTCACTCGCCCGGGGCTTCCACGCTCTCACTCCATTTCTGAAGCCATCCGCGTACCTGTTCGCAGATGTCGTCCAGGCCCGCGGAGGTCGAATACACGACAGGTGCTTGCTGGGCGCTGTTGGCAACCAGTACGCGTGCCCGCAGGGCCGGTGCTTGTCCCGGCTCCCACCAGACACGAACGATGAGGACTCCGGTGGGAGTGTGAAGAACAGTCATGACCCCAGCGTTGCGCTCTGCCGCCACCTAGACGTCACGGCCGGCTGCGCTTGCCACGCGGCGACACAGCAGGGATGACGGCTCAAGTCCGAGTTCGCTACGGAGAAGGCTTCGCAGTTCCCTGAAATGCCGGATGGCTTCGCCTGTGTTGCCCTCCGCGAGGTAGGTCTCGATGACCTGCCGGTGGGCGCTTTCACGCAGTGGTTCTCCGGCAACCGCCCGAAGTGCCGCGTCCAGTGCCTGACCGAAGTTGCCCGCGGATCGATGTACACAGGCCAGCGATTCCAAAGCATGAAGGCGCATCTGATGCAATCTCTCCCGCTCGACGATGACCCACTCGTCCCACGCCTCCGGCAGCAGGTCGCTGCTCAGAGCCTGATCGGCGAGTTCCACGTCCGGAAGGGGCGTTCTTCGCGGGATGTGGCCACCCGACGGTTCCGACCAGGCAATCGCCCGGCGCAGGATGTCCTCGGTGGCCGTCAGATCCGTTTCGATGTCCTGTGACAGTTGAAGGGTGCTCGGCGTGGCGACGACCAACGGCTGATTCAGTTTGGGCAACCGCCACAGCGCTGAGCGCAGACAGCCGGCCGCTCGGATGCCGGAGGCGTCCGGCCATAGTCTCTCGGCGACGTGTTCACGGGTGAGTGTGCGGCGACTCAGCACCAGCAGGCTCAGCAACCGCTGGCCCGCAGGGGCGATCAGCACGGACTGTCCCTCGTATCGAAGTTCGAAACTTCCCATGAGCGACAAATGGGGAAGGTGGTGCAGGCGGTACTCGTCGGAGTGCTTCTGCATTGCGCCTCCTCAGACCACGAAGAAGCCGTCGCGGGCGAAGTGGGAATCCCTGGCGCGGCAGCTCCGGCGGTCCTCGGTGAGGATTGCGCACTTCGCGTCGAAATCCGTGGTGCGCCTTTTGGCGGCTGCCACCTGGGGCTCTGCCGACGCGCGTGCCGCGCTGTATCAGTGCCGCACCTCCCATTGGAACACCGCAAGACTTTTGGCACATCTGCGCGCGGGGGTGACGTCGTGGTGACGAGCCGGTGATCCGGTTCCACCAAGCTCCTCTCAGTGACCTGGCTGGTGACCCGGCACTGGGGACGGCAAAGAGACGAGGGGAGACACCGTGTTCACGCACCGCTTCGCATCCTCACCACCGTTCTGCTGGTCTGCGCGCTTCCATTCGCACCGACGCACCAGAATTCCGACCAAGATCTACGACGGGATGCTGCTGCTTCTCGTCATTCTCGCCGTGGCACACCACTCGCCTGGCCGGGGACTTCTGCTGGCGGCCTTTCTCATGTGCCGCGTCATTGGCCGTCCCCTCGCCCATAATTGGCTGACACCTTCCACGCCCGGCCCTTCCGCGCCCGGCCTCCCGGAATACGGGCGGCACCGATGAGTGCTCCGGCGGTCACGCATCCGACCCGTACCGCAGTCCCGGACGAACGCTCCCAGGTCCTCGGAAGGCTTTGCGACCTCCGGTCCCGAGGCAGGTGGCGGTTCCGACTGGCCCTGCTCGGCCCCGCCTTCGTCGTGGCTGTGGCGTACGTCGACCCGGGCAATGTGGCAACCAACGTCGAGGCGGGCGCGCGCACCGGCTACATGCTCGTATGGGTTGTCGTGCTTGCCAACATCATGGCGATGCTCGTGCAGTACATGTCGGCGAAGCTCGGGCTGGCCACAGGGAAAAACCTCCCCGAACAATGCCGTGAACTCGCGCCGCGATGGCTGAGCCGACTGCTGTGGGCACAGGCAGAGCTGGTCGCCATGGCCACCGATCTGGCGGAATTCGCCGGCGCCGCGCTCGGGCTGAGCCTGCTGTTCGCCATGCCGATCCCGCTCGCCGGGCTGGTGACGGCGCTGGTGTCGTTCGCCGTTCTGGCTTGCCAGCAAAAAGGCTGCCGCTTCTTCGAACTCGCCGTTTTCGCCTTGCTGCTCCTGGTCCTGTCCGGATTCTCCTACGATCTGCTGATCGTAGGCCATCAATCCACTGCGAGTGCCGCAGCAGGCATGGTGCCCCATCTCCGCGGTGAAACCACCGGGCTGCTCGCGGCAGCCATTGTCGGGGCGACCATCATGCCGCACGCTGTCTATCTTCATTCCGCGCTCACACAGCGCAGGGTGCAGGCCGACAAGCCGAGCGAACAACGTTTTCTACTGCGTTACCTGCGAATCGACTGCGCGCTGGGGTTCGCCATCGCGGGCGCCGTCAACCTCGGCATTCTCTGCCTTTCCGCGGCTCTTTTCCGTGACACGGACTTGGGGAACGTGGATGCCATCACCGCCGCGCACACCGACCTGGGCAGGACCATCGGAGGTGGGGCAGCGATGACCTTCGCCGTGGCCCTGCTCGCCTCCGGCATCTCTTCTGCAAGTGTGGGCACGTGCGCAGGCCAAGTGGTGATGCAGGGATTCCTGCGTCGGCGTATCCCTCTCTTCGCACGACGGATCATCACGATGGCACCGGCGCTGTTCATCCTGTCCGCCGGTCTTCCCATCACCTCCACTCTGGTATTCAGCCAGGTCGTCCTCGCATTCGGCATCCCCTTCGCCCTGCTCCCGCTCGTGGTCGTCACACGCCGCAGAGACCTCATGGGCGCGTTGGCCAACGCGCC
>NZ_MUNE01001178.1 GCF_002154605.1 Streptomyces milbemycinicus | reverse complement strand
ATGACGTCGCCACGCATCAGAAAGTTCTTGAAGCCCTTGAGCATGCTCCCAGGACAGACGGTCCTGGCCGGGGCGACAACCGGGACTGCTCCGACTGGCCGACCGCCCCGCCCGGCCGGTCAGCGGTCATCGGGACGGCGCACCGGTGTTTCGCGGCCGCCGGGGTGGCGGTGGCGCCAGGTCCAGAAGACCGTGCAGCCCAGCAGGGACCAGCCGGCCAGCACCAGGAACGGGAAGGCGTGCTGGTGCTCGCTGAAGTAGACCGCGGTGTGCTGCGCGTTGACGGAGGCGCCCGGGGGCAGCCAGCGGCCGATGTGGCCGAGGAGGGAGGGCAGCAGGGGCCAGGAGACCGCGCCGCCGGAGGAGGGGTTGCCGAGGAGCACCATCAGGCCCCAGGTCGGGATGAGGGACCACCGTCCGAAGAGGACGTTGAACATGGAGAAGACCATCCCGGAGGTGAACATCGTCAGCGCCAGGATCATCCAGGACTCCGCGAAGGGCAGGTCGACCGCGCCGAGGCCCCAGTCCACGATGGCCGCGATCGAGAAGCCGCCGAGCAGCGCGTACGCGAAGGTGAAGGCGATCCGTTCCGCCGGTTCGAGGGCCCGTGCGTTCACGCTCAGCTGGATGGCGCCGATGAAGCCGATGACCACCGCGGCGAGCGAGATGTAGAAGATCGCGAGCCCGCGCGGATCGCCCGGCTGCAGCGGGTTCACGTCCCTGACCAGGACCGGCACCCCCAGCGCC
>NZ_MUNE01001177.1 GCF_002154605.1 Streptomyces milbemycinicus | reverse complement strand
GCCGAAGAGGCCCCCGAGGAGGCCCCCGAGCCGCCCGTACGCGCCGAGACCTCCAGCGGCCCCTCCTCCGATCTCTTCCGCCAGTACCTCCGCGAGATCGGCCGCATCCCGCTGCTGTCCGCCGCCGAGGAAGTGGAGCTCGCGCGCCGCGTCGAGGCGGGCCTGTTCGCCGAGGAGAAGCTGAGCAACACCCCCGACCTCGACACCCAGCTCGCCCACGACTTCGACCAGCTGGTCGTCCTGGGCCGGATGGCCAAGCGCCGCCTGATCGAGGCCAACCTCCGCCTCGTCGTCTCCGTCGCCAAGCGCTATGTCGGCAGAGGTCTGACCATGCTGGACCTGGTGCAGGAGGGCAACCTCGGGCTGATCCGCGCCGTGGAGAAGTTCGACTACGCCCGCGGGTACAAGTTCTCGACGTACGCGACCTGGTGGATCCGCCAGGCCATGTCCCGCGCCCTCGCGGACCAGGCCCGCACGATCCGGGTCCCGGTGCATGTCGTCGAGCTGATCAACCGGGTGGTGCGGGTGCAGCGCCGGATGCTGCAGGAGCGCGGCTACGAGCCCACGCCCGAGGAGGTCG
>NZ_MUNE01001176.1 GCF_002154605.1 Streptomyces milbemycinicus | reverse complement strand
ACCCCTATGTGACCGGTCACAATCCTGGCATGAATGTGACCGGTCACACAAGACGGCCAGGAATCCGCGATGTGGCGAGTGCGGCGGGCGTCTCGTACCAGACGGTCTCGCGGGTGATCAACAACCATCCGAGCGTCAAGCCGTCGACCCGCGAGCGCGTGCTCGCCGCCATCGAGGAGCTGGGCTTCCGCCGCAGCGCCACCGCCCTCGCGCTGGCCAGCGGACGCGCTCGTTCAGTCACCGTGCTGACCGCCAACACCACGCACTACGGCTACGCCGCGACCCTCCAGGGCATCGAGGAGGCCGCCCGCGCCTCCTCCTACGCGGTCGGCATCGGTGTACTGGAAACCGCCGACGAGGCCGCCGTACGCGCCGAGGTGCAGCGCGCGGCCGACGCCGGCGGCGGGCTGATCGTGATGGCGTACGACACCGCGGGCGTCCGGGCGCTGGCGGCGATCCCCGAGGAACTGCCGGTGGTGGGCGTGGTGGAGACCCCCGCGAGCCCGCCCGGCGAACACCGCCCCTGGGTGTGGACCGACGACCGGGAGGCGGCCCGCGCCGCCACCCGCCATCTGCTGAGCCTCGGCCACGAGACCGTGCACTACGTCGCGATCCCCTCCAGCACCCGCCGCACCGGCCAGCGCACCGCGGGCTGGCGGGACGCGCTGCGCGAGGCCGGGGCGGCCGAGCCGCGGCCGGTGGCGGGCAGCTGGGACCCGGCCAGCGGCTACCGGGCCGGGCAGAAGCTGGCCCGCGACCCGTCGGTCACCGCGATCCTGTGCGGCAACGACGACCTGGCGCTCGGCGTGATCCGCGCGCTCCACGAGGCGGGCCGGGCGATCCCCGGCGAGGTGAGCGTGGCCGGATTCGACGACGCGCCGCACTCCGCGTATCTCACCCCGTCCCTGACCACCGTGCGGCTGGACTTCACGGGTCTTGGCCGGGCCGCCTTCGGGCTGCTGTACGGGCTGGTCGAACAGGCCGAGCCGGTCGCCCCGCACCCCGTGTCCGTACCCGAGCTGATCGTCCGGGAGAGCTCCGGCCCGCCGCCCCGGTGAGTGCCACGCCCCCTGCTGCCCGACCCCGCGTAACCC
>NZ_MUNE01001175.1 GCF_002154605.1 Streptomyces milbemycinicus | reverse complement strand
CGCAAGCACCGGATGGCCATGTCGGCGGGCATCCGACAGCCGCTCGAGCAGCAACATCGACGCGCCCTCGCCCCAGCCCGCGCCATCGGCGGCCGCTGCGAAAGACTTGCAGCGGCCATCGGGTGACAGGGCGCCCTGGCGGCTGAACTCCACGAACGCAGCCGGGGTGGACATCACCACCACACCACCGGCGAGCGCGAGCGAACACTCTCCCTGCCGCAGCGCCTGCGCCGCGAGATGCAGCGCCACCAGCGACGACGAGCAGGCCGTGTCCACTGTGACCGCCGGGCCTTCGAGGCCGAAGGTGTAGGACAGACGTCCGGACACCACGCTGGCCGTGGCCGCCGTGGCGAGATAACCCTCGGCGGCCTCCTTGGCCTCGGTCAGCAACAGCGTGTAATCCTGACCATTGGTTCCGGCGAAGACTCCCGTCCTGCTCCCACGGACCAACGCGGGGTCGATGCCGGTGCGCTCGAAGACCTCCCACACGGTCTCGAGCAGCAGGCGCTGCTGCGGGTCCATGACCAGGGCCTCACGCGGCGAGATCCCGAAGAACGCCGGGTCGAACTCGGCGGCTTTGTCCAGGAAGCCGCCCTCCCGCACATACGACGTGCCGGACCGCTGCGGGTCCGGGTCGTACAGGCCGTCGAGATCCCAGCCGCGGTCGGCTGGGAAGTCCGAGATCGCGTCGGTTCCCGAGGCCACCAGGCCCCATAGCGCTTCCGGGGTGTCCACACCTCCTGGGAAGCGGCAGCTCATCCCCACGATGACGATGGGGTCGTCGTTCCCGGCCACTGCCACGGACGAGAAGTCGGCCGCCTCGTCCTCCGCGTCGCCGACGATCTCCGCACGCAGGTACTGGGCGAGCGCGGCGGGGGTGGGGTAGTCGAAGACCAGCGTGGCGGGCAGCGTCAGCTCAGTGACGGCCTGGAGGCGGTTGCGGAGTTCAACCGCGAGCAGCGAGTCGAAACCCAACTCCTGGAAGGCTCGGCCCCCCGCCACGGCCTCAACGTTCGGGTAGCCGAGCACCGTAGCGACCTGGTCGAGGACCAGATCGAGCAGCTTCTTGTCCTGCTCGGCCGGTGGGAGTTCGGCGAGTTGCCGCCGCAGGTTGGAAGTGTCCTGGGACTCCGCGGTCGCCGCGCCGACCGCCTCCAGTGCGCTGCGGGCCTCCGGAATATCACCGACCATCGGAGCGGGCCGGATCGCGGTGAAGGCGGGGGCGAACCGCCCCCAGTCCACGTCGACGACCGCGACGCAGCCTGCGTTACGGCCAAGTAGCTGACCGAGGGCCGCCAGCGCGTCCGAGGGTGCCAGCGCGGCTATTCCACCGCGCTGCCGGCGCTCCTCGCTCGCCCTCTCGGCGGCAATTCCGACCTCGGCCCAGGGACCCCAGGCCACGGACGTGCCCGGCAGACCGAGCGCACGACGCTGCTGCACGAGCGCATCGAGGAAGGCATTCGCGGCGGCGAAGTTGCCCTGGCCGGGGTTGCCCACAGTTCCGGTGAAGGACGAGAACATGACGAACGCGGAGAGGTCGAGGTCCTTGGTGAGTTCGTGCAGGTTGAGCGCGGCATCCGCCTTCGCGCGCAGCACGCCCGCAAGGCGGTTGGCAGTCAGCGACTCGATCACGCCGTCGTCCAGCACACCGGCAGCGTGGATCACAGTCGTCAGCGGATACTCGGCGGGAATGGAGGACAGCAGCCCTGCCAACGCGGTCCGGTCGGCCACATCACACGCTGCCACCGTCACCCGCACGCCCAGCCCCTCCAACTCGCCCACCAGCCCAGAAGCGCCGGGGGCGTCCAGGCCACGACGGCTGGTCAGCACGAGGTGCTCGGCTCCGTTACGGGCCAGCCAACGCGCGACATGCCCGCCCAGCGCGCCCGTACCACCAGTGACCAGCGCCGTACCACTCGTACGCCACTCCCCGACACCCCCGCCACCGCCGGCGCGCAGCAGGCGACGGCCGAAGACACCCGCCGAACGCACCGCCACCTGATCCTCACCACCGGAACCCGCCAACACACCGACCAGCCGATCCGCCACACGCCCGTCGAACGCCTCCGGCAGGTCAACCAGGCCACCCCAACGCTCCGGATGCTCCAGACCAACCACCCGGCCCAGACCCCACACCTGAGCCTGCACCGCACTCAGCAACACCTCCGAACCGCTGACCGACACCGCACCACGCGTCACCACCCACAACGGCACCCCTACCCCGATATCACCCAGCGCCTGCACCAACCCCAACGTGCCGGCCAGACCAGCCGACACACCGCCACACAACGACTCGTCCAACGCCACCAACGACAACACACCGCTCACGGACAAACCGCCCGACTCCGATACAGCCTGCGCCAACTCAGCCCGACCGGACCCTGACCCGACGACAACACGCACAATCTCCGCCCCACGGCCCTCCAACCCCCGAGCGACCTCAGCAACCCACGCGTTCTCAGCCAAACCAGCGGGAACAACCAGCAACCACGTCCCCGACAACACCGCCGACGACTCAACCG
>NZ_MUNE01001174.1 GCF_002154605.1 Streptomyces milbemycinicus | reverse complement strand
CGACGGCTGGCGATCCGCCGTCGCTCACCGGCATCGGGTGGTGGGCCTGCCACCACGCCACGGGCGCGCCGCCGCCCGGGGCCGGCATCAGTACGGCGTGCAGCTGTCCCGCGGCCAGCAGCACGGACCAGCCGGGGATGGGCGCCGGCGGCCGGCCGAGGTCGTACACCGGCAGAAAGCCCTGCTCGGTCAGGAGGGGCAGGAAGTCATCGCCCGGGCCGCCGATACCGGGCCGGGCGATCGGCTCGGTCGGCTCGATGACGAGCGCGGGCCGGGCCTCGCCGCCCACCAGGACCACCCCGCTGGTGACGCCGAGCACCGCCTGGGTGTCGGCGGCGGGCGGCGGTTCGGGGGCGGGCGGCGCGACCTCCTCGGCGGTGATGGACCGTACGGCGCCGCGCAGCTGATCCTCGGAGACCGGGACGACCTGGGAGGGGACACAGGTGGCATGTGCGAAGGCGAGCACCGCGGTCTCCTGGCCCACGAAGAGCACGGTGCTGGTGCGCTCCTGGTCGGTGTTCCCGGGCGTGCGGCAGGAGGTGCAGTCGTAGCTGCCCGGGGCGTTCTCGCCGGCCAGCAGCCGGTCGGCTTCTTCGTCGCCGATCTCGGCGCGTACGTCATCGCTGACGTCGAGCATGCGCGGCACGGGTGGCTCCTCGGTATCGGTCCGTGGCGCCGGGTGGTTTCCCGGCTCCATGTAGTCAACGGGCCATCCGCGGCTGGGTCACTGCACTTGAGGCTCTGATGAGCTAAGACCGGTAAAAGTTCCGCACGTTCGCTACCGATTTGACATATGTTCAAGAACAAGACGGTGATGGAGCCCAACCCAGCAACCGTTTCCCGTGTCTGACCCAGTGATAGGCGGACGAGTAAGGCTGTCCGCGGGGAAACGGTGGGAAATGGTTGGATACCGGGACGGATGCATATCTCATTCCTGATTCACAACGCGTACGGGATCGGCGGGACGATCCGGACCACGTACAACCTCGCCCGTACGCTGGGCGAACAGCACGACGTGGAGATCGTGTCGGTGTTCCGCCACCGTGACGTGCCGGTCTTCGACCCCGGCCCGAACGTGCGGCTCAGCCACCTTGTGGACATCCGCAAGAAGAGCCCGGCCTACGACGGGGGCGACCCCGAGCACGCCCGCCCCGCGCGGGTCTTCCCGCGGAGCGAGGGCCGGTACAAGCAGTACAGCCGGCTCACCGACCGGCGGATAGCCGAGCACTTGAGGCGGCTGGAGTGTGATGTCGTCGTCGGCACCCGCCCCGGTCTGAATGTGCACATGGCCCGCGAGGCCCGCCGCGGGCCCGTGCG
>NZ_MUNE01001173.1 GCF_002154605.1 Streptomyces milbemycinicus | reverse complement strand
GCCGTTCGGGCTCGACGGCGCAGCGATGTTCTGCTCGGTGCTCGCGGTGCGCGAGGCCAGCCACGGTGACGCCGCGCTCGGCTCCCGACTGCTGGTGTGGCTGTTCGCCGGCGCCGCGGCCTGGTTCAACTGGGTGCACGCGCCCCGTGGCATGGGCCACGCCGGCGCGCCGCAGTTCTTCGCCGGTATGTCGCTGTCGGCGGCGGTCCTCTTCGACCGCGCCCTCAAGCAGACCCGCCGGGCGGCGCTGCGCGAGCAGGGCCTGGTGCCGCGGCCGCTGCCGCAGATCCGCATCGTGCGCTGGCTGCGCGCGCCCCGCGAGACCTTCGCCGCCTGGTCGCTGATGCTGCTCGAGGGCGTCCGCACCCTGGACGAGGCCGTCGAAGAGGTGCGCGAGGACCGCAAGGAGAAGGAGCACAACCGGCACCGCAGGCGGGAGCAGGAGAGGCTGGACCGCGCCAGGATCCGGGCGCTGAACCGGCAGCACCGCACGTGGGGGCGGCGCGGCGGCCGCCA
>NZ_MUNE01001172.1 GCF_002154605.1 Streptomyces milbemycinicus | reverse complement strand
TCGCGGTCCATTCACCGACGCGGTGGCCGGGCACAGCGTCGGTGAATGGACCGCGATGGTGTCGGCCGGGCTGTACTCCGGCGCCGCGGTCGACGAATTCCTCGACTCGTTCGACCCCGATGCGCTACGCGTCCCCGGGCTGGCCTTCGGCGTGCTGGGCGCCTCCGCCGAGCGGGTGCTGGCCGCGCTCGCGGAGGGCGCGGGTGGCCGGGTCGTGCTCTCCCACGACAACGCGCCGAGCCAGTCGATGGTGTGCGGGCCGCGGGCCGATGTCGAGGCGTTCGTAAGGCAGTTGCGTGGCGAGGGGGTGATCGGGCACGTCCTTCCGTTCCAGTCGGGCTTCCACACCCGGATGCTGGCGCCGTACCTGGGGCCGATCAGAGCCGCCGCGGAGCGGTTCGAGCTGTTTCCGCCGAGCGTGCCCATCTGGTCGGGGACGACCGCGGCGCCGTATCCGCCCGACGCGGCCGGGGTACGGGAGCTGTTCATCCGGCATCTGCTCGAGCCGGTCCGTTTCCGGCTGTTGACGAAGGCGCTGTACGAGGCGGGCTTCCGGGCGTTTGTGCAGGTCGGCCCGGGGCAGCTGGCCTCGCTCATCGGTGACACGCTCCAGGGGGCGGAACATCTCGCGGTGGCCGCCGACTCGCCGCACCGCGACGGCGTCGCCCAGCTGCGCCGGGTGGCCACCGCCCTGTGGGTGGACGGGGCCGCCCGGGTGGACCCGTCCCTGCCGCGCCCCGCCACCACGGCACCGTACGCCGGCTCATCGCAGGCGACCCCGCCGAAGCCGGTACGGCTCGACCTCGGTGGCGCGCTGATCTCTCTGGACGAGCGCCACCTCCCCGGGCTGCGCCACGCGTTGGCGTCCGGCGCCGCCACCTCCCCCAGGGCCGACCTCCCCGCCCTCCGTGCCGACACCGTGTCCGCGCTGGACGCGGTGGCGGGACGGTTTCCGGTGGCCGCGGAAATCGGCGCGCTGCTGCGGGAGACGGCCGGGGCCGCCGCCGAGCTGATCGCC
>NZ_MUNE01001171.1 GCF_002154605.1 Streptomyces milbemycinicus | reverse complement strand
ACGAGGCGGTGGGGCTGCTGCCGCCCAGCTGAGCCCGGCCGGCTCGTCCCCCTCCAGCCCCGCCTCTGTCCCTGTTCCTGTCCCTGTCCGCCCCGGTTGCCCGGTGCCCCGTCAGCCGTTGCCGGAGGCGAGCTCGCGGCTGCGGTCGCGGGCCGCCTCCAGGGCGGCGATCAGCGCGGCGCGCACGCCGTGGCTCTCCAGCTCGCGGATGGCGCTGATGGTGGTGCCGGCCGGTGAGGTCACCGCCTCGCGCAGCTTGACCGGGTGCTCTCCGCTGTCGCGGAGCATCACGGCCGCGCCGATCGCCGCCTGGACGATCAGGTCGTGGGCCTTGTCGCGGGGCAGGCCCAGCAGGATGCCCGCGTCGGTCATGGCCTCGACGAGGAAGTAGAAGTACGCGGGGCCGGAGCCGGAGAGCGCGGTCGCGGCGTCCTGCTGGGTCTCGGGGACGCGCAGGGTCTTCCCGACGCTGCCGAAGATCGCCTCCGCGTGTGCCAGGTGCTCTTCGGTGGCGTGGCTGCCGGCCGAGATGACCGACATGGCCTCGTCGACCAGGGCCGGGGTGTTGGTCATGACCCGGACGACCGGGGTGCCGACGGCCAGCCGCGCCTCGAAGAAGGCGGTCGGGATGCCCGCCGCGCCGGAGATCACCAGCCGGTCGGCGGGGACGTGCGGGGCGAGCTCGTCGAGCAGGGCGCCCATGTCCTGGGGCTTGACGGTGAGGATGAGGGTGTCGGCGATCTTGGCGGCATCGGCATTGGAGACGGCCTCGACGCCGTGGCGGGCCCGGAGCTCTGCGGCGCGCTCCGGGCGGCGGGCCGTGACCAGCAGGTCGGACGGGGACCAGCCGCTGCGGATCATTCCGCTGAGGAGCGCTTCGCCGATCTTGCCCGTACCCAGTACGGCGACCTTCTCCGTGCCCCTCTCTGTCACCTTCTCCGGCGCCTTCTCCGTCACCTTCTCCGTCATGGTGCGGCTCACCTCGTGGATTGCTGTGTTGCGTACGGAGCCATCCTCGCACCGGGGACGGGGTAGGTGTGTGAAGCGTCCAGGTGGCGGTACGGGGGCCCGGCGTGTGGAGGGGGCGCGTCCGCGCGGGCGTCCGCCGGGGCAATCGGAGCTGATCGCTCCCGTTAGATGACTCCGCGTTCACAGTTCGGTTACATAGCGACTTGCAAATGGTCACGACCCTTTGGACATAATGGAGTTCGGTGTCCAACTCGTGATCAGAGGGGGGGCGATG
>NZ_MUNE01001170.1 GCF_002154605.1 Streptomyces milbemycinicus | reverse complement strand
CGCGGAGGAGGAGCCCGTCTCGGCGAGGGAGCCCTTGGGGTTGATCTTCGTGTCGCCCACCGGCTTGGGCAGGGGCTTCTTGCCGCCCTGCGGCTCCGGCTTGGGCTCGGCCGGCGGGACGTGGCCCGGCTTCGAACCGGCCGGGAGCACGTCGAACTCGTAGTAGTCGCCGGTCGAGAAGACGCAGTTGCCCTCGTCGTCCGTGTAGACACCGAAGGTGAGCGCGTAGCCGAAGCCGTCACCGAGGGCCTTGGCGGACACGCTCAGCCGCATGTCGAGGGTGATGGTCTCGTGGGCGCGTACGTCGGTGTAGCCGATGTAGCCCGCGCCCGGGTCGTTCTCGTCGGTGGAGATCGACGTCCAGGCGCCGCTGTCCGGGTCCTTGTACTGCAGCGTCAGGAACTTGCCGGTGCCGTCCGGGTGCTTGGAGTCCGCGGTGCCGGCGAAGACGCCGAAGTCCACGCGCTTGAGGGACTTGTCCGAGTCGTTCTCGACCTGGAACTTGAAGCTGTGGAAGCCGCTGCCCGCCACGACCTTCGACGGCAGGCCGGTGATGGTGGTGGTGAGGTCCGGGTCCTCTTCGTACGACCCGTCGTCGTTGCAGTCGTCACCCGGCGTCGGCTCGTCCGTCGGCTCGTCGGTCGGCGGGGTGGTCGTGGGGGTGTCGGTGG
>NZ_MUNE01001169.1 GCF_002154605.1 Streptomyces milbemycinicus | reverse complement strand
CCGGCGCGGCCGAACATCTGCTGGACCATGGAGACCTCGATGCGGTCCATACCGACCTGGGTGTCGCGGACGATGACGGCCCGGGCGGGCAGGTTGACTCCAGCGGCCACGGTGGAGGTGGCGACCAGGATGTCGGCCTGGCGGGTGCGGAAGGCGTGTTCGGATTCTCGCTTGTAGGGCCAGTCGCGGTAGTGGAGCCGCACACCGGCGCGGGTGCACAGCCGCTCGACGAGTTCGCTGTCATCGGTGTCGGCGCCCCTGGTCGGCACGCCGCGGTCGGCGGCCAGGGCAAGGGCGGTGGCACGCACGCCTCGCTTGCTGCCGCAGAAGACCAGGACGCTGCCACCTGTTGTGGTGATCGCTCGCGTCAGACGTACAGCCTCCGCGGTACGGGCCTGGGCCCGGGCGTTCCATTCCGGGGCGTCGGCCGCGTTCGGCAGGACGGGCAGTTGCCAGGTCAGACGCGTGGGGCGCCAGGGTGAGCGGATAAGGCGCGCGCCCAGCCAGTCGGCGACCTGCCCGGCGTTGGCAACCGTGGCGGACAGGCCCGCGATCCGGACCTGGGCGCTGTCCTCGCGGACACGGGCCAGGAGCGCTTCGAGGACTGGTCCGCGGGTGGGGTCGCCGAGCAGGTGGATCTCGTCGACGATCAGGCAGCCGACCTCGGCGAGGGCTGCGCGCAGGGAGCCGGTGCGGCTGATCGCCTCGAACTTTTCCGTGGTGGCCACCCAGAGGTCCGCGGTGCGGATGAGTTCGGTATCAACGGCGTATTCACCGGTGAGGCGCACGACGCG
>NZ_MUNE01000117.1 GCF_002154605.1 Streptomyces milbemycinicus | reverse complement strand
GGCGCGTTGGCCAACGCGCCCGGCACCACAGCAGCCGGCGCACTCGTGTGCGCCCTGGTGATCTGCCTGAACGTCTACCTCATCGTGACCCTTGTGAAAGGCGGCTGATTACCGAAGGACGTGTCCTCGGTACACACCTCGGGCGTCCTCCCGGTTACGCATATGGCTTCCGCCCAGCACTCTTCGAAAGGACTCCGCCATGACCGAGACCATCGCACGCGAGGTGCCGCAGCCCATCCGCGACGGCGAAGGAGCCACCGACAACGGCCCGCGCAACACGCAACTGGACCTGCAGAACCCCAACACCCTCGTCCCTCCCGAAACCGACTCGGGCACACTGCCGAATCTGAAGTTCTCCTTCAGTCAGGCGCATATGCGACTGGAGGAGGGCGGATGGGCCCGCGAGGTGACACGGCGCGAAATGCCGATCGCCACCACGCTCGCCGGTGTCAACATGCGGCTCAAGCCCGGAGCGATCAGGGAACTGCACTGGCACAAGCAGTCGGAGTGGGCGTACATCCTGGAGGGCAAGTGCCGGATAAGCGCTGTCGACCAAGAAGGCCGGAACTTCCTCGAAGACGTCTCCGCCGGCGACCTCTGGTTCTTCCCCCAGGGCATCCCGCACCACATCCAGGCGCTGGAGGAGGGCGTCGAGTTCCTCCTCGTCTTCAACGACGGAGACTTCTCCGAAAACGACACGTTCCTCATCAGCGACTGGTTCGCCCACACACCCCGGTCGGTCCTGGCCAAGAACTTCGGCGTCCCGGAGGCGGCTTTCTCCTCGATCCCGACTTCCGAACGGTACATCTTCAACAGCGCGGTCCCTCCGGCGCTCGAATCCGACCGGATTCTCAGCCCGAGCGGTGACGTACCCCGCAGCTTCAAGCACAGTCTCGACTCGCAGACCCCGGTCCGCACCAGTGGCGGCACCGCCCGGATTGTCGACTCACGCAACTTCGAGGCCTCGACGACCACGTCTGCGGCACTGGTGGAGATCGCCCCCGGCGCCATCCGGGAACTGCACTGGCACCCCAACAACGACGAGTGGCAGTACTACATCTCGGGGCAGGGAAGGATGGGCGTCTTCGCCGACTCAGGGCGCAACAGGACGTTCGACTACCAGGCCGGGGACGTGGGTTATGTCCCATTCGCCATGGGCCACTACATCGAGAACACCGGCAGTACACCGCTGAGGTTGCTCGAAATGTTCCTGGCGCCCCGCTTCGAGGACGTCAGCCTGGCCCAGTGGATGGCACTGACCCCTGGCGAGTTGGTCCGGAACCACCTGAACCTCAATGACACCGTGATGAACTCACTTCGCAAGGAGAAGCAGCCAATCTTCCGCCCCTAGCACAAGGCAACTCGACGCACTGCTCAGTGGCGAACACATGGGGCCCTCCACCCTTGAGGGCCCCAGCAGGCGTGGGGACGATTTACCTCCACGCCCCAACTGCGGACGGTGACTGCTCGAAGACCTATTGTTTGCAATTGGCGGCGGAAAACTTGTTCAACCCCGCAGGACGGAGAACCATCCGCCTGTTAGCTTGAGAGAAGTGGCCGGCCTTCCTGGGAACCGCCAGGAGGCTCGATGGTCTCACCGGACACCTGACCCTCGTGCGCATTTGATTGGACTGTGGCGCCGCGACATCCGGGGCGGTCGGATTCGCCTTGCTGGCAAGCCGGCACAGTTTGTTCCGGCGTGGGGACTCACGTCCGGGCAAAGGAGAGCAGGATATGGCGATCACCCTTCGAAGGGACGATTGGGTAGTCGCGATCCTCGTCGGGTACATAGCGTTGTTCTCAGCCGTGGTGGTCGAAGTTTCGGGCAGGGGCCTCCTCCGGTGGGCTGTCTATGCGACGGTCGCGCCTCTCGTGGCTGCCGCGTTGCTGCCGCTCCGCCACACCCTGGTGATCAGCTTTCTCTCCTTTGCGGCGGCCACCTACATCTACGGCGTCGCCTTGCCTGTCATCTCCGTAGGCGGCCGCGTCGTGGTCATCACGGGTGTCGCGCTGGCGGGGGTCATCAGCCTCGCGGTCTGCAAGGTCCGGATGCGGCTCATGATCGCCCGACGTCGACTGTCCCTGGTGAGCGAGGCGAGCGAGCGCCTCGGCGGAACGCTGGACGTGACGCAAACCGCCTGGGAACTGGCGGAGGTCACCGTACCCGCATTCGCAGACTACGTCAGTGTGGACCTCTTCGATGCCGTCCTGAAAGGCAGAGAGCCCCCCACCAAGCCGTTCACGGAGCCCGTCGCGCTGCGCCACGTCGCCCACCGTCCCGATGCCCCAGCACGCACCGACGACGAGTTGAAGGCTGAAAAGAAGGAAGAGCTCCGGGACGTATCGCTCCCCGCGCGCTACCTGGCCGCGTGTGCACCCGCACGGGCGAGCTACGTAGACACCACCGACATCGGGGTCTGGCCGGCGCGCGGCCACACCGACCAGACAGATGCATACCGCATGCACTCGGCCATCGCTGTTCCACTGTGCGCTGGAGGGAGGGCTCTTGGTGCGCTGACGCTTCGGCGGCATCGGCCGCCCTACGCATTCGACACCGACGATCTCGCTCTCGCCGAGGAGATCGGGACACGGGCCGCAATCTGCCTGGACAACGCGCGACGGTACGCCCGTGAACGCGACACCGCGCTGATCTTGCAGCGCAGCCTCTTGCCCAGACACATGCCCGAAGTCGCCGCGGCCGAGGTGGCGAGCCGATACGTCCCGGCGAGCCACAGCGTCGGCGTGGGCGGCGACTGGTTCGACGTGATACCGCTGTCCGGCGCTCGTGTCGCGCTCGTCGTCGGTGACGCCGTCGGGCACGGACTGCACGCCTCCGCCACCATGACCCGGCTGCGTGCCGCCGTGCGCACACTGGCCGACATCGACCTGCAACCCGACGAACTCCTCACCCACCTCGACGACGTCGTCCTTCGGCTCAGCACCGAAAGCAGGCCCGTACACGAGGCCGCGGATGCCCCGGACACCGACGACACCGTAGGAGAGGTGGGAGCAACCTGCCTCTACGCGGTCTACGATCCCATCGCCAGCCGCTGCACCCTCGCGAGCGCCGGCCACCTTCCACCTGTCATCGTCACACCGGATCATCACGCCGAGATCGTCGACACACCCCTGGGCCCTTCCCTCGGCCTGGGGAACCTACCTTTCGAATCAGTGGACGTACACGTGCCGGAAGGCAGTCTCCTGGCCCTGTACACCGACGGCCTCATCCGCGAGCACCATCGCGACTTGGAGAGCGGGGTCCAGGAGCTGCTGCAAGCGCTGAGCATCCCGGAGCCGTCGCTGGACGGGCGGTGCCGGGCCGTACTCGGCGCGCTACTCAAAGACCAGCCCGCCGACGACGTGGCCCTGCTCATCGCGCGCACCCGAGTCCTGGACGCCGACCACGTCGCCACCTGGGACCTCCCGACAGACCCCGCCGTCGTCGCCGAGATCCGCGCGCGCGTGTCCGACCAGCTCACCGCATGGGGGCTTGAGGACGCGGTCTTCACGACCGAGCTCATAGTCAGTGAGCTGGTCACCAACGCCATCCGCTACGCGCAGTCCCCGATCCGGCTCCGCCTCATCCTCGAAGAGCGCAGTCTGATCTGCGAAGTCTCCGACGGCAGTACCACCACCCCCCACCTGCGGCGGGCTCGAACCTACGACGAAGGTGGCCGCGGCCTGTTCATCGTCGCCCAGCTCGCCGAACGCTGGGGCACGCGACACGGCCGTCATGGCAAGACGATCTGGGCGGAACTGATCACGGGCCCGGCTTCGGTCTCCGGGCCCGGTTAGCAACACGGAAACGCGGGCCGTGACCGTTGAGTCACAACCCGCGTATCGCTTGAGGGGCACCGAAAGCATGATTCGTCAGCCGCGCAACAGCGCCTGTACTCCACTCCCGCGAGGCCATACCTGAACGGGTCCAGTATTCACTCGACACTCGGGACCAAGAGCCCGCCCGCTCGACGCCACCTCCTGCCGCCGATACCGCTCAAGTCCGTGGAGGAGCCTGCCGTGGACGGCTTCGCCGCGCACCCGCTTGACCGTCGGGTGCCATCACGAGGCCACCGACCGCATCCTGATCACCGGACATCGCCACCTCCGCATCGTTGTCAACGTACGCCTCGGACAACATTCACCAGACCCGCTCCCCGTCCTGAATCGCAGCCGGCCAACGACCGTACAGCGAACTCTCAGCACGACCGGCTCGATGTCTCATCCACGAGTACACGCAGGTTGCTCAGGATCACCGGGGTCACGGCCCGCTCGACGCAGGACTGGGAATACGCACGCAGTCTTTGCGCTTCTTGCTGCGCGACCGCGATGGCAAGTACCGCGATGGCAAGTACCGCGAGGCGTTCGACGCCGTCTTCCAGGCAGAAGATCTTCAAGAGTGCGCTCCAGGCCCGTCGCGCTCGCCGACCGCTGGGGCATGGAGCCGCACGGGTCCGTGGCCAAGATCATCTAGGCGGAGCTGGACTCTCCCGCCCTGACTGAGCGGCCGCGAGGTGCCTCCGAGAGGAGTCATGCGGTGGCTGATTCAGGTAGAGGTGCCGAACGTCTCGATCTCGCAGCGCGCCACGCCGCTCCTGTCGATCCTGGCGTCACTGGTGATCAACGGCAGACCCAGACCCTCGGCCAGGGCGACATACTGCGCGTCGTAGACGGAGAGGTTGCTCGACAAACCCTTGACGCGCTCCCAGAGGATCAATGTCTCATGCCGGTCGATCGCCAGATCGCGGTACGTCGCCACAGCCTTGCGGAGCTGCTTCTCGCTCAGCTTGGGCTCGCCGCCACGTCGGCCGCGCGCCAGGCCGAGCAAAGCGGACATGATCTCGTAATCGATCAGGTGCGGTGCGGCAAGCCGGTCCTCCTTGGCGACACGTTCGCGTACCAGGTGCCCGGTGGGGCCCTCGTCGCTGAGGAAGAAGATCAGCGCCGAGCAGTCGACGACGATCACCGGCCCGCCCTCGCGTCGTCGATCGCAGCCAGCACATCCGACGTACTCAGGCTCGCCCCGGCCTCGGCTTCCGCGCGGGCGGCGGCCTCGGCGAGCGTGGGCCTGGCGGCTTCACCGACGAGGACGTCGAGTGCGTAGGCCTGAAGCGATTTACCCGCCTTCGCGGCGCGGGCCTTCAGTGTGACAAGGGCATCGTCCGGGACATCGCGAATGGTCAAAGCAGTCATGCCTGCATTGTAGCTGCAGCGCATGCAGAATGCATGCCCTGAGACCCGGACCCATGGTCGACGAGCGCGGCGGACGGATCAGCCAGTCGGTCGGCGACAGCGGTGGCGATCACTTCGGCCGCTTCCCGGTTCACGGTCATCCCCTCTCTCCTGAGCCACGGGCGCGCCAAGGCAGGGCGGCGGCACGGGCGAGACGACGGCAGGTGTCCTCGCCGTCATCGTCAATGCCCACAGCCCGGATGCGGTGGGCGTGCGGGAGTGAATCGAGGACCGCGGCCACCGCCACCTCCTGGTCGCTCTGGGGCTGCGAACTGGGCGGCCAAGGCGGCGGAGCCGAGCAGCGCCGCTGCCAGTCCGCCTCCCGCTCCGCCGGAGTCCCGAACAGCCGCTCGTCGGCCTCAGCGGCGAGCTCCGCAAGCCTGGCCCCTCCCTGTCCGTCGGCCTCGGCCACCTCGGCGGTCCGCGCC
The DNA here is from genome assembly GCF_002154605.1 of Streptomyces milbemycinicus. Classification (GTDB taxonomy): domain Bacteria; phylum Actinomycetota; class Actinomycetes; order Streptomycetales; family Streptomycetaceae; genus Streptomyces; species Streptomyces milbemycinicus. The sequence continues at coordinate 9,558 of NZ_MUNE01000117.1, read as the reverse complement.
GCGAGCAGGGGCACGTAGCGGGCGAGTTCGGAGTGGAACTCCCGCATGTGGGCAAGGAGCGCGTCCTTGTGCGCGAGGAACACTTCGGGTCGGGTGTCGTTGGTGCGCGCCAGGTCGCCGAGCATCAGGCAGAAGCGGGCGGTGCACGTACTGCGACACCTGCTACGGGTCCACCGTCGACGATTACTGGTGACGGAAGTCCGCGCCGACAGCAGTGTCGCGACGCGGCCCGTCAGGAACATGCCTCGAACGTCTCGAACTCACAGGGCGCGGCACGACCGACGGTGGTCACCTTGTGCGATTGCGGTGGCGCGCTCCGCAGTGGGCGAGGATGATAGCCCTGGGCATCAAGTGCCTTATTTTCATGGGGTTCGCGTTCGGTATGAATGGTTTCGGTGGTTCGTACCGTGTGACGGCACGAACCACCCGGGGGAGGTAACGCCATGTCTTCTTCTGTCCCGCCGCTTCCCAAGATCAACTCGTTTGTCGAGGCGCTCGAACAACTCATCAAACAGCCGCCCAAACAACGCGGGTCCGCCCCCCAGGTTCTGCTCACGCAGCTGAGCAGCGGCACGGAGGCGGAGCGCGTCGCGGACGGGCTGTGCGGGCGCTTCAGCGCTGCGGGCCGGGCCAGGATCCCGTACGCGCAGGTGGCGGGGGCGCCCTCCGGCCCGCGGCGCGAGGGTGTGAGCGACACCTTCCAGAAGATCGAGGAGGAGCTCCTCCGCAACCGGCCCGGCGGCTTCGGCAGGCTGCGGCTGCCGCAGTACCGCCTCATGTGCAGCATCGTCGAGGCACAACTCACCGAGAGCCAGCCCCTGGTGCAGGCCGAGGAGTTACGGGACAGGTGTTACGAGGCGCGCTGCAAGGACTCCAGGATCCTGCGAGCCCTGGAGGCCGTCAGCGGAGGCGAACAGCCCCCGCCGAGCATCCCCGCCACCGCCTGGTACTGGCTGCGCCGCCCACTCCTGGGCCTGCTTCCACGCTGGTGGTACGGATGGCGGAACGGGCGTCGGATGACGCGCAAGGGCAGCTGGTACCGCACCTGGGCGGAACTCCCCGAGAAGGGTGCGGACTTTTTCGCCGACGCCCGGCGCCTTGCCGGCGCGGACGGCTCCTCCGGACTCGACCAGACCGTGGCCGTGCTGCTGCGGGCACTGCTCGCCGATTTGCAGGCGGCCTTCCGCCACCCGCTGCTCTCCCCGTGGAGGCGTCGACGCAAGCACCGCTTCGTCCTCGTCTTCCCGCAGCTCGACCCCACCGAGCCTCAAGTGGGCCAGCTGCTGACGCAGTTCCCCGATGCGGTCGAGCAGACCGGATGCACCGGAGTGCTCCTGGTGGCTGCGGCACCCCCCAACGGGGAGCCTACGGAGAACTACGCCGAGGCCGCCATCACGCTCAACTCCTGGAGAGCGACCACAGGGCTGGGCAGGGCCCGTGTCGTACGGGTGGGAGTGGAGCCGCATGCCGACGACGCGGACGCCGCGCGCTGGCTCAGCCGCTTCCCGGAGATCTACCTCGAGAAGACCCACTCCGACCTCGCCCCGCGGTTCGAGGCGGGCCTCGCGTCAGTGACTGGGGCCACCACGCTGGCACTCCTCGCTACATACGGCCTGACCTGGCTGCTGCCGGAGGGGGAGAAAACCGACTGCCTGACCCGCAGTGCCGCGACTGAGTCAGCCGCGCCGTCCGGCACCGGCCGTATCCCCTCCGGCAAGTCCCCAAAGGAGCTCTACAGAGCGGTCCGCGCCGTGATCGAGCGGCAGAACGAGGAAGCCGACGCGGCCGCCTCGCGGCCCGGCGCGATGGTGCGGACCGTCGTCTATCTGGGCGTGCCCGTCACCGTCAACTCATGGAAGGAGGCAATGTACAGCGGAGCGATTCCCGAACTGCGAGGGATCGCCCTGGCCCAGGAAGAACTCAACCGCGAGGCGTCCCGGGACGAGGGCAACAAGGTGTGGCTGCGAGTCCGGGTCGAGGATGCGGGCACGCGGTTCACCAAGGCGCCCGCCGTCGCCGCCGGGATCGTGAGAGAAGTGAAGAAGGAACAGGGCGACGAGCAGATCATGGGAGTGGTCGGCCTCGGCCAGAGCCGCGAGGACACCCTGCGGGCCCGGGACATCCTGGGCGAGGGCGGGCTGCCGATCATCGGCACCGTCGCGACCGCCGAGGAAATGCAGCGGCACCCGATGTACCGGCAGGTCGCACCGGACAACCGCCGAGAGGCGCGTATCGCCGCCGACTTCGCCCGTCGAGGCAACATCGTGCAGACTGCCCCGGGCAAGTGCGCACCCGCCGAGCAGGCCGTAGTGATCGCGGACCCGACCGACAACTACAGCGCCAATCTCAGCGAGCGGTTCACCGAAGAATTCAGGGACACCCATCGCATCTGGTACACCGCGGGCGACGGCCGCGTGAGCCACCACCCCGCGCAAGAAGACGACGTCGAATGGGTCCGGAAATTCTCCGAAATGGCCGAGAAGGTCTGCCGGCGACTCAAGGACGAACCGCGCACGGTGGTGTACTGGACCGCGCGGGCGGATGAATTCGGTGCGTTTCTGGATGAATTCAACAGTGGCACGGCGTGCAATGGCCGGCTGACCGCGCTCGGCGGAAACGACCTCACCAATGCCGTTGTCGACGCACAGCGCCCCAGCGAGCGCTACCCCCGGCTGCGGCTCTACTATGCGGCGCACGCCCTGCCCAAGTCGTACCCGCCCAACGTCATGGGCGAGAACTTCCGTCGGCAGTACGCCGCCGCGTACGGCGAACACGACCTCTGGAGCAACGACGGCCGCACGACACTGGCCTCGGACGCTCTGCGGGTGCTGGCCACGGCACTCAACGAGGCGCGTCAGGACGCGGGGACGGCGGCATTCGGCCGCGGCACGGTGCAGGCCGCACTGGTGAACGGAGCCGGCGGCGCGGCCGGGGTGCGGGGCGCGTCGGGGACGCTGGCGTTCGGACGGGACGGCAAAGTCCCCGCGGCCAAGCGGCTACTCATCCTGCACGACACAAAGCGCGGGCCGGAGGTGGCATTGGAGTGTGGAGTACGCGACAACGACGACGAAAGGAAGGCATGGGGGCCAGGCAATCAATTTACCTGCCCGGACGACTAGGGTCTGTCCGCGGTGACGCCATCAGGGCGCAAGCCCTGAACGCACACGATCTCCACATGAACCCCCGCACCACGAGATCGGGAGAAACCCCAGGCCAGCGCGCTGTCACCACGACAACCTCGCGCACCCATTTCAACCACCTGGCCAGGGGTCTCATGCAAAAAGCCTGATCAGCGCACTGACCAGACTTTTAGAGTGAGTGTCCGAGGGGGGACTTGAACCCCCACGCCCGATAAAGGGCACTAGCACCTCAAGCTAGCGCGTCTGCCATTCCGCCACCCGGACCAGGTGTCTGTCGCCCGGCCCGTGGCCGTTCCGACGGGAAAACCATAGCAAACATCCGGACGTGCTCGATCACGCGTGCCCGTGCCCCGGGGCGGCCCCGCGGCGGCCCCGCGGCGGTCCGGCGGCCTGGAAGTGTGGACGGGATGTGACGGCGGTATTTCCGCCTTGGGCTGGGCGGGTAGGCGCGGGAGGATGGCGGAGGACCCCTGCCGCGGGCCCTGCCCGCGCGCGGGTGCTCCGTGGCAGCAGAACTTGAGGAGGCAGTGTGAGCGAGTCGACTTCGGCCGCGAGTACGACCGGTGCGGTCAGTGGTGAGGACGAGGTCGTCGACCTGTGCCGCGACCTGATCCGATTCGACACCAGTAACTACGGAGACCACTCCGGCCCGGGCGAGCGCGCGGCCGCCGAGTATGTCGCGGAGAAGCTTGCCGAGGTGGGGCTCGAGCCGCAGATCTTCGAGTCGCACAAGGGCCGGGCGTCCACGGTCGCGCGGATCGAGGGCGAGGATCCTTCGCGTCCCGCGCTGCTCATCCACGGCCACACCGACGTCGTCCCGGCCAACGCCCTGGACTGGACCCACCACCCCTTCTCCGGCGAGATCGCCGACGGCTGCGTCTGGGGCCGCGGCGCGGTGGACATGAAGGACATGGACGCGATGACGCTCGCGGTCGTACGCGACCGGCTGCGCAGCGGCCGCAAGCCCCCGCGCGACATCGTGCTGGCGTTCCTCGCCGACGAGGAGGCGGGCGGGCTGTACGGTGCGCGGCACCTCGTCGACAACCACCCGGACCTCTTCGAGGGGGTGACCGAGGCGATCGGCGAGGTCGGCGGCTTCTCCTTCACGGTCAACGAGAACCTGCGGCTCTACCTGGTCGAGACCGCCCAGAAGGGTATGCACTGGATGCGGCTGACCGTGGACGGCACCGCCGGCCACGGCTCGATGACCAACAACGACAACGCGATCACCGAGCTGTGCGAGGCGGTCGGGCGGCTCGGGCGGCACAAGTTCCCGGTCCGGGTCACCAAGACCGTACGGTCCTTCCTCGACGAGCTGTCCGACGCGCTCGGCACCCCGCTCGACCCGGAGAACATGGACGAGACGCTGGCCAAGCTCGGCGGCATCGCCAAGCTCATCGGGGCGACCCTGCAGAACACGGCCGCGCCGACCATGCTCGGTGCCGGCTACAAGGTCAACGTCATCCCGGGCCAGGCCACGGCGCATGTGGACGGCCGCTTCCTGCCGGGGTTCGAGGAGGAGTTCCTGGCCGACCTCGACCGGGTCCTCGGCCCGCGGGTCAAGCGCGAGGACGTGCACGCGGACAAGGCCCTGGAGACCACCTTCGACGGCGCGCTCGTCGACGCCATGCAGTTGGCGCTCAAGGCCGAGGACCCGATCGCCCGCGCCGTGCCGTACTGCCTCTCGGGCGGCACCGACGCCAAGTCCTTCGACGACCTGGGCATCCGCTGCTTCGGCTTCGCGCCGCTGCAGCTGCCCCCGGAGCTGGACTTCGCCGGGATGTTCCACGGCGTCGACGAGCGGGTGCCGGTGGAGGGGCTCAAGTTCGGCGTCAGGGTGCTCGACCGGTTTATCGACGCGTGCTGACCGTGCTCATGGCCGCGCGCCGACCTCCCCTGGCGGGCATTTAATCGAGCACGCATATCGATCACACATACTGACTGAATCAATAAGGGTGAATGGGGTCGTAGATTCATAGCTCGATTGCTCCTTCCTCGTTACATGGTGTGCGGCCCCCAACGGGGGTCGTTGCATCGATCACGTGACGTGGAGTCACAGTCCAGAGGGGTGTGATCCCGGGTGTCCCCGGAGGCCGGTGAGGTGCTTCGGGGAGGCCGGGATGGGGGGCGGGCGCTTCCGCTCGCGCGCATTCCGCAGGACGGAAGGCAGGGGAGCGAGACAGTTATGCGACAGGTTGCGAAAAAGGGCCTGATCACCATCGCGGCGGCGGGCGGCGTCCTGGCCGTGACCGGCGGCTACGCCTACGCGGACACGGGGGCCAGTGGCGGTGCCGCGCACTCGCCGGGCATCGTGTCCGGCAATGTGGTCCAGGCGCCCGTCAATGTCCCGGTGAACGTCTGCGGAAACACCGCGACCGTTCTCGGGGTGCTGAATGCGACGGGGGGAAATGGCTGCGGCAATGTGGTCCACGAGGGTGGGTCCGGGAGCTCCCAGCACACCGGTTCCAGCGCCGAGGGCCAGACCGAGAATTCGCCGGGCATCGGCTCCGGCAACAATGTCCAGGCCCCGGTCCATGTGCCGGTGAACGCTTGTGGGAACGGCGTCGGGATCGGCACGGCCGGGAACACCGACATGGGCGGCGAGTGCGGCGGCGTCGTGGATGTCGTTCCGAACGACCCGAACGAGCCTGGTGACCCGAACGAGCCGGGCGACCCCGGTGACCCGAGTGACCCCGGTGACCCGGGAGAGCCGGGTGACCCGAGCGACCCCGGAAAGCCGCATGAGCCGGGCAAGCCGCACCACCCGGGGGGCAGCAAGCCGGGAGGCCACACGCCTGCCCCCTCCTCGCCGGGCCACAGCGGCGGCCACGCGGCGGGCCAAGGCGGACAGCAGGGAGCCCAGCAGATCGGCGCACACGGCGCCGGCGCCTCCTCGAATCTGGGAGGCTCCCAGCTGACGGGCACCGAGCAGCTCGCGCACACCGGCGTCGGACCGGTCGAGCTCGCCATCCCGGCAGCCGCGGGCATGCTGCTCGCGGGCACCGTGCTCTACCGCAGGGCGCGGGCCGGCCAGCACTGAGACGGCGCTGAGCCGCAGTGACCAGCACTGAGCGGCACTGAGACCGGTACGTCACGCTACGGCGCGGCGTCGAGCGGGCCCCGCACACCGGCGGGGCCCGCCCGGCGTTTCAGCGGCGGCTTACCACGTGGCGCGGAGCTGGCGGATGATCCGACGGCGCAACCGCACCCTGCGGCTGCCGTCGGGATTGAGTCTCAGGCGGTCGAGCTCCCAGTGTCCGTACTCGGCATGGTCGGTCAGCAGACGCGTGGTGGCCTTGCGGGAGACCCCGCGAGGCACATACACATCACAGAATTCGTATTCCGGCATCGCATCTATTGTGCGGGACCGGGCCTGCTACGGATAGCGTCTGCACTATGTCTGATGCTGCGCAGCCATCCGCTGCCGAGGTACGCGCCGCCGCCGAAGCGGTGAAAGCCGCACTGGATCGTCACCTCGACGCTGTCGAACGCCGGTCCGGGGAGGACGACCCGGCCGTCTACGCCGCGTTCAACGAACTGGCCGCGGCAGCCGAGGTGTACGACGAGCTGCTCTATGACGCCTACGACGAGGTGACGCCCTTCGAGATCCCCGGTGACGACACCCTGCCCGCCTATACCGGGCCCGAGGAACCGAGCGCTCTGAGCGTGCTGATCCGCAGGGACTACGCCGTCGTCGAACCGCAGCGCCTGCTCTCGCAGGCCAGACGGGTCGCCGAGCTGGATGGGGGCACCGACTCGGACAACGGCGGGGCGGGCGGTGCGGCGGCCGTCGGCGACAGCGTCCAGACCGCCATCGGGGTGCTCTTCGGCGAATACGAACCGGACGAGATCGCCTCCCGGCACAAGGAGTTCGGGCTGGAGGAGGGCGACTCGACCCTGTGGGTGGCGGCCGGGGACGAGCTCGCCGAGCCGGGGGAGTGGCTGGCCGCCCCCTTCGACCAGCCGGATCCGCACCAGGTCGTCTGTCGCTTCGACGTCAGCACGGTCTTCGACGAGGAGCTGGACGACGAGGACGACGAGGATGACGTTGCCGACGAGGTAGAAGAGGCGGACGAGGAGGACCTGGAGGTACTGGGCCCCGGGAACTGAGCCCCGTCGGGGCCTCGCCGGGGCTCTCCACCGACCGTCCCTGAGCGCCGGGCGGGCCACCGGGCCCGCCCGGCGCTCCAGCGTCTGCCGAGGTCCGGCCCTTGGCGGCCGGGGCTCCTGCCGGGCTGCAGCGCTGACCTGGGCGGCCCGCCCGGCGCCCACTGGCGTGGGGCGCCGCCGGCCTACCCGGCGGACGGGAGCTGCGTCTGCAGCAAGGACCGCAGCCGGGTGGTTCGGTCCTTCGCGGGGATCTCCGCCACCGACCGCGCCAGCGCCGCGTCCGCACCGTGCACCACGGACAGATGGCGCTCGCCACGGCCGAAGGCCGTGTACACCCAGGCCCGGGTCAGCCCCGCGGCCGCGTCGCCGGGCAGCACCACGACCGCCGCCGGCCAGCGCGCGCCGACGGCCTGGTGGGCCGTGAGCGCCCAGCCGTGGCGGACCGTGTCGGCGACCTGCTCGCGCGGCACCACGACGGCCGCGCCCGCGCAGTCCAGGTGCAGTCCCTCGGCGTCCGCCGAGACCACCGTGCCCGGCAGCGCACGTCCCGGCGCCGGGACGTAGGCGACCCGGTCGCCAGGGTCGAAGCCGCCGAACCGGCCGGGCCCGGGGTTCAGCCGCTCCTTCAAGGCGGCGTTGAGCGCACGCGTCCCCGCGGCGCCGCCGTGGCCCGGGGTGATCACCTGCGTATGCTCCGGCGGCACGCCGAGCGCGCGCGGCACGGAGTCCGCGACCAGCTGGACCGTGCGGTGCACGGCCTCGCCCGCGTCCCGCACCGGGACGATCACGACCTCCTTGCCGGGGGCCTCGACCTGGTTCAGCTCCCCGATCCCGATGCCCGAGACCAGCTCGCCGATCGGCCCGGGGTCCGGTGTCCGGGAGACGACCTGGGGGCAGCGGCGGGCGGCCAGCAGATCCGCGAAGACCTTGCCGGGGCCCGCCGACCACAGCACACCGGGGTCACCGCTGAGCACCAGCCGCGCACCGTCCGGCAGCGACTCCACGAGCATCGCCGCGGTTTCCACGTCCAGCTGCGGGGCGTCCAGCACGGCGATCACATCGAGCGCGAGCGCGCCGTCCTCGTCGCGGCCCGGACCCTCGTGGCCCGAGAGCAGCCCGGCGACGGTGACCGCCGCGTCGGACCCGCCGAGGCCGGTGCCGCTGGTGCGGTCCGCGCCGCTGAAGCCGTCGGAGTCGCCGTCCGGGCCGCGAAGGCCGTCGGCGCCGGGCTCGGGGGCACCTTCCCCGGCCGAGGCGGCCGAGGCGGCGTCGATCAGTTCGGCCAGCCGCCGTCTGCCGTCCTCGGTGTGTGCCGCCGCGTACGCCCGCAGCCCCAGGGATCTGGCCGCGGCGACAAGCGCCGCCGGTTCGGCGCGGGCGGCCTCGCCGCCGCTGTGTGCGACCAGGCCGTGGCCCGCCGTCGTACGGATGAGCTCCGCCGCGGACGGGCTCGGCGCGGCCGCTGCCGCGGCCGCCCAGTCGGCGGCGCCCGGACCGGCCCCGTCCGCCTCGCCGTGGCCGGAGCCGTCCGCGGAGCCGTCCGTGGAGCCGTCGTCGGAATCGGCGCTCGCGCCGCCTCCGTCCCTGCCATCGCGGCCACCGTCGTCACCGGCCTCGCCGCCGGGTGCACCGGCCGCCGGGCCGCCCGAGCGGTCGGCGAAGGTGCCGGCGAGCCGGGCTAGGCCGTCGGCCAGGCTCTCCTCCGCCAGCGCGAAGCGGTCCAGCCCCAGCAGGACCCGCACCGGCTGCTCGTCGTCGGTGCCGTCCGCGTCCTCCGACGCCGGGCGGGCGGCGGCCCCGGGGGTGTCGGCGGCGTCCTGGAAGACCAGCACCAGGCCGTCCGCGATCGCGGACCGCAGCGCCGCGTCCGGATCGGGCACGGACAGTTTGGCGAGCCCGGCGCGCAGCGCGGAGGACTCCAGCGCGGTGTGTCCTTCGAGCGCGGCGCGCTCGAGCAGCCAGACGGTGAGCGCCTGCGCCCGACGCTCGTCGTCCGGCCCGCAGTCCGGCCCGAGCAGGGCACGGGCGAAGCCGTCCGCCTGCTCATGGCGCACGCCGGACACGGCCAGCAGCTGCCAGGGGTCCTCGCGCAGCACCTCGGCCGCCGTCTCGCCCAACGCGACCACGACCGCACCGGCCAGGTTCTCGGGAGCCCCGCCCTCGGCGAGCACCCGGCGGACCTCGGCGGCCCCGGGGCCGTCCGCCGCAGGCCCGGCCCCGGCCCCGGCCATGGGCCGGACGGGCTGTCCGGCGCCCGGCGCGGCGGGCACGCCGCGCACCGGGCCGGGCCCGCCGGGCCCGGCGGCCC
>NZ_MUNE01001168.1 GCF_002154605.1 Streptomyces milbemycinicus | reverse complement strand
CGCGAGGCCCACCGGCGCGGCCTCGAACTGCACGCCTGGTTCAATCCGTACCGCGTCGCCAACCACACCGACCCCACCCGGCTGGCCCCCACGCACCCCGCGCGGCTGCACCCGGAGTGGGTGGTGCCCTACGGCGGCAAGCTCTACTACAACCCGGGCCTGCCCGAGGTCCGCCGCTTCGTCCAGGACGCGATGCTGGACGCGGTGGCGCGCTACGACGTCGACGCCGTCCACTGGGACGACTACTTCTACCCCTATCCGGTGGCGGGCCAGGTCTTCGACGACGACGCGGCGTACGAGCGCCACGGCGCGGGGTTCCCGGACCGGGCCGCCTGGCGGCGGGACAACATCGACCGGCTGGTGCGCGAGACCGCCGCCCGCATCAAGCGGCTCGACCGGCGGGTGCGGTTCGGGATCAGCCCCTTCGCCGTCTGGCGCAACCAGGCCACCGATCCGCTGGGCTCCGACACCCGGGCCGGGGTGCAGACCTACGACGACCTGTACGCGGACACGCGCAAATGGGTCCGGGAGGCGTGGATCGACTACATCGTGCCGCAGGTG
>NZ_MUNE01001167.1 GCF_002154605.1 Streptomyces milbemycinicus | reverse complement strand
GCCGTCGTTCTCGACCGCGGCTGGCACCCGGACCAGGCCACCGAGTTCAACGGCGCCGTCGCCGCGGTCGAGAACGACGGCGTACTGGTCCCGGTGGTCCGGGTGCACCATCAGAGAGCCGTTGCCGCCCGCCCGCAGACTGATCTGGAAGTGGACGGCCGCGGCCAGGTCCCAGGGCAGGCCGTTGGTCAGCACGTCTTCGGTCTGCAGGCCGATGTCCTTCGGCCCGGCCGCGGCCCACCGCTGAAGGCGGGCGAAGATGTCCGGCAGGTCCAGCTCGCCTCGCCCACCGCCGAGCCGACGACCACACCGGCCGCCTGTTCCTTCCCACTCACGTGATCAGACTACTCAGTCCGAAGAGTGTGGTGTGCAGGACGGATGCCATCGCATATGTACGAACCCGGGGTGATCTTGTGTACTGAATTCACATAGGACCCACTCATCCGGAATACATGCATCACGCCGCTATGTCCGTTACCGCGCCCTAGTATCGCCACTGGTTCGGTAATTCGCTTGAGACTGACGGGGGAAGCGTGACACTGACCGATCATCAAGCATGGACACCCACCTCCCCATTCCGCTCCGAAGAGCGGGGGAGCGTGTCCGACGAGGAAGAATGGACCGAGGCGCCGTCCGCGTCGTATCTGGACAGCCCGTTCAGAGGCGCCGCCCGGGACACCGGGCGCGGGCCCGTGGACGCGCACAGCGAGGCGGTGCGCGAACTGCTCGCCGAGCTCTACTCGGACGAGATGGAAGAAGCCCTCTCCGAACTGCTCGAGGAGACCGCGGCGTTACACGCCGAGCACGCGGCCGCCCTCGTGGGCGCCTCGGCCTCGGAGGCGGCGGAGCAGCCGGTGCGCGAGCGGCTGGAGGCGCTGGCCGATCAGGCGGAGCGGTACTTGGAGGCGCTGGCCGAGGCCGCTGGGGAGGCGGATACGCGTTCGCTCACCGAGGCCGAGCTGGAGAGCGTCTTCGAGTCGGTGGCGCCGCCGGCCCCGCTGGGGGAGTCACCCGCCTTCGAGCAGTTCTTCGGGGCGCTGAAGAACTTCGCGAAGAAGGCCGTGAGCGGCGCGGTGAATCTGGCGAAGAAGGGCGTCCAGGCCGTCAAGACGGGTGTGCAGGCGGTGGCCAAGGTGATGCCCATCGGGCTGATCCTGCGCCAGCTGCGCCCGATCGTCCAGCCGCTGCTGACGCGGGTGCTGAAGATCGGCATCGGCCGGCTGCCGGCCCCGATCCGCCCGATCGCCACCCAACTCGCCCGCCAGCTGCTGCGCGAGGCGCCGATGACGGAGGCCGAGGAAGCCGAGGACGCCGAAAAGCCTGCGGCCGCCGGGAGCCACGCCCCGGCCGCCCAGGCGCTCGGCGCGGAGCCGACGCCCGCCGCCCTGCTCAGCCTGGAACTCGCCGGGGCCACCGCCGGTCTGCTGCTGGCGCGCGACGAGAGCGAGGGCGAGGCATGGGCCGCGGAGGCGGCGCAGTCCCTGTCCGGCGGGGCGGGCGAGGCGTACGGGCAGCAGAGCCCGGCCGCCGAGGCCGAGGCGCTGGCCGAGGCCCGGGAGCGGTTCACCGAGGCGCTGAGCCGACTGCCGGACGGCGGTGATCCGCGGCCCGCCCTGGAGGAGTTCCTGCCGGTGGTGATGGCCGCGCTGCCCATCGTGCGCAAGATCATCCAGATCGCCGGGCGGCAGAACGTCGTCGGGGCGCTGTCCAATCTGCTCGCCGCGCTCATCGGCAAGTTCACCGGGCCGCGCAACGCCCGCATCCTGGCCACGGCGATCGCCGACACCGGCCTCAAGCTCCTCAGCCTGGAGACC
>NZ_MUNE01001166.1 GCF_002154605.1 Streptomyces milbemycinicus | reverse complement strand
TGATGCCTCCATTGGGGGCGGGCGCGAACCTCGCGATGCTGGATGGCGCCGAACTCGCCGAGTCCATCGCCGCCGGCCCTGAAGATCTGGACGAGGCCGTCCGCGCCTTCGAGGAACAGATGTGGGCACGGGCCGGCAAGTGGGCGAAGATCACGACGGCCGGTCTGGAACGCCTCGTGAGCCCGGACCCCGCCGAAGCCCTCGCCCTCTTCGACCAAGTCCAGCCATCCTGACTGGCTCGTCCTGGCAGAGGTGGGCCGAGCCTCCCACGAAAACCAGTGGCACGGCTTGGTGCGTACCAATTAGCTTGCGCGCTCGTGACCGAAGCTTCGAAGGCGCAGGGGCTGTTCTCCCGGACGTACGCGGCCGCCACCGCCAGCTTTGCGGCGGTGATGTTCCTGACCGGGTTCGCCGCGCTCGCCGTGGTGCCGACCTTGCCGACCGCGGCCCGGGACCTGGCCGGGGTGTCGCTGTTCCCCGTGGTCGCCGGGTGCTTTGTGACGGCGAGTCTGCTGGGTGGGGTGCTGGGCGG
>NZ_MUNE01001165.1 GCF_002154605.1 Streptomyces milbemycinicus | reverse complement strand
CTGTACGGAGCCGAGTTCGCCGAAAACCCGTCCGCCGTCTACGCGCGGCTGCGCGCGTACGGGCCCGTCGCGCCCGTGGAGCTCGCCCCCGGCGTCCACGCCTCGCTCGCCACCGGCTACGCGACCGCCCTCGAGATCCTGCGCAGCCCCGACACCTTCGCCAGGGACCCGCGCCGCTGGGAAGCCCTCGCCGACGGCACGGTCCCCATGGACAGCCCCATCGTCCCGCTGATGATGTACCGGCCCACCCCGATGTACACCGACGGCGAGGACCACGAGCGGTACCGCGGCGCGGTCTCCGACACCCTCAACCGGCTGAACCCACATACCCTGCGCACCTACGTCGAGGAGAGCGCCGACCTCCTCATCGACCTCTTCGGCCCCGAGGGCGAGGCCGAACTGCTCAGCGAGTACTGCGCCCGGCTGCCGCTGCTCGTCTTCAACCAGCTCTTCGGCTGCCCGCCCGAGCTCAGCGAGACGCTGGTCAAGGGCATGGCCGCGCTCTTCGACATCGACGAGGACGCCATGAAGGCCGACGCCGTCCTCCGCGAGGCCCTCTCCGCCCTCATCACCACGAAGCGGGCCGAGCCCGCGGCGGACATCACCTCCTGGCTGATAGCCCACCCCGCCCGGCTCAACGACGAGGAAATGACCCATCAGCTCATCCTCCTCTTGGGCGCGGGCGTCGAACCCGTGAAGAACCTGATCGGCAACGCGCTGCGGCTGCTGCTGTCCGACGACCGGTTCGCCGGCGATCTGTCGGGCGGCACCATGCCGGTCGACGACGCGCTCGACGAGGTGCTGTGGACCGACCCTCCGGTGGCCAACTTCTGTACCCACTACCCGGTTCACGACGTCACCGTCGCCGGGCACCGGCTGGCCAAGGGCGCCCCCGTCCTCATCAGCATGGCCGCCGCCAACAACGACCCACAGCTGATCTCCGACCGGCGCGGCAACCGCGCCCACCTGTCGTTCGGCGCGGGCCCGCACGCCTGCCCGGCGAAGGACCCGGCGCGGATCATCACCTCCATCGCCATCGAGAAACTCCTCGACCGCCTCCCCGACATCGAGCTGGCCGTCCACCCCGATCAACTGCGGTGGCGCCCGGGGCCCATCCACCGGGCCCTGGCCGCCCTGCCGGTGAGTTTCCCCCCGATAGCCGCCAAGTACGACGCCGTGAGTGCCGCCGCGACCGACCAGAACCCCGGAGGCAACGCATGGAACCCCAGCCCAGCCCCCTCGACCTCCACCCGCTCGCCCTCGACCCCCAAGGACGCGACATCCACGGAGAGGGGGCGCGACTCCGGGAACGCGGCCCAGCGACCCTGGTGGAA
>NZ_MUNE01001164.1 GCF_002154605.1 Streptomyces milbemycinicus | reverse complement strand
GGGAAGCGGCAGGCCATACCGGTGATGGCGATCGCCGGGAGCTCGTCGTCGGGTTCGTCGGGAAGATCGGCAGCCAAGGCTCACACTCCGGGACTTCTGCCGGCACGCACTCGCGGGAGCGGCGAGTCGGCGTACCGGGATGCGGCGAGGGACGCGTGGGGCAGCGGCGCGCGAAACGCCGAGTGCGCGGGATGGGGCGTGCGCGGGATGGGGGTCAGTCGGTGACGGGTCGGAACGCGTCCGCCCGGAGCTGCTTCTTGCGGGAGACCTGTTGGCCACGCCGTTGCCGGGCCGCGTACGCCCGGACACTGGGGTAGCGGAACAGGTCGACGATCCGCGCGTCCTCGTGCACCCGGTCGCGCACCTCCGTGAGCAGCTGGGCGACGAGGATCGACGTGCCCCCCGACTGGAAGAAGTCGTCGGCCGGGCCGATGCCGTCGTCGCCGAGCACCGCTCGCCAGACCGCCAGCAGCCGGGCCTCCAGATCGTTCGCGGGCTCTTTGGCCGTCTGCTCCCGGGTGTCGACGCGGATGTGCGGCAAGGCATTGCGGTCCGTTTTGCCGCTGCTGGTGGTGGGCAGGGCGGCACAGGGCGCGAAGGCCGCGGGCACCATCTGATCCGGCAGCAGGTCGGCGAGCCCGGCCCGCAGATACGCCTCGTCGATCACCGCGCCGGGCGCCGGCACATAGTGGGCGACCAGCAGGCCGCGCTCCCGCTCACGCTGGACGGCCACAGCGGATTCGGCTATTCCGGCGA
>NZ_MUNE01001163.1 GCF_002154605.1 Streptomyces milbemycinicus | reverse complement strand
GGCGGCCGGCCGCCCAGGCGCAGCATGGCCACCAGGTCGCGGACCCGGCCCACCTGATCGCCGTTGGGGTCGAAGACGGGAACACCCGCGAGGTGCGAGACGAACACCCTGGGGGCGCCTGCGGGCATGTCATGCGCCTCCCTGTGTCATGGGCTCTTCTGCCGATACCGAATGTCTTATGCCGGTTTCAGAGCTGTATGTGGTCGTATATGGCTATCGCTTTGAATGCCGGGTTCAGGCTAGCGCGCCCGGCCCTGCCCTGCCGCCGGGGCGGCACCCCTGGACAGCACCGGTACGCTGCCCCTGCACCGGCTTCAGGAGGCAGAGCAGACGTGCGGACCCGGAACCCAGCTGTCGTGGCGGCGATGTGCGCGGGGTTGGCCGCGGCGCTCGCCGGATGTGGCGGCGACGGCGGCGGCGAGGACCCCGACGCGGGCACCAACGGCGTGGGCAAGCTCACCGCCGCGAAGATCGAGGCCAGAGCCCAGAAGGCCGCCGGGGCCGCCGAGGCGGTACGTCTGTCCGGCGAGCTCGTCACCAAGGGGCGCACCTACAAGGTCGACATGCGCCTCAAGGCGGACGGCGGCACCGGCCAGGTCTCCGCCGAGGGCAGCACCTTCCAGCTGCTGCGCGTCGGCAAGGACCTCTACCTCAAGGCCGACGCGGGCTTTTGGACGCACAAGAGCGAGGGCGGCGGGGGCAGCGGCCAGAGCGGGGGCGGACAGAGCGCGGGCGACGCCGCCGCCGCAAAAAAGCTCGACGACAAGTACGTGAAGATCCCGGCCGGCGACCCCTCGTACAAACAGCTCAGCGGACTGACGGACAAGACCCTGCTGCTCGACGGGCTGCTCAGCCTGCACGGGGAGATCTCCACGGGCGACCGCAGCAAGGTCGGCGGCGTACGGACCATCCGGATCCGCGGCGGCGAGGGCAGCGGCGGGGCGCTCGACGTGTCCTTGGAGGGCACGCCGTATCCGCTGCGGCTGGAGCGGGCGGGCCGCGCGGGAGTCATCCGGCTCGCCGACTGGGACAAGGACTTCACGCTGGCCGCGCCCGCCAAGGGCGATGTCGTGGACTACGGACAGCAGATCCCCAGCGGTACGTAACGCCCCAGCGGTACGGAGCGAGTTCCCCGGCGCCGCGCCGCGCCGCGCCGCGCAGCGCTCAGCGGCCCTTGCGCGCGCGGCCCCGGCGGGCGAGCAGCTTGGGGAGCCCGGCGGGCATCGGGCGGCGGGTGGTGGCCGGGCTCGGCGGCGGGGGCGCGGCCAGGGAGCCGGACGGCAGCTCCTCGACCGGGGCGGACGCCGGCTCCAGGCGCAGCACCCGGCACTCGCGGGCCCAGCGCTCGGCGATCCGCTCGGTGTCCGGGGCGTTCAGCCGCTTGCCCTTCAGCTCGTCGACGGCGGCCGTCCATGCCTCGCCGCCGGGCGCGAGTTCGGCCACCCGGGCGGGCCAGGTGACGAGCCGTCCGCCCTTGTCCTTGCTGCGCACGGTGACGGTGGCGGCGCCGCCGTCCACCAGACCGAGGTCGCTCAGGGGCTGCTCCCCGGGGCCGTCCCCGACCAGACAGACCGCGCCCTCGTGCCATACGTGCCACAGCGCGCGGTCGGCGACGGCCTGAGCGCCGGCCGCGCCACGGACCCAGACGAGGGCGGACTTCTTGGCCGCTTCCTCGATGAGGGCGCGGTCCAGCGGGGTCTGCGTCATGCGGACAGCCTATGGCCAGGTGGGACGACCGCCGTACGGACGGCCGTCCCACCAGATGGGCGGACAGTTCCGAAAGGGCCTCATGCCTCTTACCCTGAGGCCGTGTCCAATGCCCGTTCCAGCCGCTCCGGGACCTCCGCCGGTGTCGGTCCGGCCGGTCCGGCCGGACCGACACCGGC
>NZ_MUNE01001162.1 GCF_002154605.1 Streptomyces milbemycinicus | reverse complement strand
GGGTGGCCGTGAGGGCGGGGAGGTCGAGCGTGTCGGCGAGGACCGCCGTGAAGTCGTGGCGGATGAAGTAGTCGAAGTTGGCGCGGCGCAGGTCGTTGATGGGCTGCGGGGTCAGGCCGGGTTCGGAGTCGCGGCCGCGGGTGTCGATGCCGAGGACGCGGGCGATCTCCGGGAGGGCGGGGGCGAGGCCGTCGCGTACGTAGAGCCGCTGCAGGTGGGCGAGTTCATGCTCGTGGTGGGTCCGTTCGGCGGCGGGCAGCAGGCGGGGCGCGACGGGTTCGTGGGCGATCAGGGTGTGGATCCGGCCCGGGTGGCGCAGCGAGAGGTGCAGGCCGATGACGGCGCCGAGGCTGCAGCCGAGCATCGCGGCCGGCTCGGGTGTCACCGCCGCGAGCACGCGCGCCGCGTCGTCCGCGTGCTCGGCGAGCGTCGCCCCGCCGGACGGGTCGTGGAGTCGGCTCCGTGACAGGCCCCGCCGGTCGTAGGTGACCACGGTGTATGTGTCGGCGAGGCGCGCGGCGAGGTCGACGCTGCGGTCGGCGTCCCCCTCGCCGCTCTGGCCGATCAGCAGCGCGGGTCCGGCCCCGCGTACCTGGTAGTGGAGGGTGGCGCCGGGCGCGTCGAGGGTGCCGGTGCGGGTGTTCTCGTACGTGTTCTCGTACGTCATGGGGTTCCCCTCGTGTCAGTGGCGTGGCTGCCACGCATCTGGCTGCCACGCCTCACCGTAATCCATCGAATTAGATGCATCAAGATAGATGTATCTAATTCGATGTACCCTCGCTCCGTGAACGGAGTCGAACTCTTCCTCCTCGGCCGTACGCTCATGAAGATCGGCGAGGACGCCATGCCCGAACCCCCCGGCGGGAGCGAACGCCACGCGGGCAGCACCCGCCTCGTGCTGATCGCCGCCAGCGATATCGCCGCGCACCCCGGCACCACCGTCGGCGATATCGCAGCCCGCACCGGACTGCCGCAGAGCCAGATCTCCACCGCCGTCGCCCGTCTGAAGGAGGCGGGGTCCATCACCACCACCCCCGACCCCGCCTCCTTCAGAC
>NZ_MUNE01001161.1 GCF_002154605.1 Streptomyces milbemycinicus | reverse complement strand
GGCGCGGTAGTCGTCGGGGTGGAGCCGGCAGGTGCTGGGCGAGGTGGTGCCGGGCCAGTCGGGGGCGTCGATACCGCGGTCGCGGGCGGCGCGCCACATGGTGGGGACGAGTCGGTGTACGTGGGCGGGGGTGGCCATGCGTTCGCACATCCAGAGCAGGCGGCCCGAGCCACGGCGGGGGCCTAGGGTGCGCCAGCGGATGCGCTGGGCAAGGTCGGATGCGGTGATGGCGGCCCAGGGGTGGATGGTGCCGAGGTGGCCTTGGGCTGCGATCCAGGCGAGGTAGCGGCGGGCTTCGTCGAGGATCTGTGCCATGGAGTCGACGGGGATGCCCAGGATGTAGCTGCTGCGGGTGCGGAATGCCTTGGGGCTGTTGGCCACCAGGAGCAGGACAGCACGGGCGAGGTCGCCGGCGGCGGGCTTGTCCTCGTCCTCCCCCGGGGGTTGTGGGGCGTGGGCTGCGTCGGTGTGTCCGCCAGCGCGCAGGACCTGGTAGAGGGCGGTTTTGGCGCGTTCGGTGAACGGGGCTTGTTCGAGGGCGGGCAGGTGAGTGCTGAGCAGGGTGATGAGGGTGTTTTCGGCCTCGTCGGGGCTGCCGGGGACAGGGAGGAGTTGCAGGGTGTCGGTGAGGGTGGTGGCAGTGTCGGCTTCGACCATGAAGCGGCTGGTGAGCTTCCCGGTTTCGGTAATGGTCAGGTTGTCGTTGCCGCCGGGGTCAGGGGTGCGGTGGAGGTAGCCGGCGTCGTTGAGGAAGTCCAGGGCGTCGTGCAGAGGGTCGAGGTGATGGTGTCCCTGGTAGTGGGCGAAGGTCTTGGTCCACCACAGTTCGGCCTGGTCCAGGTCGCGCAGTCGTCCCTGGACGGCTTCGGCCAGGACATGATCGGGAAGGTGGTCGCGGATACGGGAGGTGACGGTGTATCCGGCGGCGAGGCGCGCCTGCCACGGAGCCCGTTCGGTGGGGCTGGTCAGCAGGTAGGCCCAGCCTTCGCGTTCGCCGGCC
>NZ_MUNE01001160.1:652-991 GCF_002154605.1 Streptomyces milbemycinicus | reverse complement strand
CTGCCGGAGCTGCTGGTCGGCGGACAGGCCGAGTTCCGGCGGCGGTTCGACCGCGAGGTTGATGCCGCCCGCAACGTCGGCGCCGCGTTCACTGCGGCGGTGGTCGACGCCGACCCTGATGCAGAACTCCCTTGGCTTGCAACCGAGTTCATCCCGGGAATCTCGCTGGGCGAGGCGGTGGCGCGCTTCGGTCCGCTGCCTGAGGCGTCTATGCTGGAGCTGGCGGCGGGTCTGTTCACGGCGTTGGCCGGGGTGCACGCGGCCGGTCTGGTGCACCGGGACATCAAACCATCGAACATCATCCTGGGTGTCGACGGCCCGAAGGTCATCGACTTCGGG
>NZ_MUNE01001160.1:407-604 GCF_002154605.1 Streptomyces milbemycinicus | reverse complement strand
GCTCGTACCGCTGCTCGGCACCGCGCTCGCCAAGGACCCCGCAGCCCGTCCCGCTGCCGGCGCGGCCCGCGCGATGGTTCCTGCCCCGCCCACGCACGTCGGAGCGGACGCGGGCTGGCTACCGCGGGCGGTCACCCACGCCATCCTGCGCGCGACCGCCAGCGCGCTGGGCGCCTCCGCCGAACCCGGCACCGCCG
>NZ_MUNE01001160.1:0-285 GCF_002154605.1 Streptomyces milbemycinicus | reverse complement strand
GCCGCCGCAAGCGGATCAGCCCTCAGGCGGGTGGGGTTGGGCCGTGGCGGAGGTCTTCGCCTTGCTGTGGGGCCTGGCGTTGATGGTCTTCTTCGGCTTGCCGACGCACTTCGAGGACGGGCAGCCCCTGACGTTCCGGGAGCTGACCTCGCTCCTCGTCGTCGGTGTCGGCCCTATGCATTGGGGGCTTTCGGAACTGCTTGCCAGGAGACTGCCCAAGAAGACCGCCGCCGTTTCGGCGAGGGTCACGACGGGCGTACTCGTGGTGGTGTACGTGGTGTACAC
>NZ_MUNE01001159.1 GCF_002154605.1 Streptomyces milbemycinicus | reverse complement strand
GCGCCGCCCGGGGTGCGTGGCCAGCCGCTCCATCGCGAGGCTCAGCGCGTCGGTGACGGTCTCCAGGCCGGCGAGCACGAGCATGAGGCAGACCCCCATGGCTTCCGTGTCGGAGAGGTGGTCGTCGCCGTCGATGGCCAGGATCTCGCTGAGGATGTCGTCGCCGGGCTGGGCGCGGCGGGTCTGTATCAGCTCCCCCAGATAGTTGCCCAGGGCCATGGTCTGTTCCACCCGGGCGGCGCGCTCCTCGTCGGTGAGGGTCAGCTCGCCGGCGGCGTCGGCGGTGAGTTCGAGGGCGGCGTTCTTCGATTCGATGAAGCGGTCGCGGTCAGCGAGCGGTAACCCCAGCAGGGTCAGCAGTGCCTGCGCGGGGAAGGGGACGGCGATGTCGGCGACGAAGTCGCAGCCGCCACGGGCCTTCACGGCCTCGACGAGGTCGATGGCCTGGGCGCGCAGCGACTCCTCCAGGGCCCGGATCCGGCGCGGGCCGAAGAAGGGTTGAAGGATCCGCCGGTAGTGGGTCTGCTCGGGCGGGTCGAAGGCGAGGGGGATAAGGGGATAGCCGGTCTCCACGGCGTCGAACGCCTTCTTGGCGGAGAACCGGTTCGGTTCCTTGAGCACCGCTTTGACGGCGGCGAGGCTGGTCACCGCGAGGCCGTTGTCCATGGGCGCCGGCTCCGGGCGGGCCATCAGCATCCGCCAGGCGTCGTCCCGCCGCTCGGCCACCGG
>NZ_MUNE01000116.1 GCF_002154605.1 Streptomyces milbemycinicus | reverse complement strand
CCGGGCCGCGCCGGGCCGCCGGATCCAGCAGGGCCTGGTACGGCCCGACCGCCCGTTCGCCGATCGCCCGCAGCGCCGCCCACATCGTCACCTGGTTCGCCGACAGGACGGGCATCCGCAGCTCGGCCTCCAGCTGCGGGATCACGTCGTACGTGGGGAGGTTGGTGCAGCTGATGAAGAGCGCGTCGGCCGCCCCGACCACCGCCTGCCGCGCCATGTCGACCACATCGCGGTAGGGCACCTTCCAGATGTGCCTGGTCAGCCCGAGGTACGCCCGCCCGGTCACGGTGATCCCGGCCTCGCCCAGATACTCCTCCAGGGAGTCGGTCACCGACTTCGTATAGGGCGTCACCACAGCGATACGCCGGGCGCCGATCTCCCGCAGCGCGTCGAGCAGCGCCCCCGACGTGGTGAGCGAAGGCAACTCGCCCGCCTGCGTCATCGCCGCGCACATCGCGCGCTCACCGGCGACGCCACCGACGAAGCTGCCCGAAGTGCAGGCGTACGCCACCACCTCGGGCGCGATCGCGCACAGGGCGCGCACCGCATCGTGCAGAGTTTCATGCTCGCTGACGAGCCGCGCCAGATCGAGGCTCACCTCGACCGGAACGAACGGAGTGCGCGTCAGATGCAGGGAGACCTCATCGGGCGCCCAGCGCCACAGCTCACGATCGAGCGCGAAATCGAATGGTGCTACGACGCCCACACCGCGCTGCGGCTGTGGGCCACCCAGAAAAGAGACGTCCATGAGCGAGCCCCAATACACAACGGAGGGCTGGACCATTGGCCAGAGGGAAAGAGCCGGCCTGAATGCCGGGACGTCGGGACAGATGCCGGAGCGATGCCGTTATTGACGACGGTAGTTTCCGCTGCCTAGCGTGGTCAATCCTCGCTCTGAGGCGACTTCCCGACACCCTCGACAGCCAAGCGCACCTACGTTTCGAAACGGTTTCTCGCCCATGACCGAAAGCACTGTGGTCGTCTTCGGCGACGACCCTCCCGTCCGTCTCGACCGGCTGGCCGGCCGCGCCAAGATCCTTGTGTGCGACGAGTCCTCGCTGCCCGAACTGCTCCCCGTCGCCGACGCTCTGCTCGTCTGGGACTTCGCCTCCGACGCGGTACGCGCCGCCTGGCCCGGCAGCGGGCCCAGGCCGCGCTGGGTCCATACCGCGAGCGCGGGCGTGGACCGGCTGATGTGTACTGAACTGATCGAATCCGACACGGTGTTGACCAACGCCCGGGGCGTCTTCGAGCAGCCGATCGCCGAGTACGTCGCGGGGATCGTCATCGCCATGGCCAAGGACTTCTACGGAAGTTGGGAGCTCCAGCGGCAGCGCCGCTGGCGCCACCGCGAGACGATGAGGCTCGCCGGGACCCGGGCGGTCGTCGTCGGCGCCGGCCCGATCGGCCGGGCCATCGGCCATACGCTGGCCGCACTCGGCATCGTGGTCGACCTGGTGGGACGTACGGCGCGCGAGGGCGTACGCGGCGCCGACGAGCTGAACGGGCTGCTGTCGGAGGCCGACTGGGTGGTCTGCGCGGCACCGCTGACCGACGGTACACGCGGCATGTTCGGGCGGGACGCCTTCGCCCGGATGAAGTCGAGCGCCGTGTTCATCAATGTGGGACGCGGTCCGCTGGTTGTCCAGGACGACCTGGTAACGGCGCTGGTCGCGCGGCATATCGCGGGCGCGGTGCTGGATGTGTTCGAGCATGAGCCGCTGGCCGCCGACGACCCCCTGTGGGACGTTCCGGGGCTGTTCGTCTCGCCCCATATGAGCGGCGACACGGTCGGCTGGCGGGACCAGCTCGCCGAGCAGTTCCAGGACAACTACGACCGCTGGGCCGCGGGAGAACCGCTGCTCAACGTCGTCGACAAGCGCCTGGGATACGTACCGGTCGACTAAAAGGAGAGGGTGGATGACCGATATCCACGATCTGACAGCCGTTCAACTCCTCGAGCGGTACGCCTCCGGCGACCTCTCCCCCGTCGAGGCCACCCGCGCCGCGCTGGAACGGATCGAACAGATCCAGCCAGAGGTCAACGCGTTCAGCCGGGTAGACGCGGAGGCCGCGCTGCAGCAGGCCGAGGAGTCGGCCGAGCGGTGGCGGCGCGGCGAACCCGCCGGCCTGGTGGACGGGGTGCCGGTGTCGGTGAAGGACATCCTGCTGCAGCGCGGCGGCCCCACGCTGCGCGGCTCGCTGACCGTCGCGCCCGACGGCCAGGCGTGGGATGAGGACGCGCCCTCGGTGGCCCGGCTGCGCGAGCACGGCGCGGTGTTCCTGGGCAAGACGACGACCCCGGAGTTCGGCTGGAAGGGCGTCACGGACAGCCCGGTGTACGGGGTGACCGGCAACCCGTACGACCCGCGGCGCACCGCGGGCGGCTCCAGCGGGGGCAGCGCCGCCGCGGTGGCGCTTGGCGCGGGTCCGCTGAGCCTGGGGACGGACGGCGGCGGTTCGGTCCGTATCCCGGCATCCTTCTGCGGCATCTTCGCGTTGAAACCCACCTACGGGAGGGTTCCGTTGTATCCGGCGAGTGCGTTCGGAACGCTCGCCCATGTGGGCCCGATGACCCGCGACGCGGCCGACGCGGCTCTCCTGATGGATGTGATCTCCGGCGCGGACTGGCGCGACTGGTCCCAGCTCGCGCCCCCGGAAGGCAGCTTCCAAGAGGCCATCACGGCGGGCGGGGGCGGCGTGGACGGGCTGCGCGTCGCCTACAGCCCGGCGCTCGGCGGGTCCGCGACGGTCGACCCGGAGGTGGCGGCGGCGGTACGGCGGGCGGTGGACCTGCTGGCGGACCTCGGCGCGTCCGTGGAGGAGATCGATCCGGGGATCGAGGACCCGGTCGAGGCGTTCCACACGCTGTGGTTCAGCGGGGCGGCGCGGGTGGTGCAGCCGCTCGGACAGGACAAGTGGGAGCTGCTGGACCCGGGGCTGCGCGACATCTGCGCCCAGGGCGCCGCGTACAGCGCGCTGCACTATCTGGCCGCCGTGGATGTGCGCATGGCGCTCGGAAAGGCCATGGGCCGGTTCCACTCCGCGTACGACCTGCTGGTCACCCCGACGCTGCCGATCACCGCGTTCGAGGCGGGGGCCGAGGTGCCGAAGGGATCCGATCACACGCGGTGGACAGGCTGGACGCCCTTCACCTACCCCTTCAACATGACCCAGCAGCCCGCGGCGAGCCTGCCCTGCGGGCTGTCCGCCGACGGGCTGCCGATCGGGGTGCAGCTGGTGGCCGCCCGCCACGCGGACGCGGTGGTGCTACGGGCGGCGCACGCGCTGTACGAGGCGGGGCTGGCTGACGGCGTCAGGCCGCCCAGCCGCCCCTGACTCTGTGGTGGTCTTGAGACGGCGACACGCCGTGCCGTCGGCGTGTCGCCGTCCCATACTCACCGCAAGCTGAGGCTTCGGACGTGCGCGCCTACGCCCGCCGGAAGCTCAGCGTCTCCCCCAGCGCCCCGGCCCGCCACAGGTCCTGGCAGGCGTCGGCCATCCGGTCGAGGCCGTCGACGACCGCGCCCCAGACGATGCCCGGCACCCACCCCGCGTCGCCGTTGATCAGCAGGTTGTTGCGCTCGTAGAAGAGCGCGAGGTCGACGACCCGCTGCTGCCCCTGGTGCTTGGCCTGCTGCTCATAGCCGTAGGAGGCGGTGCCGAGCTGGGTGTCGGTGAAGCTGAAGTAGCACAGGTCACCGGGGATGGGGGTGATGGTCGGGTTCTCCAGGGGCGGCTCCTCGGGGGCGAAGGGAGGCAGCAGCGCGTAGATCTCGTTGCGCGCGTACTTGGCGTGGTAGACGTCGCCGCCCAGGGGCAGCGCGTTCCACACCGCCTCGCAGGTGATGGGCGCGCGGTCGTCGAGGAGTTTCGCGGTGCAGCTCACGCCCCTCTTAGCGAGCGATACCTCGATAAACCGGTCAGCCATGACATTCCTCCCACTCGTTTCCGGACCTGTTGCCGGGAGCGCCTACCCAGACCGGTCGAGCGTCAAGGGCCGAAAACGATCTGCATATATTCAGCGCGGTCGGGTAGCCGCGCGCCCATGGCTCCACCACGAGGGATACACAAGGACATCAGCGGAAGACGGCTGAACCGCCGCGCGCTACTGGCGGGCGGGGCGGCCATGGGTCTGCTGGGCGCCACGGCCTGTAGCCGGGTGTCCAGCGCCGATTCCAAGGACGGGGGAAACCTGCTGAGTCGCCTGCGGTCGCAGGGGACGGTACGCCTGGGTATCGCGGGTGAGATCCCGTTCGGCTACATCGACAAGAACGGCGACTTCACCGGCGAGGCGCCGGAAATCGCGAAGGTGATCTTCAAACGGCTGGGGGTGGCACATGTCCAGCCGGTTCCGACCGAGTTCGCGTCGCTGATACCGGGGCTGCGCTCGCAGCAATTCGACGTGGTCTCCGCCGGTATGTACATCAATCCGGACCGCTGCCAGCAGGTGATCTTCTCGGACCCCGACTACCGCGTCCGTGACTCGTTCATCGTGCGCAAGGGCAACCCCAAGAACCTGCACAAGTACGAGGACTTCGCCAAATCGGGGGCGAAGCTCGCCAGCGGCTCCGCGTACGCCCAGATCGGCTACGCGGTCAACGCCGGGGTGAAGGAGAGCGACATCATGGTGCTCCCCGACCAACTGGCCGGGCTGCTGGCGGTCGAACAGGGCCGCGCGGACGCCTTCGCGGGTACGGCGGTGACGGTGCGCAATGTGATCCGGCAGAGCGGGGGCCGCCGGGTCGAGGCAACCGAGCCGTTCCAGGCGCTGCTCGACGGCAAACCGGACGTCGGCGCGGGCGGTTTCGCCTTCCGCCCGGAGGAGACCAAGCTCCGGGACGCCTTCAATGCCGAGCTGCACAAGATGAAGAAGAGCGGCGAACTCCTGCGCATCGTGGGCCCGTTTGGCTTCACCAAGGCCGAGATGACGGATCTGACCGCCAAGGAGCTGTGCCGATGACGTCCGGACTGTGGGAGAAATGGCTCCTTCCAGGGGTCTGGATCACCATCCAGCTCACCCTCTACAGCGCGCTCCTCGCCGCCGCCATCGCCTTCGGCGTCGGTATCGCCCGTAACTCCAGGCTGTGGATCGTCCGCTTCCTCACGGGCTGCTACGTCGAGATCTTCCGGGGCACCTCGGCCCTGGTGCTGATGTTCTGGCTGTTCTTCGTGATGCCGCTGGGGTTCCAGTTCCAGTTGCTGCCGATGTGGGCGGCGGTGCTCGCCCTGGGCCTGACGTACGGCGCGTACGGCTCCGAGATCGTGCGCGGCGCGATCGGCGCCGTGGCCCCGGCGCAGCGCGAGGCGGCGATCGCGCTCAGCTTCACGCCCGCGCAGCGGATGCGGCGGGTGATCCTGCCGCAGGCGATCCCCGAGATGATCCCGCCGTTCAACAACCTTCTGATCGAGCTGCTGAAGGCGACGGCGCTGGTCTCCGCGGTGAGCGTCGCGGACATCACCTTCGCCGCCCAGCTCTCGCGGCTGGCGACCGGTGACAGCCTGGAGATCTACTCGATCATCCTCGTCCTCTACTTCGTGCTGGCCTTCGTCCTCACCCGGCTGATGCGGCTGCTGGAACGGCGCGCCAAGGCAGGCATCGGGCAGGCGCCGGAACGGCGCAGAAAGGGCCCGCTGGTGACCCGGAAGCTGTCCGCCGCCCAGGAGACCGAGCAGTCCGCCAACCTGATCACGGCGGGAGGTGCCCAGTGAACTGGGACTGGGACGTCGCCAAGGACTTCCTCCCCGAGCTGGGCGACGGGCTGCTGATCACCCTCGAGGCGACCGCCCTGGGCTCGGTGCTCTCCTTCGCGCTCGGCCTGGTGTGGGCGCTGGCCTTCCGCTCACCGACGCGCTTCGTACGCTGGCCGGTGGCCGCGGTGGTGGAGTTCATCCGCAACACCCCGCTGCTGGTCCAGCTGTTCTTCTTCTACTACGTACTGCCGACCTGGGACATCAAGTTCTCCGCGCTGACCACCGGGGTGATCGCGCTCGGCCTGCACTACTCGACGTACACCGCCGAGGTGTACCGGGCCGGTATCGACGGGGTGCCCAAGGGCCAGTGGGAGGCGTGCACCGCGCTCAGCCTCTCGCGCGGCCGCACCTGGATCGCGGTGATCCTGCCGCAGGCGATCCGCCGGGTCGTGCCGGCCCTCGGCAACTACGTGATCGCGATGCTGAAGGACTCGCCGATGCTCGCCCTCATCGGGGTCGTCGACATGCTCCAAAAGGCACGGGCGCACGGCGCCACGTCCTTCGAGTACATCGAGCCCTACACGATGGTCGGCATCGCCTTCATCCTCATCGCCTATCCGGCATCCCTTCTCATGCGAGCCCTGGAGCGTCGCCTTGGCCACTGAAACCGAGCACAAGAACCCTGCCGTGGACGGCAGTGAACTGATCCGATTCGACCGGGTGACCAAGCGCTTCGGCGACAACACGGTCCTCGACGACCTCGACTTCTCGGTGTCCTCCGGGAAGCATGTGACCCTCATAGGCCCGTCCGGGTCCGGCAAGACCACGATCCTGCGGCTGCTGATGACGCTGATCAAACCGGACCAGGGCAAGATCCAGGTCGACGGCGAATGTCTCACCCATGAGAACCGCGGCGGAAAGCTGGTCGAGGCGAGCGAGAAGCACACCCGCGAGGTGCGCAAGAAGATCGGAATGGTCTTCCAGCAGTTCAACCTCTTCCCGAATATGCGGGTGCTGCGGAACATCACCGAGGCCCCGGTCCATGTGCTGGGCCTGAGCAAGGACGAGGCCGAGGAGCGGGCCCGCGAGCTGCTGGACCTGGTCGGGCTCGGCAACAAGTGCGACGCCTACCCGACGCAGCTGTCGGGCGGGCAGCAGCAGCGGGTGGCGATCGCGCGGGCGCTGGCGATGCGGCCGCAGGTGATGCTGCTGGACGAGGTGACCTCGGCGCTCGACCCGGAGCTGGTGGCCGGAGTGCTGGACGTACTGCGTGATATCGCTCACACGACGGACATCACGATGCTGTGCGTGACGCACGAGATGAACTTCGCCCGGGACATCTCCGACGAGGTGTTGATGTTCGACTCGGGCCGGGTGATCGAGGCCGGACCGCCCGAGAAGATCTTCACCGAGCCGGAGCACGAGCGTACTCGCGAGTTTCTCAGCGCAGTGCTCTAGCGGGCGCAATGACGGCGGACCGGCGGCAGCCCCGCCGGTCCGCCTCGCACAGAGCATGCCTATGGCATATGCCAGGGTGGTGCGCCGCTGTTGAGCGGGCCCGTCGCACACCATCAATATGCTCAACACCCGCACCGAATCGCCCGCTTGGCGGCTATCGTGGTACGAAGCCGCGCCGCGTAAAGCTGCCACTGGCGAACCTAAGGTGCTGACCCTATGGCCATGACCTGCGGCGACGGCGCCGACGCAAGCGGTCACAACCTGCTAGGGGGGAAACCGTGGCGCTCAAGCCCGAGTCGACCGCGCCGTTCCACTCGGTACGGCACGCCCTCCGGGTCCTCGAAGTCGTCTCCCACCACACCAACGGCGTGACCGACGCCGGCATCGCCCGCGAAACCGGCCTGCCACCCGCGCACCTCGCCCAGCTGCTGCGGATGCTGCGCCGCGAGGGCTATGTGGAGCAGGTCGCCGACGGAGCCTATGTCGCCGGCACCTCCCTGTCCCTCCTGGGCTCCACCGGCCCCGACCGCCAGACCGCGGTCGAGCACAAACTCCAGAAGTCGCTCGCCGCCCTGCGCGACTCGGTCGGCGCGGCGATCTACCTCAGCCGCTATATCGACGGCGAGGTCCGGATCACCCAGTACGCCGACAGCCCCCGCACCCCCAAGGTCAACGAGTGGGTCGACTTCCGCTCCGCGGTCCACGCCCTTGCCGTCGGCAAATGCCTGCTGACCCAGCTCGACCACGACGGCCGCCGCGACCACTTCTCCCGCCACAAGACCGTGCGGTTCACCTCCCGCACCACGACCAACGAAAAGGTCCTCTTCCGCAAACTCGAAAGCCAACCCGCCACGGTCCCCGTCCTCGACCTGCAGGAATACGCCGTCGGCACCGTCTGCGCCGCCGTCCCCATAACCGCCGGCCGCGCCGCCGGCTGCCTGGCCCTCTCCCTCCCCCTGGAGCACGCCCACCGCCTGCGCCAGGCCGCGTACACCCTGAACCGGGAGGCGGCACCGGTGCTGCTGTCCCTCACGATCTGAGGGCGGGCGCGGCGGTCAGGAGCACCCCTCCATGGCGGGTAGTATTTACGACGTCAGCAGGCGCCGCTAGCTCAGTTGGTTAGAGCAGCTGACTCTTAATCAGCGGGTCCGGGGTTCGAGTCCCTGGCGGCGCACCTTGGCTTTTAGAGCCACTGACCTGGGGTTTCTCGGTTCTCCGAGAAACCCCAGTCGCGTTTTCGGGGCCATCGGTGCCATGACCCACGTCGCGCGTCACTGTCTGAGATCGAACAATCACTCGCAGGAGTGATCCTCGGCGGAATGTGCCCCAGTCGTGCATGCATCCGGAAACACTGGCTTCCACCAGGAAAGGGGTGCAACATGACGGTTATGACCGAGCGCACGTCACACATGCTGGTGGAGGAGTTCGAGGAGATCGCCTTTGCCGCGCCCGAAACCGTCACGTTGGAGTTCATCAACGGACGGATCGAGGAGAAGTGCGTGCCGGACGGGGATCACGACGAAATCGTCAGGTGGCTGCAGAAGCGTTGCATGCAGCACCGTCCCGACCTCTGGCTCTACGCCGGGGAACGTGGCCTGAAGGTCGAGGCGTACCGCAAGGGACGCGCCCGCCCGGACGGAGTCTTGGCGCCAGACGGACACTTCGCAGGAGATGGTGAATGGTCCGACCCGGACGGGATCCTCATGACCGTCGAGGTCACCTCGCACGACCGGGACACCGACCGCCGGGACCGCATCGAGAAGCCCACCGCCTTCGCGGTGGCGGGCATCCCCATCTACCTCCTCGTAGACCGTGACGCCTGCTCGGTCATCGTCCACACCAACCCCGACCCGAAGCTCGGCCGCTACCGCGACATTCACCAGGCGTCCTTCGGGGAGCAGGTCGTGCTCCCCGAGCCGGTCGGCATCACGCTCGACACCGACGTCCTGAAGAGCTACGTCCGCTGACGCGCCCCCGCAGGGGACGCCCTGGCCGGTCGACTGTCCGACCGGCCGGGCCCCTGGGCTCAGCCCGCCTTCTTCACGAACTCCGTGGTGTAGGTCTTGTTCAGGTCCACCGTCGCGTTCTTCAGGTTCGGGTTGAAGGACTTCAGGACGCGCTCGACCGTCGCCGGGCCGTCCGCCGGCATGACGCCGTCCTTGGTGAACATCGGGAGGGTGGACTTGATCGCCTGGGCGTAGAGCTCCTTGCCGCCCTGGGCGTAGTCGGCCGGCATCTTGGCGGCGATTTCCTCGGGGGTGTGGGTGGACATCCACTTGAGGGTCTTCACGAAGGCGTTGGCCAGCTTCTGGACGGTGTCCTTGTGGCTGTTCACCCAGGACGTGTTCATGTAGAGGCTGGAGGAGGGGTACGGGCCGCCGAGGGCGGCCTTGGAGCCTTCGGGGGTGCGCATGTCGATGAGGATCTTGCCGAGCTTCTGGTCCAGGACCTGCGCGACGGTGGGGTCGGTGGTCATGCCGCCCTGGATCGCGCCCTGCTTCAGGGCCGCGATGAAGGTCTGGCCCGCGCCGACCGCGACCGGGGTGAATTCGCTGGTCTTCACGCCGCTGTTCACGGCCAGGTACTTGGTGAGGAAGTCGGTGGAGGAGCCGAGGCCGGTGACGCCGAGCTTCTTGCCCTTGAAGTCCTTGGGCGAGGTGATCTCCCCCGCCGCCTTGTTGGAGACGATCTCCACCTCGCCGGGTGCGTGGGAGAACTGCACGACGGACTCCACCTGCTTGCCCTTGACCTGGAGGTCCAGCGTGTGGTCGTAGAAGCCGACCGCGCCCTGCACCTCGCCGGCCACCAGGGAGGTTTCGGCCTGAACGCCGGCCGGCTCGCTGAGGAGCTGGACGTCGAGGCCCTCGTCCTTGAAGTAGCCGAGTTGCTGGGTGAGCATCGCGGGCAGGTAGATGACCTTGTCCAGGCCACCCACCATGATCTTGACCTTGCCGTCCTTGCCGTCCCCGCCGGAGTCGCTGCCGCATGCGGTGAGGGTGGTCAGGGAGAGCGCCGCGGCGACCGCCACCGCGGAGATCTTGGCGTAGCTGCGCATGTCACACGTCCTTGGGAGAAAGAGGGATTCAGAAAGGGGAGGGAGAAGGGCGCGTCAGTGGTCGGCGCCCGGCTGGGCCGGCTTCCAGCGGAACAGCCGCCGCTCCAGGAAGGTCAGCAAGCCCTCGGCCAGCAGGGCCACAACGGCGAGGATCACCATCGCCGCGTACACCCCGGCCGCGTTGAACGTGGACTGCGAGGTCGCGACCAGCAGCCCGATCCCCTTCGTGGCACCGATGTACTCGCCGACGATCGCGCCGATCAGCGCGAAGCCGAAGCTGACATGCAGGCTGGTGAAGATCCACGAGGTGGCGGAGGGGATCACGACCTGGAGGGTGACCTGGCGGTTGCTCGCGCCGAGGATGCGGGAGTTGGCCACCAGGTTGCGGTCGACCTCCCGGGCGCCCTGGAAGGCGTTGAAGAAGACGGGGAAGAAGACCAGCACGACCGCCGAGGCGACCTTCGAGGCCGGTCCGAGGCCGAACCAGATGAGGAAGATCGGGGCGAGGACGATACGGGGCAGCGCGTTGAGCACCTTGATGTAGGGGCCGAGTACGTCGGCGAGGAAGCGGGCCCGGCCGAGGCCGATGCCCAGGACCACGCCGGCGGCCACGCCGATGGCCCACCCGATCAGCGCTTCCTGGAGCGTCGTCCAGACCTGTTCCCACAGCGGGCCCTGGGCGGTGCCGTTCTGGATCCAGTCCTTCAGCTGGTCCCAGACCTTCGAGGGCATCGAGAAGTTGAACGGGTCGATGACCGAGGTACGGGCGAACCACTCCCACAGCCCCAGCACCGCGACCAGCACCAGCGCACGGGCGCTCTGGACCAGGATCGCGCGTTTGCGGGCGGCCCGGGCCCTGGCTGTCGTACGGCTCGTGCCCTCTTTACCCGCGTTGTGCTTGCGTACGGCAGTCGTCGTCTCAGGCATTCGAGGCTCCTCTCTCGCGGGTGATCCGTACCTCTTCGCCGAGCGAGGCCCAGATCTCGCGGTAGATCTCGATGAAGCGGGGCTCCAGCCGCACCGACTCGACCTTGCGGGGCCGTGGCAGATCGATCTCGAACACTTCCTTGACGGTGGCCGGGCCGGCCGTCATGACCACGACCTTGTCGGCGAGGGCGATCGACTCCTCCAGGTCATGGGTGACGAAGACGACGGAGGCGCCGGTCCCTGACCACAGCTCAAGCAGTTCGTCGGACATCAGCGCCCGGGTCTGGACGTCGAGGGCCGAGAACGGCTCGTCCATGAGCAGGATCTCGGGGTCGTTGACGAAGGTGGCCGCGAGCGCGACGCGCTTGCGCTGGCCGCCGGACAGCTGGTGCGGATAGCGGTCCTCGAAGGACGCGAGCCCGACCCGGGCCAGCCATTCGCGCGCCCGTTCCTTGGCCTCCGCCTTCGGTACGCCGCGGAAGCGGGGCCCGGCCATCACGTTGGACAGCACGCTGCGCCAGGGGAAGACGGCGTCCTGCTGGAAGACGAAGCCGACCTTGGATCCGATACCGCTGACCGGCTCGCCGGTCACCAGCACATCGCCTTCCGTGGGCTCTTCCAAGCCGCTGACCAGCGTCAGCGTCGTGGACTTGCCGCATCCGGTGGGGCCGACCACGGCGACGAACTCGCCCCGCCCGACGGTCAGGTCCAGATCCCTGACGGCGGTGTGGAGACCCCCGGACGGAGTCCGGAACACCTTGCTAACGCCCCGCAACTCGATGGCAGGGCTCGTTTGTCTGCTCATGGCCGAGGAGGCTAGGAGTGGCGCGGGCCACACCGGCAGCCTTATGGGCACAACGCGTTCTTGTGCGCACAAACCCCGTTCTGCTCGTTTAGCTCGCGCTACGGCAACGAATCCGCTACGGACCCTGGGCAACCAGCACAGAGCGCCCTTACCGTGCGATTGCAACGACGTAAACGGAATAGCTCGTACCGCATACGCGGAGGGCCTGGAGACGGGGGTGACGAGATGCGGATCCGCTGGCCCAGACGCGTCTCCGGCCAGGTGTTGGCCGTACAGCTGACCCTCACCGCCGGGGTGATGGTGCTCGCCACCGGGCTCTTCCTCGCCCCGCTCAGCTCCGAGATCGACGATCAGGCGATGCACAAGGCGCTCTCCATCGCCCAGGCCACCGCCGCCGACCCCGGCCTCGCCCACGATCTGCTGACCACCGAGCCCAGCGCGCGCGGGCCGGTGCAGCAGGCGGCCGAGCGGATCCGCCGGGCCACCGGGGCGCTGTACGTCGTGGTGCTGGACCGGCGCGGGGTGCGCTGGTCGCACACCAACACCGGGCGCATCGGCGAACACGTCTCGACCGATCCGGAGGCGGCGCTCTCCGGGCAGGAGGTCATGCAGATCGACGTCGGCACCCTGGGCCGCTCGGCCCGCGCCAAGGTGCCGCTGCGCACCGCCGACGGGAAGATCGTCGGCGCGGTCTCGGTCGGCATCGGCTACGGCAGCGTCCACGACCAGCTGCTCGCCACCCTGCCCCGGCTGCTGCTGTACGCAGGCATGGCGCTCGCCGTCGGCGTGCTGGCCGCGATCGGTGTCTCGCGCAGTCTGCACCGCCGTACGCACGGGGTCGCGTTCGCCGATATCTCGGCGCTGCTCGACGAGCGCGAGGCGATGCTGCACGGCATCCGCGAGGGCGTCGTCGCCTTCGACCGGGAGGGCCGGATACGGCTGATCAACGACGAGGCGCGGCGGCTGCTCGGCGTCGGCGCGGACGCCGCCGGCCACCCGCTGGAGGAGGCGCTGCCCCCGGGCCGTACCACGGAGGTGCTGGCGGGGCGGGCGGATGGGGCCGATCTGCTGACCGTCAGCGGTGGCCGGGTCCTGGTGGCCAACCGCATGCCGACCAAGGACGGCGGTGCGGTGGCGACGCTGCGCGACCGTACCGAACTGGAGCTGCTGGGCCGGGAGCTGGACTCCACCCGCGGGCTGCTGGACGCGCTGCGCGCCCAGGGCCATGAACACGCCAACCGGCTGCACACCCTGCTCGGACTGCTCGAACTGGGGCTCCACCAGCGGGCGGCGGAATTCATCTCCGGCCTCACCGACACCCACCGGGCCTCGGCCGAGCAGATCTCCGAGCGGGTGCGCGATCCGCTGCTCTCGGCGTTGCTCGTCGGGAAGGCCGCCATCGTGGCGGAGCGCGGGGTGTCCCTGCGCGTCTCGCCCCAGTCGCTGCTGTCCGAGCGGGTGGTCGACCCGCGCGATCTGGTGACCGTGCTCGGCAATCTGATCGACAACGCGCTGGACGCCGTGGCCTCGCAGCCGCGCCCCGACCCGTTCATCGAGGTCGAGCTGCGCGCCGAGGGCACCACCGCCGTACTGCGGGTCAGCGACAACGGCCCGGGGGTGCCGCCCGAGATGCGCGAACAGATCTTCGCCGAGGGCTGGTCCACCAAGCAGGATGTCCCTGTGCCGTCCCCGCGCGGGCGGGGCATCGGACTGGCCCTGGTGCGGCGGCTCGCCGAGCGGTACGGCGGGATGGCCCGGGTCACCGCCCGGGCGGGCGGGGGTGCGGTGTTCACCGTCATCCTCCCCGAAGCGCTCGACCTGGACGGCACCCCTGCCCCGGATGCGGCCCCGGGCCCGGATCCGGGTCCGGACCCGGCTCCAGCCGACGACATTCGCGCAGCCAACGTCCCCATCCAGCAGCTCACCGCAGCGGGAGAGTCACGATGATCGACGTCCTCGTCGTGGACGACGACTTCCACGTCGCCGAGATCAACTCCGCGTATGTGGCCCAGGTGCCCGGCTTCCGGGTCGCCGCCCGCGCCCATACCGCCGCGCAGGCCCTGGCCACGTTGGAGCGCACCCATGTCGACCTCGTCCTGCTCGACCACTACCTCCCCGACGAGACCGGGCTGACCCTCGTACGCCGGATGCGGCAGCTCGGCCACCACGCGGATGTGATCATGGTGACGGCGGCCTGCGATGTCGCCACCGTCCAGGCCGCCATGCGGTACGGCGCGCTGCAGTACCTGGTCAAGCCGTTCAACTTCGCGGGGCTGCGGGCCAAGCTCGACGGCTATATGACGCTGCGCCATACGCTGGAGGGGGTCGGCGGGCGCGGTGAGACGGGCCAGGAGCGGGTGGACCGTATCTTCGGCGCGTTCCGGACCGTCGACGCGACCGCCCGCTCCGCGCTTCCCAAGGGCCACTCCGCGCCGACCGTCGATCTCATCCGCCGCGCCCTGGACCAGGCCGACCACCCGCTGTCCGCGCATGAGGTCGCCGAACGCACCGGAATCAGCCGCTCCACCGCCCAGCGCTACCTCAAGTACCTGGAACACGCGGGGCGGATCAGTCTCACCCTCAAATACGGCGACACCGGCCGCCCCGAGCACCGCTACTCGTGGGTGGCGGTGAGCTGACGGGGCGGCCGGTGCAGGCGGCTTGTCTTCAGTACCGCTGTCGGCCGCCCGGGTAGTGGACCGGCTGACGGCACTCCGGCGCGCCGTCGGGCGGGAGTTGCCCGTCCAGCGCGTAGCACAGGGCCGCGTGCAACTGCTCCGCCGAGGCGGGGGTCAGCCGCAGTTCGGCCACGGCGAGATGCCGACCGCCGCTGCTGATCTGCAGCGGCAGCGCGAGGGCGCCACCGTCGGCGCGGTGCAGACCCTGCCCCGGGACGGGGCTGATCTTCCAGTGGGTCACGTTTTCTCCCGTCCGCTGCCTGGCGCGCTGCCGCCGTCCGCGCCGCCCCCGGTATCGACCTGACTGTCGTCGTCCACAGGCAGACGCGCTCCCCTGCTCTCGGCGACCCGAAGCACATCGCGCAGCGACTCGCACAGCCGCTCCGCAAGGAATCGCACTTCCCCGATGTCTGCCTTCCGGTCGCCGAGCAACGCGCGGGCATGGCCCAGGAGTTCCGCCCCCATGGTCAGCTGGAGGGCTTCGATCTCGTCTGCCCGTCGACTCAACCGGCTGTTGGCGCCGTCCGCCGCCAGGTAGCACGGCCGACCGTCCGGACTGGCCCACGGCAGCAGTCGCAAGCGGCTGCCGAGGGCGCGTCCCTCGGGAGCCGATGCCTGGACGCTTGAGGCTCACCCCAGAATGCCGCGGTCGTACGCCACGGCCACGGCAGCCGCCCGGTCCTTGACCCCCAACTTCCTGTACAGATGGGTCAGATGGGTCTTGACCGTCGCCTCGCTGATGAAGAGTTCCCGGGCGATCTCGCGGTTCGAGGTGCCCTTGGCTACCAGTTCGAGCACCTCGCGCTCACGGGCCGAGAGCACCTCGACCGTGGGGGTGGCGGGGTTCCTGACGGCACCGACGAGGCGGGATA
Source organism: Streptomyces milbemycinicus (assembly GCF_002154605.1). GTDB lineage: Bacteria > Actinomycetota > Actinomycetes > Streptomycetales > Streptomycetaceae > Streptomyces > Streptomyces milbemycinicus. The sequence goes on along the minus strand of NZ_MUNE01000116.1, from coordinate 42,613 downwards.
CGACGGCGGGCGACAGGACGGTGCGCCCTTCGGCGGCCGCGCGGACCGCCGTGAACAGCTCGTCGCGGGGTGCGTCCTTGAGGAGGTAGCCGGTGGCGCCCGCCTCGATCGCGGGGATGGTGTCGGAGTCCGTGTCGTACGTGGTGAGGACGAGGACCTTGGCGCGGGCGCCGCGCCGGGTGAGTTCTGCGATCGCCTCGACGCCGCTACCGGCAGGCATGCGCAGGTCCATCAGGATGACGTCCGGGTCCAGGTGCAGGGCGAGTTCGACCCCCTCGACACCGCCTGCGGCCTCGCCGAGGACGCTGAAGCCGGGATCGGAGGCGAACATGCCGCGCAGGCCGTCCCTGACGACGGGGTGGTCGTCGACGATCAGCAGCGTGATGGTCCGGTCAGCCATGCCGCACCAACGGTACGCGGGCGCTGATCGCGGTGCCCTGGCCGGGTTCCGACTCGACGGCGACGGTGCCGGCGATGCGTTCGGCGCGGGCGCGCATCCCGTCGAGGCCGAAGCCGCCGCTGCTGGTGCGCGGCGCCGCGGCGAGGGGGTCGAAGCCGCGGCCGTCATCGCGTATGTCCAGGGTGACCTCGTCGCCCATGTAGGAGAGGGTGACGCCCGCGCGGGCGGCGCGGGCGTGGCGGCCGGTGTTGGCGAGGGCCTCCTGGGCGATCCGCAGGAGGGTGGCGGCGACCTCGTCGTGCAGCGGCTCCTCAGTGCCGGTGACGGTGAGCCGGGCCGTGACGCCGGTGCGTTCGGACCACTCGCTGACGGTTTTCTTCAGCGCCTCCGGGAGCGTGTCGTGCTCCAGGGCTGCGGGAGAGAGGTTCTGTACGGAGCGCCGGGCCTCGCCCAGGGAGCGGCGGGCCAGCGCCTGGGCGCGGTCCAAGTGCTCGCGGGCCAGGCCCGGATCGGCGGTGGAGGAGACCACCTGGAGCTGGGTGATGATGCCGGTCAGGCCCTGGGCGATGGTGTCGTGGATCTCGGCGGCGAGGCGGCGTCGCTCGTCGGCGACGCCGGCCTCCCTCGCCTGGAGGACGAGTTGGGCGTGCAGGGCGGCGTTCTCGGCGAGGGCCTTCTCCAGGGCGGCGATGGTCTCGGCCCGCTCCTCGGCCTTCTCGGTCTCCTTGGCACCGAGGTGGTTGAGGCCGATGGCGAGCGTCGCGTTGAAGACGAGCAGCGCGCCGAAGACGACCCATTGCATCGGCGAGTCCGGCGGCAGACCGCCGGACTGGGAACCCGCCACGGCGACGGCGGACACCATGAGCCCGGCCCGGGCGGCGCGCGGCGGCAGCAGCCGCCCGGCGTCGAAGTAGCCGAGGCACGCATAGATCGCGAAGAAGGGATTGAGCCAGGTCAGGGCGAAGGCGAGGGCGGTGCGTAGCGCGAAGTAGACGCGACCGGCGGTGATCCCCTCGGGTAGCACCGGGGTGCCGGCCTCCCGCTCGGCGTCGGCCGCGTGCTCGGCCAAGGCTGCCGCCAGCAGCCGCGGCATGGCCCGGGACCACCACGCCTGCAGGGCCAGCACGACGAAGAGCAGAGCCCCTGCGGCGTACATCTCCCGCCGGGTCATCATCAGGGGGGCGGCCACGGCTCCGAGGAGCGTGGCGAGGCCCAGCAGGGCGTACGGCCCGTACCGGAAGAACTGCGCCCAGCGCTCCTCGACCGTCATCGTCATGGATTGAGCTACTCCCACTTGAACCAGCGGCGGGCCGCGGCGATCAGCAGGACCGCCCACAGCGCCGTGACCCCCAGGTGTATCCAGCCCGGCCATTCTCCCGCAGCGGCCTCGTCGAGAGCCTGTGCGGCGGCGCCCAGCGGGGTGAGGGTCACGATGTGCTGAAGGACATCGGGCATGGCCGCGACCGGCAGCCAGACACCGGAGGTGAACATCGCCGGGAAGAACACTGCCGAGCCTACTGCCTGGGTAATCTTGGTAGTGCGGCAGACGGCGGAGATGGTGGCGCCGAGCGCCAGGGTGGCCAGTGTGACGAGAACGAGCGCCACCAGGTATCCAAAGAGCTGGCGGGGCAGAGCCACGTCGAACACGATCCGGCCCACGGCGAGGGCGAGTAGCGCGGAGACCGCGATGGCGGCGCCGTGCAGCGCAATCTGCGCGCCGATGAGGGAGCCGGGCCGCACGGGAGTGCTGGACATGCGGCGCAGGATGCCGCGCTCGCGGTAGCCGGTGAGGACGGGCGGCATGGCCTGGAGGCCGGCCATGACCACAGCGAGCAGGATCGCGACGGGGACATAGAGGTCCACGACGCGCATGCCGCCCAGGTCGGCCGCATGCTCCCGGTTGGACGGGACGGCGCCCAGGATGCACAGCAGGATCGTGGGGAAGGCCAGCACCCAGAAGAGGGCGGCGGGCTCGCGCAGGATCAGGCGTGCCTCGGCCTTGAGGACGGCGGTGGCGCTGCCGTTGACGGCCATCGTGCGGCTGCGGGTGAGGGTGGTCATGCGTCCGGTCCCGTCAGGTCGAGGTAGGCGTCGTCCAAGGTGGCCTCGGTGACGCGGAGCTGGCGGGCGGAGATGCCCCGCCCGGCGAGCAGCGAGAGCACGGCATGAACGGTCTCATCCGTGCCGTTGACCACGATCCGGCCGTCCTTGTGCGTCACGGATGCGACCGAGGGCAGTTCCGCCAGCAGTTGCACCTCAAGCGGGGCCGAGGGCGTGAAGGAAATCGCCGTGCTGCCCGCGGTGCGTCCGATCAGTCCGGACGGGGTGTCCAGTGCGGTGATCCGGCCCTTGTCGATCAGGGCTATCCGGTCGCACAGGCGCTGTGCTTCCTCCATGAAGTGCGTGACCAGCAGCACGGTGACCCCGCTGTCGCGAATGTCCTGGATGAGCCGCCAGGTGTCGCGGCGGGCACGCGGGTCGAGGCCGGTGGTCAGCTCGTCCAGTACGACGATGTCGGGCTTGCCGACCAAGGCGAGCGCGATGGACAGGCGCTGCTTCTGGCCGCCGGAGAGCTTCGCGAACCGGGTGCGGAGCTTGTCGGTGAGTCCGAGGCGCTCGGCGAGGGCGCGCCAGTCGACGGGGTCCGGGTAGCAGGCGGCGTACAGTTCGAGCGCCTCGCTGACGGTGATCTTGGGCTGCAGGTCGCTCTCCTGGAGCTGCGCGCCCAGGATGCGGGTGACGGAGTCGCGGTCGGTGACGGGGTCGTACCCAGCGACGCGGACGCTGCCGCCGTCGGGGCGCCGTAGTCCCTCCACACACTCGACCGTGGTGGTCTTGCCGGCGCCGTTGGGGCCGAGGATCCCGAAGATCTCTCCCTCCTCGACGTCGAAGGACACGCCGTCGACGGCCTTCTTGCCCGCGTAGGCCTTGTGCAGGCCGCTGACTTCGATGATTGCCATGTAGATGAGCGTGCCGCGGCAGGACGACGGCGGACATCGCCCATCGCGCTCGAAGGAGCATCAGCCGATCGGCTGATGGCGCGTGCCCGGCTCGTGAACATAGGTGCATTCGGCGCTGGAGAGGCAGAGGCCCGGGCGGACGGAGGTTGATGTGCACGAGACAGCTCTGGAGCGGTACAGGGCGAGCATCGACGTCTCGGCGTGTTCCTTGTCCGCGAGGCGGAAAGCAGGAGGGAAACGGGAGTACTGACCATCCGGCAGCTACTTTGCGGCTGGGGTCGGAGAGTAGGAGTCCGGGGCCGACGAGGCGAGCGAGGCGCGTGGCGAATACGGCGACACCGGCCGCCCCGAGCACCGCTACTCGTGGGTGGCGGTGAGCTGACGGGGCGGCCGGTGTCCTGATCGGCGAGTGGCGGCTACCAGCGGGTGGTCTCGCCGAAGAAGTCGTCGATCGCGGTGGCCTCCCCCGCCTCCGTGGCGACGCGGTAGATATGCGCCCCGACCGCGAGGTCGAGGACGCCGAGGCCGAAGGGGGAGAAGATGACGGGCTTGTCCGGGCCCGTGGTGATCTCGCCGCGGATGTGCTGGGCGAGGGTGCCGGTGACGAAGTCGCGGTTGCCGTATTTCTGCTCGGCCAGGTGCGGGGAGGTGTTGGCCTTGAGGCAGTGGTCGATGTCGTCGACGATGTTGTACGAGTCGTGGATGATCTCGGGGCCGATGTCGCGCAGCGAGATGTTGAGGACGACCTGGCCGGGGGCGAAGGCGCGCGGGTCGAGGACGTAGGGCTCGCCGGCGGTGGTGGCGAAGACGATGACGTCGGCCACCTCAAGGGCGGTGCGCAGGTCGTCGGTGGTCTCGGCGCGGTAGTTGAGGGAGTCGGTGACGTAGTCGGCGAGGGCCTGGCCGTATTCGGGGTGCTGGTCGTGGACGACCACGGTTTCGATGTCCCACTCCTGGGCGGCGAAGAACTCCAGGATGTTGCGGGCGATGATGCCGGCGCCGACCACGGCCAGCCGGCGGGCGGTGCGGCCGCCGGTCAGCTGTTCGGCGGCGAGGACGGCGGAGGCCGCGGTGCGGGCCGCGCTGATCTGGGAGGCTTCCAGGAGGGCGAAGGGGTAGCCGGTGGCGTAGTCGTTGAGGAGCAGGGCGGCGGAGGCGCGCGGGATGCCGTTCTTGATGTTGCCGGGGAAGCTGCCGATCCATTTGATCCCGGCGACGTCGTGCTTGCCGCCCAGGTAGGCCGGGAGCGCGATGATCCGGCTGTCCGGTTTCTCGGGGAAGCGCAGGAAGTAGCTGTCCGGGTTGACGGAGTCTCCGTCGCCATGGGTCAGATAGGTTTCCTTCACCTCCCGTACGATCTCCCGGCGGCTGCGGCCGATGATGTCGCGGGCCGTTTTGCCGCCGATCACGCTGAACTCGAACACGGGTTTCCTTCCGGTCGTTGGGCGGGCGGGGCCGGCTTGTTGCCGGCCCCGCCCGCTGTCGTTACCTCAGTACCTCTGTACGTCTTCTCGTGGCGAATGTGTCGATGTCACTTTCACCCAGCAGTGTCGTTCAGTACGTGACCGGCACGCCCTGGGTGTCGCGCGCCGCCACGTGGCTGGGGCCGGTGTGGCCGGCCTCGGCGGGGCGGGACTTGCGGAGGAAGCCGGGTGCGGCCCAGTTCGCCCGGCCCAGCAGGGCCATCACGGAGGGCAGCAGGATCGCCCGGACGACCGTGGCGTCGAGCAGGACGGCCACCGCCAGGCCCACGCCCAGCTGCTTGAAGTCCTGCATGGCCAGGGTGCCGAAGACCGCGAACACGGCGACCATGATCAGGCCGGCGCTGGTGACCACCCCGGCGGTGGTGCGGATGCCGTGGGCGATGGCGTCCCGGGTGGTGGCGCCGCGGTCGTAGGCCTCACGGATCCGGGAGACCACGAACACGTGGTAGTCCATCGAGAGTCCGAAGAGCACCACGAAGACGAACAGCGGCATCCAGGACTCCAGGGCGCCCGGCGCCTCGGTGCCGACCAGGGAGGCGCCCCAGCCGTGCTGGAAGACGGCGGTCATCACGCCGTACGCGGCGCCCACCGACAGCAGGTTGAGGACGATCGAGGTCAGCGCGATGACCGGGGACCGGAAGGACACCAGCATCAGCAGGAAGGTCACGCCCATCACGAAGGCGAAGACCGGGACGATGCTGCTCTTGAGCTGGTCGTTGTAGTCCTCGGAGAAGGCCAGGTCACCGCGGACGAGCGTGGTGGTGTCCGAGACCTTGCCGAGGGTGTCGGGGATCAGGGTGTCGCGCAGTTCCTTGAGGGCCTTCTTGGAGGTGGCGTCGGTGCCGTTGCCGATCAGCGGGACGCTGATCTCGGCGATGTTCTGCTTGGCGTGCACCGTGACGTCGATCTGCTTACCGGTCTGTCCGGAGGCGAGCGCCGCCTTCTTGAAGTCGGCGATGGCCTGGGTGACCTGCGGGGAGTCGATGTCGTTGGACTTGATCACCACTCCGGCCGGAGCGGGAGCGCCGGGGAACTCCTTTCCGATCTGTGTCGAGACGGACACCATCGGGTTGTCGGCGGGCAGCAGCTTATCGGTGCCCAGCTTCTCGGTCTTCATGCCCAGGGCCGGCGCGGCCAGGGCGAGCAGCAGCGCGGCGCCCAGGACGGCGAAGACACCGGGCCGGGCGAGCACCCCGCGCAGCAGGGCGTTGGTGCGACGGCCGCCCACGGCCGCGGCGGCCGCGGCGCGGGCCTGGCGGCGGCGGGCGATGAAGGGGATGCGGCCCTTCTCCACCCGGTCGCCGAGCATGGCCATCATGGCCGGCAGTACGGTCATGGAGCCGATGACCGCGATCAGGACGACCTCGATGGTGGCGAAGGCGAAGCCCTTGAACACGGTCAGCCCGGACAGGAACATGCCGGCCATGGCGACCACCACGGTGATGCCGGAGATCAGCACCGAGTGTCCGGAGGTGGCGGCGGCGATGTGCAGGGCGGATTCCCTGTCCTGCCCGGCGGCCCGCTCCTCCCGCTCCCGGCGCAGATAGAACAGGCAGTAGTCGACGCCGACGGCCAGGCCCATGAGGAACATCACGGAGCTGGTCATGCCGTCGACCGGCACCACCTGGCTGGTCAGGGCCAGCAGGCCCATGGCGCCGACGCAGGCGGTGGCGGCGAGCAGCACCGGCAGTACGGCGGCCACGAAGGCGCCGAAGACGACCAGCAGGATGCCGAGGGCGACCGGGAGCGCGGTCATCTCGGCCCGTGCGAAGTCCTCGCCGAGGCTGTCGTTGATGCCCTTGAGGCCGGTGGCGGCGCCGTACTGGCCGAGCGTCACCGCTTCGTGGGCCTTGTCGGTCTTCTCGACGGCGTCGATGACGGGCTGGATGCGGTCGGCCGCGGTGTCCGGGTCGCCCTTGACGTCGTACTGGATGAGGGCCGAGTGCTTGTCCTGCGAGACCACATGTGTGGTGTTCGGGTCACGCAGGTTCTTGACCAGCCCGGTTTCCTTGAGCGCGTTCACCGTGGCGGTGACGGCGCCCTGGAACTCGGTGTCGCCGGCGGTGAGTTTGTCGCTGTGGACCAGGACCAGTTCCCCGGCGGGCGGTGCCAGGTCGGCGTCCTGGAGGATACGCTCGGCCCGACCGGAGTCCCCCGTCCCGTAGTCGGCGTTGGTCAAGGTCTTCTGTCCTGCGGCGCCGCCCACGACGGTGACCAGGACGACCAGGATCAGCCAGCCGAAGACGGCCGTCTTTCGATGGCGGGCGCTCCAGTCACCGAGCGCGGCGGCGAAATTTCGATGACGTGCCATTACCTCTCCTGCGGTCAGCGGCGTTTGCCCCGTAGCCGCGGAGGCCGTGGGGGATTAACCAAAACGCTAGGCGCTGCGCAGGGGCCATGGAGCCCGTGGAGCTTGCAGCAAGCTGCGCCTGCAGAGTACTGCCACCCGAATCCGGACATATCAGGCACCAGGCATGCGATTCCGCTGCTACATTTCCCAGCAGCTTGATACCCGAACTCCCATGTTTCGAAGGGAATTCGGATTTCCATCGAAAGGGAAAGCTGGGAGAGGGGGATTCATGGATATCGCCATCGCGGCAGAGAATCTTGGAAAGCGCTATGGAAATCACCAGGCGCTGGCCGGAGTGGATCTCGAAGTACGGTCCGGAACCGTACTCGGACTGCTCGGGCACAACGGTGCGGGCAAGACCACCACCATCCGCATGCTCGCCACGCTGCTGGAACCGGACTCCGGCAGCGCCCGGGTCGCGGGCTTCGACGTCGTACGCGAACAGCGCGAGGTGCGCCGGAGGATCGGCCTGGCGGGCCAGTACGCCGCGGTCGACGAGCTGCTGACCGGCCGGGAGAACCTGGTCCTGCTGGGCACCCTGCTGCGGCTTGGCCGCAGACGGGCGCGGCAGCGGGCGGAGGAGCTGCTGACGGCGTTCGAGCTCACCGGGGCGGCCGACCGTCCGGTGCGCACCTACTCGGGCGGGATGCGGCGCCGGCTGGACCTGGCGGCATGTCTGATCGCCTCGCCGACCGTGCTGTTCCTCGACGAGCCGACGACCGGGCTCGACCCGGCCAGCCGGATGGTGCTGTGGAAGATGGTGCGGGAGCAGGTCGCCCAGGGCGTGACCGTGCTGCTGACCACGCAGTACCTGGAGGAGGCGGACTTCCTGGCCGACCGGATCATGGTCTTCGCCGCCGGCCGCACCCTGGCCGAGGGCACTCCGGACGAACTCAAGCAGAAGGTCGGCGAGGAGTGGCTGGAGGTGGCCGTGGCCACCGCCGAGGACCTGCCCGCGGCGCTGTCCGCGCTGGGGCCGGTGGCCGTCGCCAGCCCCACCGTGGACGAGACGGGCAACCGGATTTCCGTCCAACTGGCGGACAGAATGGGATCCATCGCGACCGCTGCGGCCGCGCTGGAGGGCTGCGGAGCCGATGTCGTCGACTTCGCGCTGCGCCGCCCCTCGCTCGACGACGTGTTCTTCCATCTCACCGGGGAGAGCAAGCCGGGGCCGAACAAGTCTGGTGAGAACCCCACAACCACAGCGGAGGACGGGTCATGAGCAGCCTGACGGGACCGGCGGAGTTCGGTGCCGGGACGGCCGGGGGCCGCTTCGCGGCTGTCGGAGATGTGCTGGCCCTGACCGGGCGGCATCTGCGGCATCTGCGCAGAACACCCGAGAAGCTGATCGCGGTGGCCCTGACGCCGGTGGCCATGGTGGTCATCCTGGGCTATCTGTTCGCCAGCGTCATCACGATCAAGAACAGCGGCGGGGTCGAGTACCACGACTACGTCATGGCCGGGGTCTTCGCCCAGATCGGGCTCACCTGCATCGGCATCACCGCGCTGGGCGTGGCCTCGGACATGGGCAAGGGCCTGATCGACCGGTTCCGTTCGCTGCCGATGGCGCGGTCATCGGTGCTGGTCAGCCACACCGCGGCCGATCTCGTCCCGGTGGCGATCAGCATGGTCGCGGTGGGCGGGATCGGTCTGCTGGTCGGCTGGCGCACCGATGCGGGACCGCTGCCCATCCTGGGCGGCTTCGCGCTGCTGCTCGCCTTCGCGTACGCGATGCTGTGGCTGGGCGCGCTGCTGGGGATGGTGCTGCGCAACATGGAGGCCATCAACGGCATTTCGGCCCTGGCCCTGGTCATCCTCTCGTTCATGTCCAACTCCTTCATGCCGCTGTCGGGGCTGCCCGGCTGGCTGCGCACGGCGGTGGAGTGGAACCCGGTCAGCACGGTGTCCGAGGCCTGCCGGGTGCTGTGGGGCAACGCCCCCGCCTCTTCGGGCGGGAGCCTGCCGATGGAGCATCCGGTGCTGGTCTCGGCCATCACGGTGGGTGCGCTGATCGCCGTACTGATCCCGGTGGCCCTGCGGACCTTCCGCACGGCCGCCGTGCGCTGACGATGGCGGCCGTCCGCCGGTCACTCCGGTTCCGAGGACCCGTCCGCGCTGCCCTGCAGCCAGCCCCGCTCGCCGGCGATCACCCCGGCCTGGAAGCGGCTGCGGGCGCCGAGCTGGGTCATCAGTTCCGCGGTGATCCGGCGGGCGGTCCGCACCGAGATGCCCATCTTGCGGGCCACCACCTCGTCGGTGTGGCCCTGGGCCAGCAGGCTCAGCACGGCGCGGGCCTGGCTGGTGAGCCCGGTGTCCTCGTCGCGCCGGCGCGTGGCGCCGAACGGCGGGGCCTCCTCCCAGATGTGTTCGAACAGCGCACACAGGGCGGAGACCAGCCCGGATCCGCGCAGCAGCAGCGCCCCGACCGCGGTGTCCTCGGGGTTGCTGGGCACGACGGCCGCCTGCCGGTCGAAGACGACCATGCGCAGCGGCAGCGAGGGGACCACCCGGACCCGGCAGCCGAGGCCGGTCAGCCAGTCCAGATAGGACACGGTCTGGGGGTGGTTGACCACGCTCTCCAGGTAGACGCAGCGCATCCGCACGCCGCGCTCCAGGAGTCCCTGGTCGATCGGCCTGCTGGCCTGCCGGGACTCGGCCGACTGCCCCCCGCCGGTGGTGAATTCCATGATCTCGGAGGTGCAGTCATGGGCCAGCTCCTCGAGCCGGATCCGGACCATGTCGATACCGCTCAGCTCCTCGACGTCCACCCGGCGCTTGTTCTGGACGGAGTCGACGTACTCAGCGACGATCTTGCTGATGGCGAGCTTGCCGGAGGTGATCTCCTGCTGCCGCTGGGTCAGTTCGACCTCTTGGCGCGCCAGCAGAGACACCAGGCTGATCTCGGGATTGATTAATAAGAGCCCGCCAGGCCGCTGGTCGGACTCGCGCACCAAGGAGAGCCCCGCCAGTTCGTCCAGGGCGCTCCTGACCTTCTCCTCACTCCAGCCGAGTTGTCCGGCCAGGCCTGATATGCCGAGTTCGGGCCGGCCCAACATCGCTCGGTAGACGCTCTCGGCCGCGGAACTGACACCGAGGATCTCCAGCACGTGTGTACTCCCTCGTCCCCCGCGCGCCCCCGCGCATGATCGAAACCCACCCCTACGTCCCGATCACTGCATGTTACGGCACGAACGGGGTGCGACCGCGCGGTAGTTGATTTATTCACCTGTCCTTCGGCAGCCCGGCATCGAACCGTGAGAGGTGGCCATGTACATCGTCATGGGACGCATGCTGCGCGGCCGTACGATCGTGGACGCAGGGCAGCTACGAGCACTGGTGTACGCCGCCGCCGAACCGGGGGACGGTCTCGAGCACGTCTACGCCGAGACCGATCTGGAGGGCGCCGGCACCGTCCTCTTTCTGTGTGCCACTTCCGCAGAACGAGCTGAGGCCACCGCCGTCCGTATCGTGGACCGGCTGCTCGCCCAGGATGAACTCCTCGGCTGGGAGTGGGAAGGCCGTCGAGGCGAAGTCTAGGGAGATCCCAAATAATCCCTGGCATTCTCCGGCCATCGCAGGACCCTGACAGCGTAAACACATGACACCGGGTCTACGGCGGTACAGACTCATAACACCGGACAGGAATTCAAAACATTCTGGAATTCCCGCTTCCGAAACTCGAGAGTAACCAATCCCCAGCGAAAAGGGAATACTCATGCCTGCCATCAACAACTCCTCTGCCCGCATGAATGCGTTCATCTCGCTCGCTTTCGGAGCCGTCATTCTCGCCACTTCCCCGGCCGCGACCGGCGTCGGCTGGGACAGAGCCGGCGCGTTCGGCCCGGAGGTCGGCTGGGACAAAGTCCTGGCCTCCCCCGGGGTCGGCTGGGACCTGGCCCCGGCCCATGACCCCGGCGTGGGCTGGGACAACGTGGCGGCCGACGGGACGGACGTGGGCTGGGACAGCGCGGGCGCCGACCGCACGGACGTCGGCTGGGACCTGGCCCCGGCCCACGACCCCGGCGTCGGCTGGGACAGCAAGCCCCACACCCAGGGCGTGGGCTGGGACTGAGCAGCGGGAACGGATACGGCGATCAGGGGGAAGGTCTCGTGCCCATCATCACGACTCCGCAGGAGTTCAACGAAGAAGACCTCTTCGTGGACCTGCGGGAGATGTTCGGTTATCCGCTCTACCTGAAGTGCGAGGGGTTCAACTTCGCCGGCTCAGTGAAGCTCAAGGCCGCCGCATCCATGATCGAAGCAGCGGAACGCGGCGGGCTTCTGGGCCCCGAATCGATCCTGGTCGAGTCCTCTTCGGGAAACCTCGGTATGGCGCTCAGCATGATCGCCGCCGCCAAGGGCTACCGGTTCATCTGCGTGGTGGACTCACGGACCAACCTGTCGACCCGACAGGTCATCGAATCCCTCGGCAGCGAGGTGCATGTCATCACCGAGCCGTCCGTCACCGGCGGTTTTCTCGGGGCTCGCCTCGATTTCGTACGCGGTCTTTGCACCACGGATCCGCGTTACGTCTGGCTGAACCAGCACGCCAACCAGAACAACTGGAAGGCGCACTACCGCACTACCGCGCCCGCCATTGAAAAGCAGTTCCCCAACCTGGAAGTGCTGTTCGTCGGGGCGGGCACCACGGGCACCCTGATGGGCTGCGCACGCTACTTCAAGGAGCAGCCGAACTCCCCCGTCACGGTCGTCGGCATCGACAGCGCCGGCTCGGTCACCTTCGGCGGACCGGCCGGCCCCCGCATGATCCCGGGCCTGGGCGCCGGAGTGCGCCCCGCCCTGTTCGACCAGCGGTACCTCGACGACATGGTGCTGGTCCCCGAGATCGACACCATCCGCACCTGTCACACCCTGGCCCGCGGCGGCTTTCTGTTCGGCGGCTCCACCGGCACCGTCGTCAACGGCGCCGTGAAGTGGCTGGCCGAGCACCGCCCCGGCCAGGACGTCACCGCCGTGGCCATCTCGCCCGATCTCGGCGACCGCTACCTGGACACCATCTACCGGCCCACCTGGGTCCAGGACGTCTACGGCCTGGACGCGCTGGAGCCGGCTCCCCGTCCGGGCGCCGTCACATCAGGAGTGCACTGACGATGAGAGAGACCGACCTTTTCGAGCTACCGCTCTCCGGTGCGCAACGGGAGATGTGGTACGCGCAAGCGCTCGACCCCGGAAACCCCGTCTACACCATGGCCGACCATCTCGACCTGGACGGGCCGCTGGACCTGGCGCGGTTCGAGCGCGCCTGGTGGCAGCTGATCCGCGAAACCGAGTGTGTACGGGCCCGGTTCGGCGAGCGCGACGGCGAGCCCGTACAGACGGTCCATCCGCTCGGGGAGCGGACGCTCGCGGTACGCGACTACCGCGCCGCCACCGACCCCGACGCGGCCTCCCGCCACCGGATGCACGAGGACCTGCGGCTCCCCTCGTCCCTGGGCGCCGAGGCGTTCCACAGCGAGCTGCATCTGCTCGGGCCGCGGCGCACCCGGCTCTACGCACGGGCCAACCACATCCAGATGGACGGCTACAGCCGCTCGGTGTTCTACCAGCGGTTTGCCGCTCTGTACGAGAGCGAAGACCTGGGCGAGAACGTGGCCGCCGCGGACCCGCTGCCGCCGCTGGCCGAACTGCTCGCCGACGAGGAGGCGTACCTCGCCTCACCGGCCCACACCCGCGACGCCCGGTTCTGGTCCGGGCGGTTCGACACCGCCCCCGAGCCCACCCGGCTGTCCCGGCGGCGCGCGGCGCACGCCCACCACACCCTGCGCCGCACCGCCCCACTGTCCGAGGCAACCGTGGCTCGCTTAAGCGAGCTGGCCTGGCAGGCGCGGGTGACCTGGCCCACCACGCTGATCGCGGCCACCGCCGCATGGGCCGCCCAAGCCAGTGGCGACGGAGAGGTGCTGCTGACCCTGCCGGTGCCCGCCAGAACGGGGGCCTCCGCCCGTGCCGTGCCCGGGATGCGCGCCAACTTCCTGCCGCTCGCCCTGTCGGTGCGCCCGTCGATGACCCGCGCCGACCTGCTCAGGCACACCGCCGCCGAGCTGCGCGCCACCGTACGCCACCAGCGGTACCGCGGCGACGAGCTGCGGCGCGAGCTGGGCTTCACCGGCGACGCCGACACCACGTACGGGCCCACGGTCAATGTGCTGGAGTCCGGGGTTGACTTCACCTTCGGCGCCGGGTGCACCGGCCGGCTGCACAACCTGTCCACCGGGCCGGTGCCCGATCTGCAGATCATCTATCTGGACGCGCCGGGCGACGGCTGGACGCTGCGCCTGGACGCCAACCCCAGCCTGTACACCGACGCCGAGCTGACCGCCCACCAGGACCGGCTGCTCGCCGCCATCGAGGCCTTCGCACACGGCGCCGACGACCTTCCGCTGGGCCGTGTCGATGTCACGCTGCCCGCCGAGCGGGAGCGGCTGCTGGTCGAGTGGAACACCACCGAGCGCACCGACGGCTTCACGGACGTGGTGGAGCGGGTACGGGAGCTGGCCGGTCTCGCACCGCACGCGGTGGCCGTCGACGACGGCACGACCCGGCTGAGCTACGCCGAGCTGGTCGCCCGCGCCGACGCCCTCTCCCGCACCCTGACCACCTCCGGGCTCTCCACCGGCTCGCTGGTCGCGCTGGCCGCGGGGCCCAGCGCGGCCTTTGTGACCGCGGTGCTCGGCGTGCTGGGCGCGGGGGCCGCATGGGTGCCGCTCGACGTACGGGCCCCCGTCGCCCGCGGGGCAGCGCTGCTGGCCGACAGCGGGGCGCAGGCGCTGCTGTTCGGCCGCGACCAGGAGGAGTTCGCCCATCAGGTGCTGGCCGCCTGCGGCAGCTGGCCCCAGGTGATCGAATTGGAAGGGTCCGGGGATGCTGCGGCGGATCTTCTACCGGTTGCGGGCAAGGGCGACGACCTGGCTTACGTGATCTTCACCTCGGGCTCCACCGGCCGCCCCAAGGGCGCGATGGTCCACCGCCACGGCATGGTCAACCACCTCCTCGCCAAGGTCGAGGACCTGGATCTGACCGCCGCCGACTCGGTGGTCCACAACGCGCCCGTCACCTTCGACATCTCCATCTGGCAGATGCTGTCCGCGCTCGTCGTCGGCGGCCTGACCCGGGTGGTGTCCCGCGAGGTGGCCGGCGATCCGCAGACGCTGTTCGCGCTGGCCGACGCGGAGCGGATCACCGTGCTCGAAGTGGTGCCCTCGCTGCTGCGGGTGGCCCTGGACGAGTGGGACGCCGGGGCGGCCCGGCCCGAACTGGCCGCGCTGCGGCACCTGGTGGTCACCGGGGAGACCCTGCCGGTCGACCTGTGCCGCCGCTGGCTCGCGCACTACCCCGGCGTACCGCTGGTCAACGCGTACGGGCCCACCGAGTGCTCGGACGACGTCACACACGCCTTCATCCGCTCCGAGGACGACCTGGGCCCGGTGCGGGCGCCGATCGGCTCGGCGGTGCGCAACACCAGCCTGTACGTACTCGGCGACGGGCTGCGGCCGGTGCCCGCCGGGGTGCCTGGCGAGCTGTACGTCGGCGGGTTCGGGGTCGGCCGCGGCTATCTGGACGATTCGCGCCGCACCGCCTCCGTGTTCGTCGCCGACCCGTACTCGCCGGTGCTCGGCGCCCGGATGTACCGCACCGGGGACCGGGTGGTGCACCGGCCCGACGGGCAGCTGGAGTTCCTGGAGCGGGTCGACCACCAGGTCAAGATCCGCGGCCATCGCATCGAACTCGGCGAGATCGAGGCCGTGCTGCGCGATGTGCCCGGCGTCATCGACGCCGTGGTGACCGTGGCCGTGGACCGCGAGGGCAACTCCCGGCTGGCGGCCTTCCTGTCCGGCACCGCCGATGTGGTCGCCGCGCGCGACCGGGTGGCGGGCGCGCTGCCCGACTACATGGTGCCCGCGGCCTTCGTCGTACTGGACGCCCTGCCGCTGACCGTCAACGGCAAGGTGGACCGCAAGGCGCTGCCCGAGCCGGACTTCGCCGCAGCCGCGGCGGGTTCGGGCCGCGCCCCGCGGGGTCCGCGCGAAGAAGTGCTGTGCCAGCTGTTCGCGGATGTGCTGAACCTGGAGCGGGTGTCGATCGACGACGACTTCTTCGGGCTCGGCGGCCACTCGCTGCTCGCCACCAAGGTGATCAGCCGGCTGCGCGTACTGCTCGGCATCGAACTGCCCATCAAGGCCCTGTTCGACGCGCCCACCGTCGAACGGCTCGCCGCCGCGCTGGACGGCGCGGGCCGGGCGCGGCCCGCGCTCGTCGCGGCGGACCGCCCCGCCGAACTGCCGCTGTCCTTCGCACAGCAGCGGCTGTGGTTCCTCGGCCACCTGGACAACCGCAGCGCCACCTACCACCTCCCCCGGGCGCTGCGGCTGTCCGGCGAACTGGACCCGGCGGCCCTCGCCGAGGCGCTGGCCGATGTCGTCGCCCGGCACGAGAGCCTGCGCACCGTCTTCCCCGAGGTGGACGGGCGCGCCAACCAGGTCGTGCTGGCCGCCGAGGTGGCCCGTCCTGGCCTGCCGGTAACCGAGGCGGCCGAGGACCAGCTCGAGTCGCTGCTGGCCGAGCGGGCGGCGCGCCCGTTCGACCTGGCGGCGGAACTGCCGCTGCGCGCCGAGCTGTTCAGGATTGCCGAGGAGGAACACGTACTGCTGGTCGTGCTGCACCACATCGCCGGGGACGGCTGGTCGGTGCTGCCGCTGGCCCAGGACCTGCGCGAGGCGTACGCGGCGCGGCTGCGCGGCCGGGCGCCCGCGTTCCGGCCGCTGCCGGTCCAGTACGCCGACTACACGCTGTGGCAGCGCGAACTGCTGGGCGACGACAGCGACCCGGAGTCCCTGGCCGCGCGGCAGCTTGAGTTCTGGCGCGAGGCGCTGGAGGGGCTGCCGGACGAACTGGAGCTGCCCACCGACTTCCCACGCCCCGCGCTGCCCTCCTACCGGGGCGGCACGGTGGAATTCCGCCTGGAGCCCGAGCTGCACACGGCCGTGGTGGCGCTGGCGCGCTCCTCCGGGGCGAGTGTGTTCATGGTGCTGCAGGCGGCGCTCGCGGCGCTGCTGTCCAAGCTGGGCGCCGGGGAGGACATCCCGCTTGGCACGCCTGTCGCGGGCCGCGGCGAGACCGCGCTCGAGGGGCTGGTCGGCTTCCTCGTCAACACGCTGGTGCTGCGCACCGATGTGTCCGGCGACCCGACCTTCCGCGAGCTGGTGGGGCGGGCGCGCTCCGCCGACCTGGCGGCGTTCGACCACCAGGACGTGCCCTTCGAGGCACTGGTCGACGCGGTCAGCCCGGCCCGCTCGCTGTCGCGGCAGCCGCTGTTCCAGGTGATGCTGGCCTTCCAGAACAACGCTCCCGCCGACTTCGGACTGCCCGGCCTGATCACCACCATGGCCCCGGTGCCCACCGGCACCGCCCGCTTCGACCTGGCCTTCGAGCTGACCGAGGAGCAGGGTGAGTCCGGCGGCATCGGCGGTCAGCTGGAGTACAGCGCTGACCTGTTCACCGAGGCGAGCGCGGCGGTGATCGCCGAGCGGCTGGTGGAGCTGTTGCGCAAGGCCACCGCCGAACCGGACCGGCCGCTGAGCCGGCTGGACGCCCTGCTGCCCGAGGAGGCCACGCACCTCCTCGGCACATGGGCCGGCAGCGACGCCCAGGCCCCCGAAGCGGGCACGCTCCCCGAGCTGTTCGCCGCCCGGGTGGCGCTGGACCCGGACCGTACGGCGCTGCTGGCCACGGGCGTCGGCCCGGTCACGTACGGGGAGCTGGACGAGCGGGCCAACCGGCTCGCCCACCATCTGATCTCCCTCGGCGTGGGCCCCGAGGACACCGTCGCCCTGGTCCTGCCCCGCACCGTCGAAGCGGTGGTGGCGGTGCTCGCGGTGCTCAAGGCGGGTGCGGCGTATCTGCCCGTCGACCCCGCGTATCCGCAGGACCGCGTCGACTACGTTGTCGACGACGCCCGGCCGGCCGCGGTGCTCACCACGGTGGAGCGGGCGGGGGCCTTCCAGCGGGCGGACGGCATCCTCGCGCTGGACTCGCCCGAGACCGCCGCCCGGCTTGCCGCGGCCCCCGCGCACGACCCGACGGACACCGACCGGCGGGCGCGGCTGACGCCCCAGCATCCCGCGTACGTCATCTACACCTCGGGCTCCACCGGCCGCCCCAAGGGCGTGGTCGTACCGCACGCCAATGTGGCGGTGCTGGCCGCGCAGGGCGCGCCGTTCGGGGTGCGGGAGGGCGTCCGGGTGCTCCAGTTCGCCTCGTTCAGCTTCGACGCCGCCGCCTGGGAGGTCTGCACCTCGCTGCTGACCGGCGCGGTGCTGGTGCTGGCCGGCGAGGAGGACCGGGCGCCCGGCGAACCGCTCGCCGCGCTGATCGCCGAGGCCCGGATCGACGTGGTCTGCCTGCCGCCGACCGTGCTCTCGGCCTGGCCCGAGGACCTGCCCATGCCCGAGGGGATCACGGTCATCACGGCGGGCGAGGCCTGCCCGCCCGAACTGGTGGAGCGGTGGTCGGCCGGGCGCCAGATGATCAACGCGTACGGGCCCACCGAGACCACCGTGTGCGCCACCCTCAGCGAACCGCTCTCCGGTGCCGTCAAACCGCCCGTCGGCCGCCCGCTGCCCGGCACCCACGTACGGGTGCTTGACCCGGCACTGCGGCCGGTGCCGGTCGGGGTCACCGGGGAGCTGTACGTGGCGGGCGCCGGGCTGGCCCGCGGCTATCTGGGGCGGGCGCGGCTGACCGCCGAGCGGTTCGTCGCCGACCCGTACGGGGAGCCGGGGACGCGGATGTACCGCACCGGGGACCTGGTGCGCTGGCTGCCCGACGGGACGCTGGACTACGTCGGCCGCTCGGACGACCAGGTCAAGCTGCGCGGCTTTAGGATCGAGCCCGGGGAGATCGAGAGCGCCCTGCTCGCGGACCCCGGTATCGCGCAGGCCGCGGTGATCGTGCGCTCGGACCGCCCCGGGGAGAAGCGCCTGGTCGGATACGTCGTACCGGCCGGGGACGAGGCGCACCAGGTCCCCGACGCGGCGCGGCTGCGGGAGCGGCTGGCCGACCGGCTGCCCGACTACATGGTCCCCGCCGCCTTCGTCACCCTGGACGCCCTGCCGCTGACCGGCAACGGAAAGCTGGACCGCAAGGCGCTGCCCGCGCCCGACTTCACCGCTCGCGCCACCGGCCGGGCGCCGGTCACCGCGCAGGAGGAGACGCTGTGCCAGGTCTTCGCCGACGTACTGGGCCTGGAGCGGGTCGGCGCCGACGACAGCTTCTTCGACCTGGGCGGCGACTCGATCGTCTCGATCCAGCTGGTGGGCCGGGCCCGCAAGGCGGGGCTGCTGATCACCGCGCAGGACGTGTTCACCCACCGCACCCCGGCGGCGCTCGCGGCCGCGGCCAAGCCCGCCGCCGAACAGGTGGTCCTCGGCACGGACGACGGCGTCGGCGCCCTGGCGCCCACCCCGATCGTCCACTGGCTCCAGGAGCTGTCCCTGGGAGCGGAGTTCGCCGGGTTCCACCAGGCGGTCGTGGTGCACACCCCGGCCGGCGCCACCCAGGCCACCCTGGCCGCGGCGCTGCAGGCCCTGCTCGACCACCATGACGCGCTGCGGATGCGCCTGGACACCACTGACGGGCGCTGGACGCTGCGGATCGCCGAGCCCGGCGCGGTACGCGCCAAGGAACTGCTGAGCCGCGTCGGTGTCGCCTCGCTGCCCGAGGAGTCCTGGGCCGAGGCCGTGACCGGCTCGGCCACCGCGGCCCAGGCCCGGCTCGACCCGCGCGCGGGCGTCATGGTCCAGGCGGTGTGGTTCGACGCGGGCCCCGGGCGCACCGGGCGGCTGCTGCTGACGATGCACCACCTGGTCGTCGACGGGGTGTCCTGGCGGATCCTGCTGCCCGACCTGGCCCAGGCGTACGAGGCGGTCACCCACCGCACACCGGTGGCGCTCCAGCCGGTGGGCACCTCGCTGCGCCACTGGTCCGGGCTGCTGGCGGCCGAGGCGCGCACGGTGCGCCGCGGCGCCGAACTGCCGTACTGGCGCGAGGTGGTGGCCACCTGCGATCCGCCGCTCGGCACCCGGCCGCTCGACCGCGCCCGGGACACCACGGCCACCGCGCGCACCCTGCGGCTGTCCCTGGACACCGGCACCACGGCGGCGCTGCTGACCGAGGTCCCGGCCGCCTTCCACACCGAGGCCAACGACGTGCTGCTGGCCGGTCTCGCGCTGGCCGTGGCCGACTGGCGGCGGCGCAGGGGCGAGGAGAGCTCGGCCGTACTGGTGGAGCTGGAGGGCCACGGTCGGGAGGAGTTCGCGGAGGGGGTGGACCTGAGCCGGACCGTCGGCTGGTTCACCACCACCAGCCCGGTCCGGCTCGAGGTGGGCTCGCACCTTGTGCACGACTCAGACTGGGCCGAGGCCTGGTCGGGCGGACCGGCGGCCGGTCTCGTCCTCAAGGCGGTCAAGGAGCAGCTGCGCGCCGTGCCCGACCACGGCCTGGGCCACGGTCTGCTGCGCCGCCTCGCCCCGGACACCGCGCCCGAGCTGGTCGCGGCCGACCCGCCGCAGCTGGGCTTCAACTACCTGGGGCGGCTGCCCGCCCCGGTGGCCGAGGACTGGTCCGTCGCCCCGGAGGCGGCGCTGGTCGCGGCCGGTGCGGACCCGTCCCTGCCGCTGCCGCATGTGCTCGGGCTCAACGCCCTCACCGAGGACGGCCCGGACGGGCCGCGGCTGGTCGCCGCCTGGACCTGGGCCGCCGAACTCCTGACGGAGGACGACGCACGAGCCGTCGCCGAGGGCTGGTTCCGCGCGCTCAAGGCCCTGGCCCTGCACGCCCAGAGCCCGGATTCGGGCGGGCACACCCCTTCCGATGTCGACCTGGTGGAGCTGAGCCAGGACGAGATCGACGAGTTCGAAGACGAGATGGATGAGTGGTCCCTGTGAGCGGAACTCTGAGTCATCCGGTGAGCGAAGGCGCGCTTCGAGCGCCGACGCGCACCGCCAAGCGGTCCAATTTCAGTGATGTCCTGCCGCTGACCCCGCTGCAGGAAGGGCTGCTCTTCCACGCGGTGTACGAGCAGCAGGCCGAGCTGGACGTGTACGCCATCCAGCTGGTGCTGGACCTGGAGGGCCCGCTGGACGCGGGTCGCCTCAAGGCCGCGGCCACCGCCCTGCTCCAGCGCCACCCGAATCTGCGGGCGGCCTTCCGCTACCGCAAGAACGGCGACCCGGTGCAGCTGATCCCGCGCACCGTCGAGGTGCCGTGGACCGAGACCGATCTGCGCTCGCTCACCCCCGAGGAGCGGGCCGCCGAGGCGCGGCGCCTCACCGACGAGGACCGGGTGCGGCGGTTCGACGTCCACCGCCCGCCGCTGCTGCGGTTCATCGTCATGGACCTGGGCGAGGGCGCGCACCGCGTCGTGCTGACGGCACATCAGATGCTGTTCGACGGCTGGTCCATGCCGCTGATCGTGCGCGAGCTGTTCACGCTGTACGGCGAGAACACGGCGGCTCTCGCCCCCGCCGCCCCGTACAAGTCGTATCTCGCGCATCTGTCCGGGCAGGACCGGGCCGCGGCCGAGGAGGCGTGGCGCGGGGCGCTGGCCGGGCTGGACGAGCCGACCCTGGTGGCCCCGGCGGCCACCGGCCGTCCGGCGGCGCTGCCCGGACACCACGCGGTGGAGCTGCCCGCGGCGTTCACCGCCGAGCTCACCGCCTGGGCGCGCGGCCGGGGTCTGACCCTGAACACCGTGGTGCAGGGCGCCTGGGCGGCCACTCTCGGCACGCTCACCGGACTGCGCGACGTGGTGTTCGGCGGCACGGTCTCCGGCCGGCCGCCCGGGCTGCCCGGGGTCGAGACGATGGTCGGCCTGTTCATCAACACCCTGCCGGTCCGGGTCGACCTGGATCCGGCCCGCTCGTTCGCCGACATCCTCACCGCGCTCCAGGAACGGCAGACCGGACTGCTGCCGCACCAGCACCTGAGCCTCACCCGTATCCAGCAGACCGTCGGCGCCGGGGAACTCTTCGACACCGTCCTGGTCTTCGAGAACTATCCGCTCGACCCCTCGCAGATGGCAGAGCCCGCCCCCGGGCTGCGCATCACCGGGCTCGAGGCCAAGGACGCCACCCACTACCCGCTGAGTCTGATGGCGCTGCCCAGCGAGCGGCTGCGGCTGGACGTCGGATACGCGCCCGACCTGTATACGGCCGAGGAGGCGGCCGCGGTGATGGACCGGCTGACGGGGCTGCTGCGCACCCTGCTCGACCACCCCGACCGGCCCTTCGGCCGGCTCGACGCGCTGCTGCCCGGCGAACGCGAGCGGGTGCTCGACCTGCCCGCCGACCCGGCGCCCGAGGACCCGTTCGCGGATGTGGTCGAGCGGGTGCGGGCGCTGGCCCGCGAACAGGCCGAGGCCCCGGCGGTCACCGACGGCCGGGAGACCCTGAACTACCGCGAACTGGTGGGCCGGGCCAGCGCCCTGTCCCGGGAGCTGACCGGGCGGGGCATCGGTCCGGGCTCGCTCGTGGGCGTGCTCGCCGCGCCCGGGGCCCGGTTCGTCACGGCGGTGCTCGGCACGCTGGGCGCGGGCGCGGCGTGGGTGCCGCTGGACGTCACGGCGCCGACGGCCCGTACGGCCGCGCTGGTCGAGGACGCGGGGGTGGCCCTGCTCCTGACGGACGCCGAACACACCGCGCTCGCCTCCGAGGTGGGCGGCGCGCTGCCCGTCCTGACGGTGAACGGCCACTGCGACACTCCCGACGGCCTCGCACCCGTGGCCGGGGCGGGCGACGACCTGGCGTATGTCATCTTCACCTCGGGCTCCACCGGCCGCCCCAAGGGCGCGATGGTGCACCGCCGGGGCATGGTCAACCACCTGCTGGCCAAGGTCGAGGACCTGGATCTGACCGCGTGTGACACGGTCGTGCACAACGCGCCCGTCACCTTCGACATCTCGGTGTGGCAGATGCTGTCCCCGCTGGTCGTGGGCGGTCTGCTGCGCGTGGTGCCCAAGCGGACGGCGGCCGATCCGGCCGAGCTGTTCGGGCTGGTCGGCCCGGAGCGGATCAGCGTCCTGGAGGTCGTGCCCTCGCTGCTGCGGGCGGCGCTCGACAGCTGGGACGCGGGCGCGGCGGTGCCCGATCTGACGCGGCTGCGCCGGCTGGTGGTCACCGGCGAGGCGCTGCCCGCCGAGCTGTGCCGCCGCTGGTTCGCGTATTTTCCCGAAGTGGCGCTGGTCAATGCTTATGGGCCGACCGAGTGCTCGGACGATGTCACCCACGCGGTGATCCGCGACGCCGACGAGGTGCCCGGGGTGCGGGCGCCGATCGGGTCGGCGGTCCGCAACACCGGTCTGTACGTCCTGGACGACGGGCTGCGGCCGGTTCCCGCCGGGGTGCCGGGCGAGCTGTACGTCGGCGGGATCGGGGTCGGCCGCGGCTATCTGCACGACCCGCGCCGCACCGCCTCCGTGTTCATCGCCGACCCGTACTCGCCGCTGCCCGGCGCCCGGATGTACCGCACCGGGGACCGGGTCGTACGGCGGGCCGACGGGCGGCTCGAGTTCCTGGAGCGGCGCGACCACCAGGTCAAGATCCGGGGCCATCGCATCGAGCTCGGCGAGATCGAGGCCGTGCTGCGGACCGTGCCCGGGGTCACCGACGCGGTGGTGAACGTCGCAAAGGACACCCGGGGCGAGGGCCGGCTGGTCGGCTATCTGGCGGGCACGGCGGACCCGGCGGCGGCCCGCGCGTCGGCCGCGGAGCGGCTGCCGGAGTACATGGTGCCGTCCGCGTTCGTGCTGCTTGACGCCCTGCCGCTGACCGCCAACGGCAAGGTGGACCGCAAGGCGCTGCCCGCCCCCGAGATCGCCACCTCGGCCGGGCGCGGCCCGCGCACCCCGCGTGAGGAGCTGCTGTGCCAGGCGTTCGCTGAGGTGCTGGGCCTGGACCGGGTCTCCATCGACGAGGACTTCTTCGACCTCGGCGGCCACTCGCTGCTCGCGACCCGGCTGATCAGCCGGGTGCGGTCGCTGCTGGACGTGGAGGTTCCGCTGCGTACGGTCTTCGAGGCGCCGACCCCCGCCGCGCTCGCCGCCCGGCTGACCGGCGCGGACGCGGCCCGGCCCGCGCTGACCGCGGCGGCGCGCCCGAAGCGGCTGCCGCTGTCGTTCGCCCAGCGGCGCATGTGGTTCCTGGGTCGTCTTGAGGGCCCGTCCGGCACCTACAACCTGCCGTGGACGCTGCGGCTGACCGGGAAGGTGGACCGGCCCGCGCTGCGCGCCGCCCTCGGCGATGTGGTGATGCGCCACGAGGCGCTGCGCACGGTCTTCCCCGAGGCTGCCGACGGCCCGTACCAGCGCATCCGCCGCCGGGCGCGGATCACCCTGCCGGTGCACCATGTCACCGAGGCCGAACTGGAGGACGCGGTCGGGGAGTTCGCCTCGCGCGGCTTCGACCTGTCCGGTGACCTCCCCTTCCGGGCTGCCCTGTTCGCGCTGGGCAAGGACGACCATGTACTGGTCACCGTCATCCACCACATCGCGGGCGACGGCTGGTCCAACGCACCGCTGGCCCGGGATCTCAGCCGCGCCTACACGGCCCGGCTGCGCGGCGAGGAGCCGCGGTGGAGCCCGCTGCCGGTGCAGTACGCGGACTATGCGCTGTGGCAGCGCGAACTGCTGGGCGACGAGAGCGACCCCGAGTCCCGGGCCGCCCGACAGCTGGAGTTCTGGCGCCGGACGCTGGACGGGCTGCCGGACGAGCTGGAGCTGCCCACCGACTTCCCGCGCCCCGCGCTGCCCTCCTACCGGGGCGGCACGGTGGAGTTCACCATCCAGGCCGCCACCCACGTCCGCGCCGCCGCGCTGGCCAGGGAGTGCGGGGCGAGCCTGTTCATGGTGGTGCAGGCCGCGCTGGCCACGCTGCTGTCCAAGCTGGGCGCCGGGGAGGACATCCCGGTCGGCACCCCGGTGGCCGGGCGCACCGACGACGCGCTGGACGACCTGGTCGGCTTCTTCGTCAACACCCTGGTGCTGCGCAGCGATCTGTCGGGCGACCCGACCTTCCGGGAGCTGGTGGGCCGGGTGCGCTCGGCGTCGCTGGCCGCCTTCGCCCACCAGGACCTGCCGTTCGAGCGGCTGGTGGACGCGCTGTCCCCGGCCCGGTCGATGGCCCGGCACGCGCTGTTCCAGACGATGCTGGCGTTCCAGAACAACGCGGCGGCGAAGCTGGAACTGCCCGGTCTGGAAGGGAAGGTCGGGGTGGCGCGCACCGGCAGCGCCCGGTTCGACCTGGCCTTCGACCTGGCCGAGGAGCACACCGGGGCCGGGGCGCCGGGCGGGATCGCCGGGCGCCTGGAGTACAGCGCCGATCTGTTCACCGAGGAGACCGCGCGCACGCTGGCCGCCCGCCTGGCCCATCTGCTCGACCGGCTCACCGCCGCCCCCGACGGCCGCCTCGCCGAGACGGACGCGCTGCTGCCGGGCGAGCGGGAGCGACTGCTGGTGGACTGGAACGGCGCGCCCGCGCACGCCGCCGAACCGCCGCTGTACGAGCGGTTCCAGGCCCGGGTGGCCGCCGCGCCCGACCATCCCGCGCTGCTCTTCGATGGGCAAGCCACGAGCTATCGCGAGCTGAACGAGCGGGCCAACCGGCTGGCACGGGCCCTGGTCGCGCGGGGTGCGGGCCCCGACCGGCTGGTCGCCATCGCCCTGCCGCGCTCCCCCGAGATGGTCGTGGCGGCGCTTGCGGTGCTCAAGTCGGGCGCCGCGTATCTGCCCATCGACCCGGCGTACCCGGCGGACCGGATCGGCTACATGGTCGAGGACGCCCGGCCGGTGCTCGCCCTGACCGACCGCGAGGTGGCGCGGGCGGTGCCCGGGCCGGCCGCCGCGCCGCATCTGCTGCTGGACGACCCGTCGGCACAGGCGGAGATCGCCGCCCTCCCGGGGGACGATCTACGGCCGCACGAGCGCCGTGCCGCGCCGAGCGCCGGCCACACCGCGTACGTCATCTACACCTCGGGCTCCACCGGCCGCCCCAAGGGCGTCGTCGTACCGCTCGGCGCGTTCGCCAACTTCCTGGCCGAGACCTCGCGCCTGCTGGACCTGGGCGCGGACGACCGGCTTGTGTCGGTGACCACCTTCGGCTTCGACATCGCCAACCTGGAGCTCTTCGTCCCGCTGCTGTCCGGCGCCACGCTGGTGCTGGCCCCGCCCGCGGCCGTACGGGACCCGCAGGCGCTGGCCGCGCTGCTGGTCGAGGCCCGCGCGACCGTGCTGCAGGCCACCCCGACGCTGTGGCACGCCCTGGTCAGCGGGCATCCAGGGGCGCTGCGCGAGGTGCACGCGCTGACCGGCGGTGAGGCGATCGGCCAGGACCTGGCCACCGCGCTGCACGGCGCGGCGCGCAAGGTGACCAATCTGTACGGGCCGACGGAGACCACCATCTGGTCCACCGCCGCCGAGCTGGACGGCACGGGCACCCCGCCCATCGGCCGCCCGCTGGCCGGCAACCGGGCGTACGTCCTGGACGCGGCGCTGCGGCCGGTGCCGGCCGGGGTGACCGGCGAGCTGTATCTCGGCGGGGCGTCCCCGGCCCGCGGCTACCACGACCGGCCGGGGCTGACCGCGCAGCGGTTCGTCGCCGACCCGTACTCGCCGGTGCCCGGCGCCCGGATGTACCGCACCGGCGACCTGGTGCGGCGGCGGCCGGACGGCACGCTCGACTATCTGGGCCGGGCGGACCACCAGGTCAAGCTGCGCGGCTTCCGGATCGAGCTGGGCGAGATCGAGACCACGCTGCTGAGCCATCCGCGGGTGGCACAGGCGGTGGTGGTCGTACGCGAGGACGAACCCGGTCAGCCGAGGCTTGCGGCGTACGTCGTACCGCGCGGCGAGCCCGGCCTGGACCTCGCGGAGCTGCGGGCCCATCTGGCGGGCGCGGTGCCCGACTACATGGTCCCGGCGTTCCTCACCGAGCTGGAGCGGATGCCGCTGACGCCCAATGCGAAGGTGGACCGCAAGGCCCTGCCGGCCCCGGGGCTGCCCCGCGCGGCCAACGGCCGCGGGCCGCGCACCCCGCTGGAACAGACGCTGTGCCATGCCTTCGCCGATGTACTGGGCCTGGAGCGGGTCGGCGCCGAGGACAGCTTCTTCGAGCTGGGCGGCGACTCCATCCGCTCCATCCGCCTGGTCGGCCGCGCCCGCGAACTGGGCGTCGGGCTCACCCCCGCCGATGTGTTCCTGCACCGGACGGTGGCGGGCCTGGCCACGGCGGCCACCGCGGCGGGCTCGGCGCCGGATGTGCCCGACGCCTTCGCCCGGGTGCTGCCGATCCGCTCCCAGGGGACGCGTCCGCCGCTGTTCTGTGTGCACGGCGGGGTCGGGCTCTCCTGGCCGTTCCTGGAGCTGGCCGGCGCGCTCACCGAATTTCCCGTGTACGGATTCCAAGCGGGCGGAATTCTGTCGCCGACCCAACAGCCCGCCTCCGTACGGGAAATGGCTGCGGATTACATCCGGAGTCTAGTGGAAATCCAACCCAATGGCCCTTACCATATTATTGGATGGTCTTTCGGGGCGCTGGTCGCCCATGAAATGGCCGTCCAATTGCAGAAGCAGGGGCGCGAAGTGGCGCTGCTGGCCAACCTGGACGGCTTCCCGGCGACGGAGTCCGACCCGGCGGACGACCTGAGCGATCAGGCCCTGCTGGCCCAGATCCTGCTGCGCTGCGGCCTCGATCCGCGGGGCGGCGCCGAGGGCGGGGACAAGCTGGACGCCGCCGGGGTGCTGGCGCTGCTCGCCCGGGACGGCAATCCCCTCGCCGAGCTCGACGAGGCGCAGCTCGGCCATCTCATCGGGGTGATCCGCCACTTCAGCGGCCTGGGCTCGGCCCACCGGCCGGGCCGCTACCGCGGAGAGCTGCTGTTCTTCGCGGCCACCCGGGGGCTCGCCCCCTCCGCACCGGCCGAAGACCTCTGGTCGGCGCATATCGAAGGCGCCATCGTCCGCCACGAGGTCGACGCCGACCACGACGGAATGCTGGCCCCACAGCCCGCCTCCCATATCGCCAAAGTCATTTCCGAAGCGCTCGGCGGCTAGCCGAGAAGACTTCCCGAAGAGAATGGTGAATTTCTTCCGAGGGATGCCCATACCAGAAATCGAGCAGCGAGAGAGGAAAGCATCCGGATATGACAAACCCCTTCGACGACGAGACCGGAACCTTTCTGGTCCTGGTCAACCACGAGGGCCAGCACTCCCTGTGGCCCGCGTTCGCCGAGGTCCCGGCCGGCTGGACGGCGGTACTCGCCGAGACCAGCCGTGAGGAGGCCCTGGCCTATGTCGAGCGCACCTGGACCGATCTGCGTCCGAAGAGCCTGATCGACGCGGCCTAGCCCGCTCACACCCGACCGACGCGGACCGGTCCCACCCGGGCCGGTCCGCCCGAGGGCACCACCCAACCCCCCACCCCAACGCACCTCTCATTTTCCCGACGGAGGAATTCGCAATGAGCGCCATCACCATCGACGCCGCCACCGAGGCCAAGGTCCGTGACATCCTCGCCAACTCCCTCGACCTGGACAGCGAGGAGCTGACCCGCACCGGGCTCTTCGTGGACGAGTACGGGGCCGACTCGCTGTGCGCGATCGAGATGCTGTCCGCCATCGAGGTGGCGTTCGGCGTCACCATCGAGCAGGACGAGCTGGAAAACATGGTCCACTTCGAGGCCGTCCTCGAGGTGCTCTCCCGGGCCGAATCGCGATGACCGCCCAGCGAGTGGTGCTGACCGGACTCGGCGTCCTGTCCAGCATCGGCAATGGCGTCACCGAGTTCACCAGGGGGCTGCGCGAAGGCCGGTGCGGCGCCGGGGAGATCACTCTCTTCGACGCCACCGGCTTCCGCCGCCAACTGGCCCACGAGGTCAAGGACTTCGAACCGGCCCAGTGGATCCGCCACACCCCGCTCGAAGAGCTCGGCCGGGCCAGCCAGTTCTCCGTGGCCGCCACCCGGCTGGCCGTCCAGGACGCCGGGCTCGACCTGGAAGAGCTGCGCGGCCGGCGCGGTCTGGTCACCATCGGCACCACCGACGGCGAGGCCAGGGAGCTCGACCAGCTCGTCGAGTCCGAGCTGGCCGTGGGCATGGCGGGCCTGGACCCGACCGCGGTACGGCGGCTGCCGGCCCACCGGCTGGCCCTGGCCGTCGTCCGTGAACTGCGGCTCCCGCAGGCGGTGCCGTCCGTACTCGGCACCGCCTGCGCGGCGGGCAACTACGCCATCGGCGACGGCTTCGACGCCGTACGGTTCGGCGAGGCCGACTACGCGCTGGTCGGCGGGTCGGACGCACTGGCCCGCCGCACCTTCGCCGGGTTCTCCCGGCTCGGCCTGGTCGCCTCCGACCGGTGCCGGCCGTTCGACGCCGAGCGGGAGGGGCTGCTGACCGCCGAGGGCGCGGGCGTCCTGCTGCTGGAGACCCTGGAGTCGGCGCGGGCGCGCGGCGCCCGGATCTACGCCGAGCTGCTCGGCTACGGCCTCAACTGCGACGCCCACCACCCGACCGCGCCCGACCAGGAGAGCGTCGCCCGCTGCATGGGCCTCGCGCTCGCCGACGCCGGAATCAAACCGGAAGAGGTCGATCTGGTGTCCGCGCACGGCACGGGCACCAAGACCAACGACATCACCGAGACGCGCGCGATCCGCGAGCTGTTCGGCGACCGGCCGCCGCGCACCGTGGCCCTGAAGTCCATGCTCGGCCACTCCATGGGCGCGGCCAGCGCCCTGGGCGCCGCGGCCTCGGCCGTCGCCCTGGCCCACGGCTTCATCCCGCCCACCGTCAACCACCGCTCCACCGATCCCGAATGCGGCATCGACTGCGTGCCCAACCACGCCGTCCCGGCGCCGCTGCGGATCGTGGTCAACAACGGCCTGGCCTTCGGCGGCAACAACGCCTCCGTCGTCCTCGGCCGCTATGAGGAGGACCAGCGATGACCCCCGTACCCACCAAGGAGGTCACCACCGAACCCCGGCCGCCCGCCCGTACCGACCGCGCCGTCATCACCGCCTGGTCGGCCGTCTCCCCGTACGGCATGGGCCGTGCGGCGTACGCGGAGGGGATCACCGGGCGCCGCCCCACCGAATCCGTACCGGACCCGGCGGCCTGGCAGACGCCCGACGCCGCCGCCTGCCTGGTGCCCGGTTTCGACATCCGCCAGATCCTCGGCCGGGCGGGCACCCGCACCATGGACCGGGCCATGGGGCTCGCGGTCACCGCCGTACGCGAGCTGTTCGAGGAGGCCGAGGCCGACGAGCGCCCGGTGACCCGCGGGGCCGGGACCGCGCTCGTCCTCGGCACCACCTTGGGCAGCGCGGCCAGCCAGCAGAACTTCAGCCGGGCCTCGTATCTCGGGGAGAAGCCGTACGACGTGCCGGCCCAGCTGATGCCCAACACCCTGATGAACAGCCCGGCCGGTGCCAGCGCCATCCGCTTCGGCCTCAAGGGCCCCAACACCACCGTGGCCGGCGGCCGTCCGACCGCGCTGCTCGCCCTCGCCTACGCCCGCCGGCTGCTGGCCGCGGGCCGGGCCGAGCGGGCGCTGGTGGGGGCGGTGGAGGAGTACTCCGGGGCCCGTTCCTGGCTGGAGCGGCACAGCCGTGGCGCGGACGAGGAGCAGACCGCGCCGCTAGGGGAGGGCTGCGCGGTGCTGCTGATCGAACCCGCCGACACCCTCCCCGAGGACCGCCCGGCGCTCGCCGAACTCCTGGCGATCGACGTACGGGTGGACGTCCGCGGCGATCTGCCCGGCACCCTGCGGGAGAGCGTGCGCCACGCCCTCGCCGAGTCCGGGGTCGACCCGGCCGAGGTGTGGGCGGCGTCCGGTGGCGGGCTGAGCGGAGACGCGGGCGACCACGAACAGGCCCTGCTGACCGAGCTGTTCGGGCACGAGGCCGCGACCCGGGCGGCGTGCCACGAGCTCATCGGCGACACCGCCTCGGCCCAGGCCGCGTTCCAGCTCGCCGCGGTCCTCGTCACGGCCGGGGCCGACCCGGCCTCGGCGGGTCGGGCCGCCGTGATCACCTCGGTGGACCGCGAGGGCCTGGTGGCCTGCGGGGTGCTGCGGCTGCTGGGCGGTGCCCGATGAGCGGCGCGATTCCGACTCCTGGCGCAGGGCCGACGCCCGGTACGGCCCCGGCGGACCCCGCTGCCGCCGAGGCCGCTGGGGCCGCCGTAGCCGCCGAGGCCCCCGTGCCCCCGCCGGTCGCACCCGTCGCGCTGGTCAGCGGCGGTTCCCGGGGCATCGGCCGGGCGGCCGCGCTGCGGCTGGCCCATGACGGCTACGCGATCAGCTTCTGCTACCGCTCGGACGAGGAGGCGGCCCGGCAGCTCGGCAAGGAACTGGCCGAGCTGGGGGTCGGCTCCCTCGCCCAGCGCCTGGACATCAGCGACGGCGAGGCCGTACGCGCATGGGTCGCGCGCACCGAGCGCGAACTGGGCCCCGTCGCCGTCGCCGTGGCCAGCGCGGGCATCACCCGCGACAAGCCGATGCTGATGATGTCCGACCAGGACTGGCGGGCGGTCGTGTCCACCAACCTGGACGGGGCGGCCCACGTCTGCCGGGCCGTGCTGTTCCCGATGGTCAAGCGCAAGACAGGCTCGATCATCACCCTCTCGTCGGTGTCCGGGGTCTACGGCAACCCGGGCCAGGGCAACTACTCGGCCTCCAAGGCCGGGATGGTCGCCATGACCCGGGCGCTGGCCAAGGAAGTCGGCCGCTACGGCATACGCGCCAACGCCGTGGCCCCCGGAATGATCGACACCGATATGACCGGCGCCCTCAGCGGAGGCCAGCGCGATCGTGCCGTGGCGGCCATCCCGCTGGGCCGGTTCGGCACCGCTGAGGAGGTCGCGGAGGCCGTGTCCTTCCTGGCCTCCGACAAGTCCGCGTACATCACCGGATCCGTGCTGCAGATCGACGGCGGGATCGTCCTGTGACGCCTCCTATGACGCCTCCCATGACGCCCTCTGTGACGCCCCCGCCCCCGCCCACGTTCCACCGCACCTCCGCCGACTTCGGCGCTGCCGCCCCCCACAGCCCTGTCCCCACTCGACACTCCAAGGAGCTGGCCTCATGACCGTTCCCGCCACCACCGCCTCCGCCAACCTCACCCCGCTCGTCGACACCACCGCCTTCCCGGAGGCCGTGGACGGCGAGGTCCGCGCCGCCCACCGGCTGTACGAGCACCTGATCGGCATCTGGGCTCCAGGCGTCATCGAGGCCGCCCAGGACCTCGGCGCCTTCGCCGCCCTCACGGTCGGCCCGGCCACCGCCGCACAGCTCGCCGAGGTGCTGGACACCGATCTGCGGGCCACCCGGGTCCTGCTGGACGGCCTGTACGCGTACGACGTCGTCGAGCGCAGCAGAGGGGAGGACGGCCAGGCCGTCTACACCCTCCCGGCCGAACTGCACGGCGTGTTCGCCCCCGACGGGCTCTTCAGCCTCGCCGGGAAGATCGGCCACGACCGCAATGTGGCCTGGAACGCCTGGCGCCGGCTCGCCGAGAACGTCCGCTCCGGCGCCCGCACCGCCGAGGGCGCGCAGCAGCTCAACCAGATATCGGAGGAGGACTACACCTCGCTGGTCCGCGGCATCAACTTCTGGGCGCCGCCGATCACCCGCTCGCTGGCCGGCGCGCTGCGCGAACTCGGCTGGACCACCGGCCGCTCCAGGACCCTCCTGGACGTCGGCTGCGGCACCGGCATCTACAGCCACCTGCTGCTGCGCGAGTTCCCCGAGTTGACCGCCCGCGGCCTGGACGCCGAGCGGATCATCCCGATCGCCGCCCGGCAGGCCGGGCAGCTGGGGGTCGCCGAGCGGTTCCAGGGCGAAGTCGTGGACTTCTGGAGCGAGGACTGGGGCAGCGGCACCGACCTGGCGCTGTTCGTCAACATCTTCCACCTCCAGACCCCCGAGTCGGCCCGCGAGCTGCTGCTGAAGGCGGTCAAGGGGCTCACCGAGGACGGGGTGATCGCGATCGCCGACCACATCGTCGACGAGGACGGCGGCGAGGGCTCGGTCCAGAACAAGTTCTTCCGGCTGTTCGCCGCGTCGATGCTGGCCACCGGCGGCGGCGACGCCTTCACCGTCCACGACTACGACCAGTGGCTGGCCGACGCGGGGCTGCGCCGGATCGGTCTGCTCGACACCCCGATGCACCGGGTGCTGCTGGCCCGCCGTTCCTGATCACCCGTTGTTCCTGATCACCCCCGGCCATCCCCGTGTCAGCCATCTCCGTGTCAGCCATCCCCGTGTCAGCCACCCCCTGTTGAGGCCATCTCCCCAGCTCCCCGGCGTGACCCCGCGCGCCGGGGAGCACCTCTCTCATCCCATACAAGGGAGTACGCACCATGTCCGTACGCCTCTTCACCTCCGAATCGGTGACCGAAGGCCACCCCGACAAGATTGCCGACCAGATCAGCGACAGCATCGTGGACGCCCTGCTCGAGAAGGACCCGCGCGCCCGGGTGGCGGTGGAGACGCTGCTCACCACGGGCCAGGTGCATATCGCGGGCGAAATCTCGACCACCGCCGGGGACGTGGACATCGTGTCCCTGGTCCGCAGGCGCATCCTGGACATCGGCTACGACCGCTCCACCAAGGGCTTCGACGGCGCCACCTGCGGTGTCTCGGTCTCCCTCGGCGCCCAGTCGCCGGACATCGCGCAGGGGGTCGACACGGCGTACGAGATCCGCGAGACCTCAGACGCGACAGGCCCGGTGGTCGACGAACTCGACCGCCAGGGCGCGGGTGACCAGGGGCTGATGTTCGGCTACGCATGCGACGAGACACCCGAGCTGATGCCCCTCCCGATCATGCTGGCCCACCGGCTGGCCCGCCGCCTGACGGCCGTACGCAAAAACGGCACCGTGCCGTATCTGCGCCCCGACGGCAAGACACAGGTGACCGTCGAGTACCGGGGCAGCAAGCCGATTCGGCTCGACACCGTGGTGGTCTCCAGCCAGCACGCCGCCGATGTCGACCTCGCCGGGCTGCTCGCCCCCGACATCCGCGCCCATGTCGTCGAGCCGGAGCTCGCGGCGCTGCGCGCCGACGGCATCCGGCTGGCCACCGACGACGTAAGGCTGCTGGTCAACCCCACCGGCCGGTTCGAGATCGGCGGCCCCATGGGCGACGCCGGGCTGACCGGCCGCAAGATCATCGTGGATACGTACGGGGGTGTGGCCCGGCACGGCGGCGGCGCGTTCTCCGGCAAGGACCCGTCCAAGGTCGACCGCAGCGCCGCGTACGCCATGCGCTGGGTCGCCAAGAACGTGGTGGCCGCGGGTCTCGCGGACCGCTGCGAGGTGCAGGTCGCGTACGCCATCGGCAAGGCCGAGCCGGTCAGCCTGTTCGTCGAGACCTTCGGCACCGCCCGGGTGGCCGTGCGGCGGGTCACCGACGCCATCAGCGAGGTGTTCGACCTCAGGCCCGCTGCCATCATCCGCGACCTGGACCTGCTGCGCCCCGGCTACGTCAGGACCGCCGCGTACGGCCACTTCGGCCGCCCTGAGTTCACCTGGGAGCGCACCGACCGGGCGGCGAAGCTGCGGGCGGCGGCTGGTCTGTAAGCCCGGCCGCCGCCCGGGGCCGGAGTTTGCGGTGAGTATGGGACAGCGACACGCCGTGGCATCGGCGTGTCGCTGTCCCAAAGCCACCACAACCTCACGGCCGTGGGACGGCGGCCCGGAGGGCGCGGTCCCCGACCACCCGCAGATGGGCCAGCAGCTCCGGGGGCTCATGCACCTGGAACTCACAGCCCAGCATGAGCAGCCGGGACGCCAGCCACTCCAACGTATCGGCGCGTCCGTGCAGCTCACAGCTGTTCTCGTCGATCGACCGCAGCTCGCCGGGCGCGGCGCCGAGCCGCTCGGCCGCCTGAGCGGCCGGGAGACGGAGGGTGGCCCGCACCTCGTAGGTGGGCGCGAGGGAATACATCCTGCGGGTGACGAAGGCGGCCGCGTCCTTCTCGGGCAGTTCGCGGGGCGGGACGCGTACACCGGTGGGTTGGAGGCGGGTCATCCGGTCGACGCGGAAGATCCGCCAGTCGTCGCGTTCGGTGTCGTACGCCAGCAGATACCAGCGGCGCCCCGCCAGCACCAGCCGGTGCGGCTCGACCAGCCGCCGGGTCCGGCTGCCGTCCCCCGACTGGTAGGCGAACCGCAGCCGTTCATGGCCGGCCACGGCCGCGGCGGCCACCGCCAGCTCATGCGGGTCGACGGGCGTGGCGCTCTCGGTGAACAGCGACTCCGTCGCGGCCCGGAAGGCCCCGACCCGGTGCCGCAGCCGGGACGGCAACACCTGCTCCAGCTTGGCCAGCGCGCGCAGGGACGCCTGCTCGATACCGCTCACCGGCTTTCCGACCGCCGTACTGAGCGCGACCGCGATGGCCACGGCCTCCTCGTCGTCCAGCAGCAGCGGCGGCATGGCCTTGCCCGCGGCGAGCCGGTATCCCCCGGCGGCCCCCATGCTCGCCTCGACCGGATATCCCAGCTCGCGCAGCCGGTCGACGTCCCGCCGGACCGTACGAGGGCTGACGCCCAGACGGTCGGCGAGCTCGCTGCCGGGCCATTCGCGCGGGGTCTGCAACAGGGACAGCAACGACAACAACCGGGCCGAAGGAGTGCTCATGGCGTCCATGATGCCGCGCGATCTAGGCCAGGATCCGACCTAGATGGGACCTACTGTCGCTCACGACCGCACACCAGCGTCTGAAGAGAGAGACCAGCTGCCATGAGCGATGAACTGCGCCCCTTCCACATCGACATCCCCCAGTCCGATGTAGCCGACCTCCACGACCGCCTGGCCAACACCCGCTGGCCGAGCCGGCTCCCCGGCGAGGGCTGGAGGCGTGGTGTGCCGCTGGCCCACCTCAAGGAGTTGGCCGACTACTGGCAGGGGGGCTACGACTGGCGCCGGCACGAGGCGCGGCTGAATGAATTCCCCCAGTTCATGACCGAGATCGACGGACAGGACATCCACTTCCTGCACGTACGCTCACCCGAACCCGACGCGCTGCCGCTGATCCTCAACCACGGCTGGCCGAACTCCTTCATCGAGTTCACCGACCTCATCGGCCGCCTCACCGACCCCCGCGCACACGGCGGCGACCCGTCCCACGCCTTCCACGTCGTCGTCCCGTCCCCGCCCGGCTACGGCTTCTCCGCACCGCCCCGCGAAACCGGCTGGACCGTCGCCCGGGTGGCGGGGCTCTGGGTGCGCCTGATGCAGCGCCTCGGTTACGACCGCTACGGCGTCCAGGGCGGGGACCTCGGCGCGTACATCGCCCCGGAAGTGGCCAAGGCGGCACCGGACCACGTTGTCGGCGTCTACATCATCGCCGGCCTCGGTCTCCCCACGGAGGCCGACCTCCCCGAGCTGACCGACGACGAACGCGCGGTCTTCGAACAGCTCCAGCAGGCCGACTGGATGAACGGCGTCCCCCACCACGCCCTGCTGCGCGCCGCACCGCAGACCTTCGCGTACGGCTGGCACGACTCCCCCGTGGCCGCGCTGGCCTGGATGATCCAGAAGTTCAAGGAGTTCACCGTCGCCGACAAACTCCCCGAGGAGCTGATCGACCGCGATCTGATCCTCGCCAACACCACCCTCTACTGGCTCACCGACACCTTCGGCTCCTCGTCCTGGCCCATGTACGACAGCACGGGCTTCGGCTGGCCGGAGGGCCAGAAGGCCGTGCCCACCGGCGTCTACAGCGGGGCCCCCGGCATCCGGCGGCTCGCCGAGCGCCACAACACCATCGTCCACTGGCCCACCGACAACCCGGGCGGCCACCACTTCGTGGCCATGGAGCAGCCCGACCATCTGGCCGCCGATATGCGTGCCTTCTTCGCCAAGGTCCGCTGACCCGGAATACCTCTCATCCGGGATACCTCGAAGGATGTACGCGCGGGCAACCGCGTCAGATACGCAAGGTCAGCTGCGAGAGATCGGAGCGGATCCGTGCCGGTGCCGGCCTGTCCTTGGGATCCTTCGCGAGCAGGCCGATCAGCAGCGGACCCAGCGACCCCGCGCGTCGCGGGGTGAGCGGCGGGTCGGTCAGGACGGCGGCCATTGCCGCCGTCGGGCTCGGCCCGTCGAATGCAGCCGATGCCTCGGCGGCGTAGAAGAGCGTGGCTCCAAGTGCCCACAGGTCGGTGGCGGGTGAACTCTCCAGCCCCCGGATCTGCTCCGGGGACATATACGCCGGCGTCCCGATGATGGCGCCCACTTCGGTGAGCGTCGGATCACCCTCGAACCGGGCGATGCCGAAGTCCGCGAGCTTTATCGTTCCGTCCCGCCGGACGAGGACGTTCGCGGGCTTGACATCGCGATGAACGATGCCCAGTGCATGCGCTTCCGCCAGCACATCGAGCATCGCAAGGCCGATCGCGGCCACCCGCGCCGGGGGCAGCGGCCCCTCGCGCTCCACCATCTCCTTCAGCGTCACCGCCTTGACCAGCTCCATCACGATGAGCACCGAGTCCTGATCCACGAGGACGTCGTAGACGGTCACGGCGTTCCCGTGGTCGAGCTGCGCGGCGGCCCGCGCCTCGCGGAGCATACGAGCTCGCATGGTCCGTCTCGCGTCGGGCGAGAGCCCCGAGGGCGGAAGGAGCTGCTTGATCGCCACTTCCCGCCCCAGCACGTTGTCCCTCGCCCGCACGACCACACCCATGCCGCCGCGGCCGAGCTCTTCCAGCGGGGTGAACCGGCCCGACGACAGCGTGACGGCCTCCGGCTCCCGGAGGGTCGCGGTCGCGACCACGTTGACCTGCGCTGGGACGGTGGGAGGCCGCACCGCCGATCGGCGCTGCCGCCGACGATGCCGGATCACCAGGTAGACGACGAACTGGATGACCAGGATGGCGAGAACCGTGGCGCCGAAGATGACGAGGGGGCTGAGGGACTCAGGCGGATCCGTCGGCGCTTCCGCGGCAATCGCTCCATGGCCGCCCGGCACGGCCTGGATGGCTCGATCGAAGGTCATTGCCGCCTCTCGTCCCGCGGTTCCAGGCCAGTGCTCCAGGTTCTTTGGCCGCTTGTCTACCCGTCAGTGCTCGGCCTGTCCACTGACCTGGTCAAAGCAGCCCCTCGTACGCTTCAGGCAGATCTGGCGCTTCGGGTAGTTTCCTTGCCTCGACGGCCCCGCGAAGAAGCGGCCCCAGACTTAGCTTGTCGTTTATCTGACGAGTTCGAAACGTGCCTCGAACTGGGTCGCTCACCTGGGCATTCGCCGGACGCGCGGGCGGCCTCGACTTGATCATGTGCTCCGACCAAGGACGCACCTGACCAGACCGAGGCCGTGGAGAAGAGTGTGCTGCAACAGGGGGACCGGCATGAGGCGTTCGCGACGCTGTCACGCTTCCGCGGGGAGTTCTACGACTGCCTGAACGGACGCAGCGGATTGAACAAGGGGCGCCTGGACGTTGCCCGGTTGCGGCGGACGATTGCCGGGATTCCGCTGCCGAAGGCGGCGGAATCCCGCTTGGTCCTGGCGGTCGACGTCTCACCGTGGCTGCGGCCGGACGCCGCCACCTGCCCGGACCGTTCCTTCTGCCACACCTACGGCCGCGGTGATGCCAAACACCAGATGATCCCAGGCTGGCCATACTCGGTCGTGGCCGCGCTGGAGACCGGCCGCACCTCGTGGACCGCCCTGCTGGATACGATCCGCCTTCAACCCAGCGCCGACATCGAGCCCCTGCTGCCAACCCCGGCGGCCGAGACCCGCCGCGGCGGCCGGCCGGAGAAGTGGCCGCGGCGCGAGATCGTCGACGCGATCCGCTATGTGGTGGATACCGGATGCAAACGGAGGGCCATGCCTGCGGATTACCCGCCTTGAAGGACAGTGTGGGGATTCATGGCCCGCTGAGCGGCGGCCGGGGTCATCGGGCAGATCCGCGATGCGCTCGCTGGCCGGATCTGCTGCACGATGAGTAAAGGCCCCCGGGGCGGTGGCCACCGTGAACACTGATTACCTGGGCCGCCATCACCCTCATGACCCGTCGCCTCACCAGAGGTAAGAAGAGCATGACCTGCTTGCCGGATCGACGGCGCGGCGGGAGTGCCGTTGCCTGACCATCGTCATCTTGCCCATTGTGGGCAGAACTCCACGTGCAATTGTTCCCAGTTGCGCATTTTCGGTGTGTCCAAGTCCCAGTCGTAGATGGGTCGGCAAACGTGGTAATTGCAGGAACCGGGAAGGTGATACTCGGTCGCGGCATGGGGCGGCCCATCCTTCGTGACGGCGAATATCTCCTTCGCTCCTTCGCGGAAGGCCGCGGTACCACCGGTCAGTAGCAGCGTCTCGGCATAGACGTCCTTGCGAAGGAGAAAATCGTTCGCCGCCTTCGGGTTGTCCGGAATGATGCAGTCAGCCTTGAGGCCGGGAAGATCTCTCTCCGGCACACTCGCGGTGCGGAGCTCGCGCGGAGCATTCCCCACGTTGAGACGTTCCCGGATTCGCTTCCAGCGGGAAGGACGCAACTGCACTGTGCGGGGCGCCAGCACGAGGTCGAGTGGCTGCTCGTCTTCCCAGCCGACACCAGGTGCGGTCGGAGCGGTACGCATCGGCAGGTAGACCAGCGATCGCGGCGACCGCGCTGCGAGCAGCCACAGGGCGCCTATGCGCCTGCCGTCCGGTCGGTCCACATACATCTCGTAATGGCTGTGAGTCTTGTAAAGCGCCCCGTTCCTCAACGGTCCAGCCGGCCGGATCACGCGGTATTCCGTGCCTGCCAACCGCACCTTCTGCACGATAATCTTCACCCGCAGGCTGTCCCGGGTCAGAGGCGCCCGTGACGCGGCCATATCGCTTTCCCCTGCCTGTTGGCCCAGTCAGTCATACTGGTGAGTTCGTTTTCGCTCAGGCACCGGCTCAGACACAGGTCGTCAAGGTCGGTGCTCCCGCTGTTGGAGGACGCTCTTACGACCCCTGCGAAGGTCAACAGAGCTAGATCCAACCAGCATCCCCAGCGGAACGACTCTAGATCCGCTCGCTCGTCAGAAGCCACCCAAGTTCAGAACAGGCACTTACGACACACGCAGCGGGCACCCCGTACCAACCCGCGCGTCGAGGTCGGCCCGCAGGGCCGCGAGCTCGGCCATGCGCGCGTCGATCACCCGGATCTTCTCCTCGAACAACCCGGACAGCGCCTCGGCGGAGTCCGGGGCATCGCGCAGTTCCTCGAAGTTCCGCCCGATCTCGGCCAGCGAGAAGCCGAGGGTTTGCGCCGTGCGGACGTAATGCAGCCAGGTCACGGTCTCCGGTGAGAAGTCGCGATAGCCGTTGGGCAGACGCCGCCCGGTGACGAGGCCGATCTTCTCGTAGAAACGAATCGTGTCCTTGCTCAGACCCGCTTGCGCGGCCAGCTCCCCGATACGCATGGCTCTCCGCCCGCTTGTGGACTTGACCTTGGAGCGTACTCCACTGTTTAGCGTGAGGCTGCAGCTGCTCGACGCTGCCCATTACTACTTCGTCGCTGCCGAGCTACCAGCAGGAGCCTCACCATGAACCGTCTCTTCGCCCCCTCCCGGCACACCTATCTCCGCGTCGTACGCGCAAGCGCCTGGTACGACCTCGTCGTCACGGCGGGATTCGCGACGCCGTGGACCTATGCGCTGGTGCACGACGCGCTGAACTCGCTGAGCGACGCCCTCGGACTGGGCGTCCTGCCCGCCGTCGACCCCGTACAGACCCTCTACGCGAATCTGATGGGCTCGGTTGTGGTCGTCTGGGCGCTGCTCCGTATCGTCAAGCCCCTGTCGGTTCATGGGCTGTTCGACGGTGTCGCGCGCACGCTGTTCTCCATGTGGCTCGCGTACGCGTTGGCCCAGGGTGCCACGCGGGTCCTGTGGGCCTTCTTGGTGGTGGAGGTGGCGTGGGGTGTCATCCAGCTTCTGCCGTGGTGGCGGACCCGGCGCGCCAACCCGCTGGATGGTCCCGTAGGCCCCTCCGCCGCGCATCCCCTCGGCGCCGAGGGCCGGTGAGCCCGGCGGGGGTCAGCGGCTGCGCCCCTCCTGCATCAGCTCTTCGTACGCTTCGCGCAGATCCGGCGCTTCGGACGGTTTCCTTGCCTCAACAGCCTTGACGACCTCAAGCGCCCGCCAGTGGTTGGAGGGCACGACGCGGCCGCTCAGTATTGCTTTCTGGGCGGCATCGCACGCCTCGTCGAGACGGCTTCCCGCCAGCAGAACCAGCGCCAAGTCAATGTTGGCGGAAGCCACTCGGCGCGGCCAATTGGTGGTTTCACCCCCCGGGTTCAATCGGGAGATCACTTCACGGGCATAGCCTTCCGCGGCGGAGTCCCCCAGCCAAGCGAGCGTTGTTGCCGTATACGCGAGGGATTTCGCCGGGTCGTACTGATAGTGGTGCTCCATGGGACGGTCTGGGAGCCCAAGGGCATCGGACATCTTCTGCACCCGGTCGATCGCTAAATATGTCTCCTTCCCGTGACCGAGCCTTGCGCGAGCACGCCCTTCCTGTGCAGTTGCCTGAATCAAGGCGGAGCTGCCAGCAGGGGCAATACTCTGCGCAGTTCGCGAAAGCTCGGCCGCGCGCACGTAGTCCCCATCGGTCAGGATGCGCCACGCGTCCGTTTCGTAGCACCATGCCTCGATCTCCGCATGCTCCGCTTCCCGCGCGAGTGTCACGGCTGTTTCCAGACGTGCCGTAGCCGACTGTTCCTGCTTCAGATCGATGTGAAGCGTCGCACCGAGCAGAGAGAGCCAGCCGCCGACGACCAGCAGGCGTCGATGCTCGGACAGTGTCTTCTTCCCTCCCAACAGGCTTGCCACGTAAGAAGAATGGCGCCGCACACGCTGCAAGAGATCTTGCGGTGGGGTCACGGGATAGGCCGTGGCCAGATCATCAAATGCGCGCTCAAGCCGCTCGAGCGTCTGCGCCCCTACGTCACTCGCCCCCACGCGCCGCGCCAGCTCCCATGCGTCCTGTTCGTCATCGTCAGCGACACCACGGCTGACGTTCCATGGATTAACGGCCACGGGTGCGGGGGAATCCGGCGCGAGAAGTCGGTCCAACTCGTTGGGTGTCGCCTTCAGAAGTTTGGCGATCTTCGGACGCTGATGCGGTTGCGGATCAGCCTCACCACGCTCCCAGCGGTACACCGTGGTTCGATCCACTCTCATGGCTTCCGCAAATGACTCCTGCGTATAGCCGCACGCCTTTCGTCGCTCCGCGAAGCTGCGCCGCTTACCTGCCATGCCCGCACTCCGTCCGGATGCCGTCTCCCCTGGTCAGCGTACTCCGTGCAGCCAACGCGCAGCAGAGATGCAGGAATTCCGCAGTGGTGCGGACTTATCTCGCCCGGTTGAGTAGCCGAACAACCAAAACCCCGGCGCTGCTTGGGACGGCCCGGGGCGTGGCCGATCTGACAGGAGCAGAGCGACAATGCGATTCGTATCACGATCACTCGGACGAGTGAAAAAGGCCCTGTTCGGCCCCCGAACCGCCACCCTCGAACGGCAGCCCATTCCCGCCGCTCCTCCGCCACCCGCCACCACGCCGGACCTTATGCCACGCCCGGTGTCGTACGCGGAACAGATGCGCTTCCGACTACCGCTGATCCCGGTCGAGTGGACCATCCCCCTCATGCGAACCCTCGACCCGGCACCCCCGTACATCCCGCCCTTCACACGCGAACAGGCGGCGATGGAACGGTGACCGGCCTCGAAGAGCCCGCGGCAGACGCCGAAGGAGCCGCCTCCGAACTCCGCTCCGCATTAGCCCTCGCCGACATCGACGCGCTGAGCATCGGGTGGTCGGCCGTGGGCGGCGCGCGGAAGCGCCTGCGCCTCCGGGGTACGGGGGCGCCCGGCCCATGACGACCCGCCCGGCACGGAGGCGGCCAAGTGAGCCGACGCCGACCTGGGCGGATGCCGACGGCCGCCGGTGGTACTGCGGCTATTGCGCGGGCTGGGGTGAGGTCAACTGCCCCGACTGTGGGGGACTCGCGGGATGCGTGACGTGCGAGGGCACGGCCAAGGTCGCGTGCATGGTGTGCTCATCGGGCCGGTGGCCCAAGTGGATCCCGTAATTCGTGGTCAAGGCCCGGAGCGCGCCGCAAGCGCGACTTTGATGCCGACTGCTTGAGTGGTCGCGGGCACAGGGCCGACGAGCGTTTCGTGCGCCCGGTACTCCTGGCCCATCCGCGCGTCGGTGGCGTGCGACTGGCTGAGGTAGTCCGCCGCTCGGTCCTTGTCCCCCGTCCTGCTCTCCACCATGGCGGCGAAGTTGATGTAACTGCCGTACCCCCCCCGTGAAGGGGTGTGCTTCGCTGCGCTGTGCGTTGGCTGCGCCTGCGCACCATCTCGCGGCATTCGGTTCGGG